>CAMDCX010000087.1 GCA_945890715.1 PVC group bacterium | reverse complement strand
CTGCGGCCGGGTTGTCGGGATTGGTCAAGATTGGCGAGCAGGTTGAGGCCGGTCAGCCACTGGCGACGTTACATGCCGCAACCCGGGAACGGATCGAGGCCGCCCTGCCCTGGGTCAAACAGGCCTTTGTGATTGGAGATCAACCGGTGACCGCACCGGCTCTGGTGTTGGAAAGAATTTTTACCACCCGCTGCGCTGGAGAAAACGGAGGCTTGCGGGAGAGGGATGATGAAGAAAATGTTTCGGCATTTTCGTTCGGGAGTACCCGAGCCAAAAATGCCGAAACACCATCCTGGAGGAAGAGGGGATGAGAAAGGGTTTAAGCCGTGCGAAACCCATCTCGGATTTCCCTTCAGGAAAGGGGTTTTGCGATTTTTCAAAATGGTGTACTCGCCATTTTTAAAAAGCGCAAAACATTTTCTTCTCTCTCTTTGTCCTCTCCGTTTTCTCTAGCGAAGCGGGTGGTAAATCTTCTGAAGGAGTGCATATGGATACTGAAAGAATGATCAAGTCTGCTGAAAAAGTATGCGCGGCTTTCCCGGCCTTTCGCCCCAAACTGGCTCTTGTCATGGGCTCAGGGTGGCGGGAGGTGGCGAATGGATTCACGGTGAAGCACTCGCTGGATTACGCCGATATTCCCGGATTGGGCGCGCCCCAGGTTGCGGGACATGGTGGACAACTTCTGCTGGCGCAGCAGGGTGGGGTTGAGCTTTTGATTTTTTCCGGACGCCGCCACGGGTATGAGGGAGCCGGGTGGGACCCTATTGCGTTTCCCGTCTGTCTCGCGAAGACCATGGGGGCGCAGGGTCTGGTGCTGACCAATAGCGCGGGGGGCATTAATCCCCGGTTCCGGGCTGGAGCCGTTATGATCATCGATGATCATATCAATCTGATGGGAACGAATCCCTTGATTGGGCCGCATCATGCCTTCTGGGGCCCCCGTTTCCCGGATATGACCGGGGTGTATGATGCGGATTACCGGCGTCAGTTGGATGAAGCGGGGAAGCGGGCGGGTGTGCCGCTTGAGCACGGGGTCTATCTGGCGGTGACCGGTCCTTCGTACGAGACGCCCGCCGAAATTGGGGCGTTTCGCGGCATGGGCGCCGATGCCGTGGGGATGTCCACCGTGCCGGAGGCCATCCTGGCGCGGGCGGCCGGATTAAAGGTGGCGGGGATTTCCTGTATCACCAATGCGGCGGCCGGTTTTGGGCAGACGTTGTCGCACGAGGACGTGCTTGCCGGTGCCAAGGCCGCCATTCCTGGATTAACGCGGTTGTTGAAAGAATTTGTGGAGGAGGTATGAAAAAAGATATTTCACGCGAAGACGCGAAGTCGCGAAGGGGGAAAAGCCAGAAGGAATTAGGGCAAGGCAGGCGGCTCATGGCGGCGGCGTTGCGTGCTGTTCAAAATAGCTATTCTCCTTATTCTGACTTCCCGGTGGGAGCAGCCCTGATGACGAATGGGGGTAAGATATTTGCCGGATGCAATGTCGAAAATGCCTCTTATGGTCTGACGATGTGCGCTGAACGGGTGGCGGTATTGAAGGCCGTCTCGGAGGGAAGTCGGAAATTCAAGGGTCTGGCCATCGTTGGTGGCCGCGGCAAGGCGGTGCCACCCTGCGGTGCCTGCCTCCAGGTTCTTTCCGAATTCTGCGGCCCGGATTTTCCCGTCATGCTTGCCTCCCTGGACAAACCCGACCGAATCGAGAGACTCGCGCTCCGGGATCTTCTGCCGCATACCTTTAAGCTATGAAGACCTTTGCATGGTCATGGGCTGGGGGTTGCCCCGCTGCTGAAGGTGCGATTGACGCCGTCCGTCGGCTTCAAGATGCTGGCTTCATTGCTTATTGGGCAGGCGGGTGTGTGCGCGATCTTATCCTCGGTCGCCAACCCAAAGACTTTGATATCGCCACCAATGCCATCCCCGATAAGGTGATGGAGTTGTTCCCGGACTCGATTGGAGTTGGCAAATCCTTTGGTGTCGTGCGGGTGCCGGTGCAGGGACACTGGTATGAGGTGGCCACCTTCCGGAAAGATGCGCCGTACGAGGATGGACGCCATCCGACTGACGTAACCTTCTCTGAGCCCGAAACCGACGCCCAGCGCCGGGATTTCACCGTCAATGCCTTGTTTTATGATCCGCTCAAGGGACAGGTTCTGGATTATGTCGCGGGTAATGACGACATTGCCCGGGGCGTGATCCGCGCGGTGGGCAACCCGGGCGAACGGTTCCGGGAAGATCACCTGCGCCTGCTGCGGGCGGTTCGGTTTGCCTGTACGCTCGGCTTTGCGCTGGATCCCGCCACCGCCGAGGCCATCCGGGAATACGCCCCGCGCATCATGGCCATCAGTGCTGAGCGGATCCGGGAGGAACTCAGCCGGTTATGGGTCGAAGCCAAGCGCGCGGGCGATGCCCTCATTCTGTTGCGGGATCTCGAACTCTTGCCGGTGGTGCTTCCCGAAATTGCGGCGATGCAGGGGGTGGAACAACCGCCTGAATATCACCCTGAAGGCGACGTCTTTCAGCATACCGTGGTGATGCTCAATGAGATGCGCACTCACGACATCCGGTTGGCCTGGGCGGTGCTACTTCATGATGTCGGCAAGCCGCCCACCGCGCAGCTCAAGGAAGGCCGCTGGCGGTTTGAGTGTCACGCCAATGTGGGACAGGACTCCGCCCGTGCCATCCTGCAGCGATTGCGATTTTCCAACGATGACATGGATGCCATCGCGTTCATGGTCGGCAACCATATGCGGTTTGTGGATGTGAAGTCCATGCGGCGTGCGACGTTGCGACGACTGGTCGGGGCGCCAACCTTTCCGCTGGAGCTGGAGTTGCACCGGCTGGACTGCGCGTCCTGTCATGGGGATCTGACGAATTACCAGTATCTGGGCGAATTCCGCAAGCAGATGGAGAGCGAGCCAGTCTTGCCCCCGCCCTGGATCAATGGCCGCGACATTATGGCGTTGGGAATCCAGGAAGGCCCCGAGATCGGTGTCTGGCGCAAGAAAGCCTACGATGCCCAGCTGGAGGGAGCCGTCCCCGACCGCCCCGCCTTATTGGAGTGGCTGAAGACCGAAATTCAGATTCACCACCCGCCGAGTACGGCTTGAGACACGGAGACACCGAGAATACCCTTCCACGACGAAAATGTTGCGGGAATTTCGCCCACGGGAATACCGTGGCCAAAATTCCCGCAACCCCTCTTGGAGTAATTTCAGAGAGAAAGAGGAGATGGAATAACAAACAAT
>CAMDCX010000086.1 GCA_945890715.1 PVC group bacterium | reverse complement strand
CGGCTCGACGAGCGGGCGCCTGGCGGAGCGGAAGTAGCGGTTTCGGAGCTTGTCGTTCTTCAGGTGGCCAAGGACTACCCTATCAGTCGCAAGGCGCATGGTGTCGATTTTCTGATGGATCACCGGCACCTGTGGTTGCGCTCCCAGCGACCGGTGGCCCTGTTGCGGGTTCGCCACACGGTCATTCGCGCGATTCGGAATTTCTTCGACGAGAACGGCTTCACCCTGATGGATATGCCGATCCTTGTGCCCGGCGCGGGAGAAGACCGGCAGTCGCTTTTCCCGGTGGACTATTTCGGCGAAAAACTTTTCCTGACCCAGACCGGCCAGCTGTATCTGGAAAGCGCCTGCATGGCGATGGGCAAGGTATATTGCTTCGGCCCGACCTTTCGCGCCGAGAAGTCCAAGACGCGCCGTCATCTCACTGAGTTCTGGATGGTGGAGCCGGAAGTGGCCTTTGCCGATGTGGCCGAGGTGATGAGGTTGGCGGAGGATATGATCTGCGCCATTGTTGCAGAAGTGCTCTCCAAAAACCGGGCCGATCTGGATTTTCTGGGTCGTGATGTGGCCGCGTTGGAGAAAATCATGAAGCCCTTTCCCCGCATGACCTACACGGAAGCGGGCGAATTATTGCGGGGCGAGCCGATCCGCCGGAAACTGGAACAGGAACTGGAGCAGGACAAAGCCCGGCTTCAGGCGCTTATCACGGAGTTGGAGGCGGCGGAGGTGACTCTGAAGACCGCCAAGAAGGGCTGGCAGCAGGAGAAGCAGGAGGAGCGTGTCCGGGAGCTTCGGGAAGCCGTGGGTGAGCTCGATCAGGAGTTAAAGGTGCGCCCCGACCATATCAGGCTCGCGCAGTCATTTAAATGGGGGGAGGATCTGGGGGGAAGTGACGAGACCATCGTATCCCGTCAGTTCGAGCAGCCTGTATTTGTCACCGACTATCCCCGTGAGGCGAAGGCATTTTACATGAAGGTGTCGCCGACCGATCCCCGCGTGGTGAAGAATTTCGACCTGCTCGCGCCCGAGGGGTACGGCGAGATTATTGGCGGAAGTCAGCGGGAGGAGGATCCGGAGGTGATTGCCGAAAGCATGACCGCCAAGGGGCTGCGTCCGGAGGATTATGCCTGGTATCTCGACTTGCGCCGCTACGGCAGTGTTCCGCACGGGGGCTTCGGACTCGGCGTGGAGCGGACCGTTGCCTGGCTGTGCGGAATCAAACATGTCCGCGAAACTATACCCTTTCCCCGAACCATGGGCCGGGTGTATCCGTAAGAAAGAGAATCTTTACCACGGAGATACGGAGAAGAAAGTTAATGTGGCGTTTATTTCGACCACGGGAATACCGTGTTCAAAATAAACGCCACCGCCCTTCTTGAAGGAAGAACAGAGGAGGAGTGGTTTTATGGTTCGAACCATCTTTTCTTTCTCCGGGAATTACTTCCAAAAGGGTTGCGGGAATTTCAGATGCGGTACTCCGCAACTTAAATACCCGCAACATTGTATTTTCTTCTCCGTGTCTCCGTGGTAATTCTTTAATCGAATTACATGAATGCAGGTACCATTGGTGAAGATGCGCTTATCCGGCGATTGGCAAAACTACTGCCGGGACGGGCGGATGTGGTGGCGGGGATTGGCGACGACTGTGCCGTGGTTCGGACGGGTCGCCGTGATGCATTCGATTTGCTCCTGAAAAGCGACCCGGTGATTGAGGGGATTCATTTTACCCCCACGGCACCTGCGGAAGCGATTGGACACAAGGCTCTGGGGCGCGTGCTGAGCGACATCGCGGCGATGGGGGGTGAGCCGTTGTGGGGGCTGATTGATCTCGTGGCACCCGCCTCCGTGCCGGTAAAGCGCATCGAGGGAATTTATCGCGGTCTGGCGACACTGGCCAGACGCCAGGGAGTGGCCATTGTGGGCGGGGATACTTCACGAGGCAAGACCCTGGAGCTTCATGTCTTTGCCGTCGGCCGGATCCCGCGCGGCCGTGCGGTGCTGCGATCCGGGGGCAGGCCGGGTGATGTTCTGTATGTGACCGGTTCCCTAGGCGGAAGCGGGCAGGGGCGTCATCTGCGATTCGAACCGAGACTCGCCGAGGGTCAATGGCTGGCCGCCGGGAAATGGGCCACGGCCATGATGGATGTCAGCGACGGATTGGCCACTGACTTGCGCCGGTTGATCGCGGCAAGTGGAATGGGTGCCGTGATTGAGGCGGCGCGGATCCCGATTTCGGCGGCTGCAAAACGGCTAAAGGATCGCCGTACTCCCCTCGAGCACGCGCTTTCCGATGGCGAGGATTTTGAACTGCTCTTCACTGTTTCGCCCCGAAAAGCCGCTGCTTTTGAAACCGCCTGGCGACAGCAGTTCCGGCTCCGCTGCACTCGCATCGGGGAAATGATGAGGCAACCCAACCCGCTTAAAATTGAAAAAAACGGCATCCGAACGACATTAATGCTCCGAGGTTATGAACATTTTTGCTGATTATTCTGGATTCTGGATTCCGGATTCCGGATTCGGTATTCTCTCTCCATGTTACATGAACTGACAATTGAATCCCACAGCGTGGGCGACACCCACAAGCTGGCGCGGCATCTTCTGAAGCAGGTTCCCGGCCCCATGGTGCTTGCCCTGCACGGCGACCTGGGAAGCGGAAAAACCTGTTTTGTGCAGGGGTTGGCGGCGGCATTGGGCATTGACCGCCCAGTGACCAGTCCAACCTTCACTCTGGTTCACGAATATCAGGGAACCCGTCCCCTGATTCATGTGGATCTCTATCGCTTGCGCGATTCCCTTGACGCGCTGATGTTGGGAATGGAGGAGTATTTCGACTCCAACGGCATTACAGCCGTAGAGTGGGCCGACCGCGCGGAAGATCTTTTTCCCGCTGGCGCCATTCATCTTTTCTTTGAGACCCTGCCCGGCGCCCATTCCCGCCGCATTACCCTCCGCTCCCCGATGCCTCTTAAAGGGTGAAGAAAAGATTTACCACCCGCTTCGCTGGAGAAAACGGAGGGGAAGCAGCGGAGAAAGGAGAAAATGTTGCGGCATTTTCGTTCGGGAGTACCCGAGCCAAAAATTCCGCAACACCTTTCCTGGAGGAGGACAGGAGTAGGGTTTAATCGTGCGGAGCACAACAGGAGTCGGCCTCCACTATTCTTCACCAGGAGGTGTTTCGCGATTTTTCAAAACGGGGTACTCTCCGTTCTGAAAAATCGTGAAACATTTTCTTTCTCTCTCCCTCCCTCTCCGTTTTCTCCAGCGAAGCGGGTGGTGAATCATTATTTGGGAGTCCGTCATTGCATCGGGGCGGGGGCTTCGCTAGCATGAAACCACATTTTGTGAATCAACCCGTGGGGTGAATTATGCTGGATATCAAATTGATTCGGGATCATGAGGAGACGGTTCGGCAGGGGCTGAAGGCTCGCAACGCGAG
>CAMDCX010000085.1 GCA_945890715.1 PVC group bacterium | reverse complement strand
GCCGCGTCCGGCTGGAGCCGTTCCCGCAGGCCCCTGCCTTTGACCGCCTCCGCAAGGTCCCAAGCCGCGTCCCGTTCCTTTACCTTTTCCCTGTGGTCCTGTTCCATCTCCTCGTGGCATGTTAGCCTCCCTTTCTTTTTGTTTACGCCCAATGCCCTTCGACATTGGACTCCTTGGTTTCCGACAACTCACCATTCTTGAACTGGGCGATGGCTTCCGCGATGGAGCCTTCCTTAACCAGAAACACTTTGATTCCCGCCGTGGCAAGAACTCGGAATGCCTTGGGGCCGACATTTCCCGTAATGACGGCCTGGGCACCCAGACGCGCCACCGTTTCTGCGGCCTGAATGCCTGCCCCCTGCGCCGCATTCAGATTCTGTGCATTGTCATGGACCGTGATCGCGCCCGTTTCCATATCCACGACAATAAACTGACTGGCCCGCCCGAAGCGCGGATCAACGGCATCCGTCAATTTGCCGCCACTTCCTGTAACAATCACTTTCATGATTCCCTCGCGTCCTTCTTTGGTTACTAACGTCTTGTCGCGACACCGCCCGCCTGCTCGATGGCGCCGCCGTTGCCCGCAACATCCCGGCATACTCAAGGCTGGATCCGGCAGATTTCCAGCGAGCCATCCAGCCAACACAGCTTCAATATCACCCGCCGTAAAGGGGATCACCCTGACGTTCACCGCCGCCAACAAGCCAGCCATGGCTTTTGAGATCGCTCCGCAAATCAAGGTCTGCGACCCCAGTGCCGCCAAGCGATCCGCTTGTGCCTGTGGTTCCGTGCCTGGAAGGGCTTCTTCCCGCCGGCTCACCACGCGCCCCTCTTCGATGTCGAGCAGTACCACCTGCCGGGCTACATCAAAAACCGGCGACACCCTTCCGTTCCATGTTGCAAGCGCTACTTTCATGTTTGGCTCTTCATCATTCTGGCCTTGATCTATATCATGATGCGTGCCAAGTTCTGTGGATAAGCGATAGACCAACGTAAGAGGTTGTGCGGGAACATGATGAGACCAATGTCGACAGCTAGCCCGCCAGTCAACACAGAAGCAAAGATGCGACTCTTTAGCGTCTCATGAGTCGCAATAATGCGACTCTATACATGAACCTGGAAAGCAGGGGATTGGTAGGCGTGTCGTTACCGGCGGGAACGACCATCGTGAGCGGGGAGTTCGATTCCCAACGCCTTGATTTTGCGGAATAGCGTGCTTTTGTGAAGCCCCAACTCCCGGGCAGCGGCCAGTCGATTGAATCCATGGTGCTCCAGGGCATTGCGAATGGCCTGTGCTTCGGATGCCTGCGTTTGGGCGGAAATCGTTTCGCCTGCCGGAGCCCGGCTTACGGGGGAGTGGCCGGTGAGTTCGGATGGCAGGTGGATGCGCTCGATCCTGCCCGCACCGCATAACACGAAAGCACGTTCGATGATATTCTCCAACTCCCGCACATTCCCGGGATAGTTGTGCGCCATGAGTAACGCCATGACATCCGGGGCGACTCCGCTGACTGATTTGCCCTGCCGCCGATTGAACCGCGACATGAAGTGCTCGACGAGCAGGGGGACATCTTCCTTGCGCTTGCGCAACGGCGGCAACTCGAGCTTCACGACATTCAAGCGATAGAAGAGATCTTCGCGGAATGCGCCCTTGTGAATTTGGGTCGATAAGTCCCTGTGCGTTGCCGCTATGATTCGCACGTTGGCATGCAACACGCGTGTTCCGCCCAAGGGTTCATAGGTTTTTTCCTGAAGAACGCGAAGCAGGCGGACCTGAAGCGCAGGGCTGATGTCGCCGATCTCGTCGAGAAACACCGTCCCCCCCTCGGCCAGTGCGAAACGGCCCGGCTTGTCTTTCGCGGCTCCCGTGAAGGCACCCTTCACGTACCCGAACAACTCCGATTCAAGCAGGGTATCGGGCAAAGCCCCGCAGTTGACCGGAATAAAGGGTTTGTTCTTGCGGGGACTCAAATTGTGGATGGCGCGAGCCAGGAGTTCCTTGCCCGTACCGGTTTCACCCAGGATCAACACCGTCGCATCACTGGCGGACACTTGCGGCAAGACATCAAAAATACGGTGCATGGCGTCGCTTCGGCTCACCAAATCACCCATTTGGAACCGACCCTCAAGTTCTTTCCGCAGTTCCTCCACCAGACTGAGGTCGCGAAACGTTTCTGCACCGCCCACAATTCTTCCGCGTTCGTCGCGTAAAATGGCCGTGGACACTGAGATAGGGATCCGGCGGCCCTCAATATCCACGATAAATGCCGACTTGTTGATAATCGGTTTGCCCGTTTTTACCGTCTGACGGAGCGCACAGTCAGCCTCACACATGCTGGCCCGGAACACATCCGAACAGGTCTTCCCGATGGCATCCCGGCGGCGAATGCCAGTGATCGCCTCAGCGGCCCGATTGAACGAAAGAATTTTCCAGTCGGCATCAACGGTGAACACGCCGTCCGAGATGCTCTCCAGAATGCTCTCGGCCCCGGTGCGGAGCGTTTTGTTTTTCTTTATCTTATTTACGGCCATAATTTTCCTCAGTATGCCGTAAAAATAAGGTAAATGGTGGCTGCTACGCCTATAACGGCCAGTGTCACGGCAATTGCTGTTTCTAGACTCGGCTTTGCTTCTGGTATAATTCCTTGCGCAAGTTGCCTGAGATAGCGGCGATAACGTATCAACGCGGCCAAATTCAAAACCACTCCAAGTCCGACCAAAGCGATGCCTAACCACAAAGAAACCCCGTGTCCGGAATGATGATCGAGATTCTGGGCTGCGGACCATTCCCGAAGAAACAATCCGAAACGCGCCACCACAAAACCAAATCCCATAAGCGCAAGGCCGGTTCGGAT
This sequence comes from PVC group bacterium, assembly GCA_945890715.1. Taxonomy (GTDB): domain Bacteria; phylum Verrucomicrobiota; class Kiritimatiellia; order CAIKKV01; family CAITUY01; genus JAABPW01. The sequence continues at coordinate 871 of CAMDCX010000085.1, read as the reverse complement.
CCAAGCTAGGAATGTACGCTCAGCTGCTAATGGCACACGCGGATCTTCATGAATTAGTGATTTTTTAGGTTCCACGGTCTTTGCTCCTTACTTACGGCTATTACGCTTCATCCGCATTACGCATCGTGAGTCTCACATCTTTGGGCAGAGCGACACCTGCGGCCACCTGTTATTGAACCGCCCCTTCACAATCAGCCCATTCCAGCGTTGGTATAAGAACTCTTTTTAAAAAAGTCTGTCGGATTCACATCCGTCACCTAGAGTCTACATAACGCTATATAATGGCAACGGGTTTTGGCGCAAGGGTAGCGTTTTAGGAGGATAGATTCAATGAACTGTTTATCCGGGGATAATGTTGGAGCACACCAAAGCCCCTTCTCTGGTTGTTTCTGGAACAGTTTCATGGCTAAATCAGACCCTTGAAAAGAACATTCGCCGTAAAAATAGATCCGAAATAAGGTTGCTCTTATGGATTAAGCTGAATATTATGTGAGCTGATTCGATTCGATCAGTTGAGAAATTGATTTGATGGATGAATGTTATGTCTGCGGGGTGGAGCAGCCCGGTAGCTCGTCAGGCTCATAACCTGAAGGTCGTTGGTTCAAATCCAACCCCCGCTACCAACTTGTGAAGGCCGGAACGAAAGTTCCGGCCTTCTTTTTTTGCGTTGCCGAAGAAAACAGCAGACTTACTATTCAACCGAAAAACGATAGATAATCGTGTTTAGATAGGTTTGGCCTACCTTTAATACGGTGGACGGGAACGCCGGATGGTTCGGTGAATCTGGAAAGTGTTGGGGTTCGAAACAGAGGCCATTCCGCTGCTGGTAAACCCAGCCCCCCTTCCCCGTGATGGTGCCATCTAAAAAATT
>CAMDCX010000084.1 GCA_945890715.1 PVC group bacterium | reverse complement strand
TGGGCCTCAAGCGCCTCTCGGGCCAGATCCGGGTTCTCGTGGTCGGGGCAGACGATATCCAGAACCCGGCCGCAGAGATGGGTGGGAACCTGTTGGGGAAGGCGGGTCACCCGGATGCCCGATGACCGGATAACCTGGCCGGAGTCGGGTTTGGATTCGCCAGCCAGGACGCGGAGCATAGTGCTTTTTCCGGTTCCATTGACGCCCAGCAGGCAGATACGGTCACCCCGCTCGATATGGAACTCCACATCATCAAGCAGCGGGTTTCCGCCGTAACTCAGACTTACATTCTTTAAACTTAATAGGGCCATGGAGGAGTCTGCCTTTCAAGGGGCGACACTATGGGGATTGACGCCAAAGTTTTCAAGCGTGCTTCTCGCGGGGGAGGTGATAGGCTGATGAAGACGGGGAGGGATTGTATTATGATGCGACAAGTATGCTGGATTGAAAAACTGGACGATGGAATCAAGCGCGATGTGAGGTGGACGGTTGAGCAGGGCCGGGTGAAGTGGCAGTTCAAGCGATCCGATGAGGAACGGTTTGACTACACCACGCCGCCGACCCGGGAGGACTGGGATAATTTCATGGAGCGGATGGAAAGCCGTTACCAGCGTCGGAATATTTCCTTCGATGATCTCCAGCTTGCCCGTAAGGCGCGCGCCAAGGCGTTGGGAGAAGGCGGGATTTGAAATCTAAGATCTCAGATGCTCCCTTCTGGAAACGGAAGGCGATGGGGGAGATGACTCGGGCGGAGTGGGGACGGTTGTGTTGTGGATGCGGTCGGTGTTGTGTCCTGAAATACGAGGATTCCAAGTCCCGGGTTGTCAGTTATACAAAATGGGCCTGCAAGTATTTGGATCTCGAAACCTGTCGGTGTGCCTGTTACCGGGACCGGGCCAAAAAAATGCCCGAATGCGCGGATCTTTTTGTGAGTTTTGAAAAGGTCAGAAAATGGCTTCCTGCCAGTTGTTCCTACCGGTTGCTGGCGGAGGGGCATGACCTTCCTTCCTGGCACCCCCTGATTACGGGAAGTCTGGATTCGACGAGAAAGGCCGGGATGTCAGTGTGCGGTCATGTGATTCCTGAGCCCGAACCGGAAGACCTTTTTAAATAAAAAGATCGGTCACGCACTGGGTGTCGGAGAGATCCGATAACGCGACATCGGCACCCGCTGCGTTCAATGCCTCAACCGTGAACCGGCCTGTGGCGACGGCAATGGCGACGGCACCGATGGCATGGGCAGCCGCAATGTCATTGGGTGTATCCCCGACCAGGAAGAGCCTCTTCAGCGTCTGCCCAGGCTTCAGTCGAGCCTGAACCCGTTGAAGCGCGAGCCGGGCGATTTCGTTCCGGTCTGCATGTTCATCCCCGAATGCCCCCAGCACAAAGTGGTTGTGAAGGTTGAACTGCTGAAGTTTGATCCAGGCGCACGCTTCAACATTGCCGGTGACCAATCCGAGGATTACCGCTGGGTTTTCGGAGAGGGTTTCCAGGAGTTCACGAATTCCGGGATACAGGACTAACTGCGCCTGATGGGCCGCCGCAGACAGTTCCAAGGGAAGCTGGCGGTGAAACCGGTCACAATCGTTTTGCGTCAGGGGAAGTCCCCGGCGTGCCATGACCTGTTGCAGAATATTCAGGTCTGTGTTCCCCGCAAAGGTGATATACGACAGGTCATCCTTGAATCCGAAGGTGGTTTCCAGGGCTTTGACAAATGACTGCCGGCCCACTCCGCGCATGTCAAGCAGGGTGCCGTCGATATCGAAAAAAACTGCAGTGATGTCAGGCATTGGGAAAATCGATCATGGTCTGGCGATAGACGTCGGGAAGGCCGATATCGAAACGGCGGCCTTTGACAACGCACCCCACGAACCCATCCAGTTTACGGAGCTCATCCAGACAGGAGGTAAGCTGGAATTCGCCCCGTTCCCGGATGTTGTTCCGGATATTCTCTTCGAGCAGGTGAAAGATCTGGGGTTTGATGATGTAAATTCCGAACACCGTCAGGAAGGTGTCCGGTGCCAGGCCGTCCACCTGAAGGTGCGTTCGGGCGTATTCGGCATCGGGTTTCTCCATGAATTCGGTGATGTTGAGGATTTCTCCTTCTGTCCGCCACATGCCTGTGACGCAACCGAAATGTTTAACCTGGTCAACGGGCATGGCTTTGAGCCCCACCACGCTCATGCCTGTTTTTTCGTACACATCCATCAGCTGACCCACACAGGAGCGCGGGATTTGGGAGGCGTACAGGTGGTCGCCCAGCATCAACAGAAACGGCTCTTCTTTGACGAAATCCCGGGAGCAATACACCGCATGGCCGAAGCCTTCCTGAGTGTCCTGCGTCAGCAACTTCACATGGCGGCCCACTTCCAGGAGATACTGGCTATAGTCCTGGTTCTCTCGTGAAAGTTTATTGAAGTTTTCTATCGGCGGCGGGGAGTGGAAGAAATCCTCGAACACATCCTTATCCTGGGTCTGGACGATCAGGCCGACTTCCTCCACGCCGGCGTTGACGGCTTCCTCGACAATAATCTGGATGGCGGGTTTCATCCGGCCCTGTTTGTCCATGATCGGGAAAAGTTCCTTTTTCATGGCCTTGGTCGCCGGGAAGAGCCGGGTTCCGAATCCGGCTGCCGGGATCACGGCCTTGCGAAGCCGCCTGCCTGTTTGCAGGCTCAGCTTCAGGGCACTCATCTTGAGGTCGCGCTCAATGATCTGGATGACCTTTTCCTGGGACTCCTGATCCTTCACAATGAACTGGGCGGTGCCGTCGCCCTGTGAGCCGACTCCTTTTCCACCCAGAATCAAGGGCTGGAGCGGGCCGTAATTCAAGACCTTGTGAAGTACCGGCGAGGTCAGCTGGGAGGGACAGGCGGGGATGCAGTACCGGTCGAATTCAGACTGAGCCTCCCGCATCAGTTGGCCGATGAGCGTGGCATCGCCATTTCTCAAGGCCTCTGCGGCGCGGTTTGTGATTCCCGCGCTGATGGGGCCGAGATATTTCTGGACGCCCTTCTGGATGTCGTCCTCGGCGAAGGGGTAGCAGTGATTCAGGTGGTTCAGGATTTCGCGGGTATCCTTGCTGGCATGGAGGTCCACGATCACAAAATGGAGATCGCGGGGAGTGGTCAGTTCCGACACATCGATACGATCGCCGTCAAAGGTCAGAATGATGGGGCGGTTCCCGTAGGCGCAGCCCTGGTCCATTCTGCCGCAGCGCGAAGGGGTTGTGATTTCGCCTAGATAGGCGAACTCCATTTCGCCCCGGACCGTCATCTTGAGATCATAAAGCCGGTTAAAGGCGCGGGCGACCAGCACGCAGACTGCCGCGCTGGACGAGAGCCCCTTCTTGATCGGCAAGTCGGTCAGGAAATTATTCACTTCAAGTCCGCGTACCCGGTAATGGGTGAGCACCTGATAGGCAACTCCGGCGGCATAACTGAAGAAGCCGCCTTTTTGGGCCTCGATCAGGAGGGCATCGCGATCCATAGGAACTTCGTAGGGGCCAAACGGGGTGCCATCGCTCAAGGTTGTTTTAACAATCAGTTTGTTCGGGTGGGGTTTGACCTCCGCGTGAAGACCCTGATTGGTTCCGGTGATAATGGCATAGCCCTTTTCCAGTTCCCCGTTGATCCGGCGGTAGCTTCCCGCCCAATCGGAATGTTCGCCAAAAAGACAAATGCGGCCTGGCACAAATAGTTTCATAAACTGCCCCCCCCGTTGCTCAGTAGATTTTTAATTTCTGACCGAAATTCGCTCATGTTCCGAAAAAGGAAGTCAGCCAAACCGGGACTTGCTTTCTCTCCAACCAGAATGGTTCGGCACCCTGCCGCTTTGCCAGCCTCGGCATCCCCGGGTGAATCGCCCACCATCCAGGACTCGGCGAGGTTGATCTGGTGCCGCCGGGCGGCCTCCAGGATCATGCCCGGCTTGGGCTTCCGGCAGTCGCAGGTTCCGCTTTTATGGGGGCAATAAAAAATGTCGAGCAGGCTGAGGCCGTG
>CAMDCX010000083.1 GCA_945890715.1 PVC group bacterium | reverse complement strand
TTTCGTTTTGCAGCTATATGACTGCGTTATTATTTGGGGATTATACCCCGCTTATTATACGGAGGAAACCAGCCTTCTCATCCTAACTTGAGCGAAGCGGGTGTTCAAATTCCTTCTGATTTCGCTGGCATTTAGATGCGTCTGCCCTGAATTTCCGCGCTTGCATCAGGGTAGGGGGCGTAATAGTCTTGAAAAGTCCATTAACGGAGACCATTTATGCCTAAATTCCGATACGTTGCCATGGATTCGAAGGGGAGTGAAGTTGAAGGCATGATTGATGCCGACAACGAGACGCGCGCTCTTACCGCCATCAAGGAAAAGGGGCTTTTCCCGACCAGCGTCACGGATATGAGCGGAGGCCGTGGTGGAGCCCGCAAGCCAGCGGCCCGTGGCGGGACGCCATCCCGGACGGCTCCTGGAAAGAGCCCGGCGCGCGGGGGCGGCGGGATGCAGAAGGAAATCAGGCTGCCGGGTTTTCTGGGCAAGATGATGCAGGGCAAGGTGGCCTCCAAGCAGATCATGCTTTTTACGCGCCAATTGGCAACGCTGGCGGATGCGGGCATGCCGCTGTTGAAAAGTCTTCATGTGCTCCAGCGTCAGGAGAAAACCCCCCAGTTCCGGACGGCTTTGCAGGGTATGGCCGAATCGGTCGAGGGCGGTAGCACCTTTGCCGAATCATTGGCGCAGTATCCCGGTGTTTTCACCCCTTTCTACGTCAACATGGTTCGGGCGGGTGAAGCGTCCGGCGCACTTCAAACGATCCTGACGCGGCTGGCGGAATTCATGGAGAAGAGCCAGAAAATCAGGAGCAAGGTCAAGGGAGCCATGGTGTACCCGATGGTCGTCATGGTCATGGCTGGCGTCATTCTTCTGGTGTTGATGATATTCGTGATTCCCAAGTTTAAGGAAATTTTTGATGACTTGTTACAGGGCAAATCCCTGCCGCTCCTGACCCAGATGGTGATCGGGGCCAGCGAGTTTCTGATGAATCAATGGTATATCGGGCTGGGCCTCATTGCGGTGATTGTGTTTGTTTTCAAAGCCTTCAGCCGGTCGAGTGTGGGACAGCAATCCCTGGATCGACTCAAATTGAAGATTCCGGTATTCGGGTCATTGCTCCGGAAGACGGCCATTGGTAACTTTTCCAGAACGCTGGGGACCCTGCTGACCGGGGGTGTGCCGATTTTGCAGGCGCTGAACATTGTGCGCGAGGTTACGAATAACGCGGTATTGTCGCAGGCGGTGGCCACGGTGCATGACAGCGTCAAGGAAGGGGAAACCATTGTGGTGCCACTCGAGGCCTCGGGAGTGTTTCCGTCCATGGTGGTCAGCATGATTCAGGTCGGCGAGGAAACCGGTGCCCTGCCCGAGATGCTGATGAAAATCGCAGAAACCTATGATGATGAGGTCGATACGGCGGTCGAGGCGCTGACCTCAGTCATCGAGCCCATCATGATCATCCTGCTGGCGTTAATTGTCGGAACAATCGTCATCGCCATGTTCCTGCCGTTGGTCTCGATTATAGGGAATCTGTAAAAACACCAGATTTACTAACGTTCCTGAAATAATCTAGACATGATCTTGGAAGATCCACGCCTTAACAGGCGCGGCTACGTAGCCGCCGCGGTTACGCGGTGGCCGGATCATGTCTGGATTATTATGGGAGCATTTTTATGAGTGGAGGGACGCGCTCCGTCGCGTCCACTGGAGTTTTACAAGTGGCTCCGGGTTACCGAATTAAACGGTTCAATAACAGGTCTTCCACATTTCTTCGGGCGTCGAGTAGGGCGAGCACATACACGGTGTCGGCCTCGATCCTATAGATGATGCGCCACGATTTATGGAGGAGTTCCCGATAGAAGAGAACGGCCTGTGCCTGAAGTTCCGGAACGATCCGCCCCCGTTCAGGGAAGTGGGCAAGCGAATCTGCTTTCAGATGAATCTCGCTCAGAATTCGATAGGCTGTGGCCGGATCGCCTTGTGCAATGAAGTCGATCACTCCCTCCAGGTCCATCGCTGCAGAGGTGGTCCACAGCACGGCATATCGGCATCGGGGTGTCATGGTTGTGCGGCCAGTCGTTTTTCGAGCCTGGTGAACACATCCGCCTGTTTGTGGAGTCTTTCCGCACGAACGTCTTCCTCGCCCTGGGCGAGCAACTTCAGGAGCCCCATGGCCGCCCGGGTTTGTTCATACGTTTCCAGATCTTCCAGGATTGCCCGTGCGTGGCCGCTTTGCGTGATGACAACCGGGCGACGTGTGGCATTCACCTGATTCAACAGGGTGGCCGCCGAGGCCTTCATATAGCTGATGGGCCGGATATCCTCTGATGTTTTCATGGTCATTCCCTTTCGGACTTAATTTAGTACCATAAAAAGACCAGCGCGTAGAGAAATAGTTTTAGGAACGAAGATGGTGAATGAATGTTGAGAAGTCTTTCTGTTAGTGGTACCTATACTTCATGGGAGTGGCACGATTACAGAATACTTTGGGATCCCGACTGGGGTTATCGGTGCATGTCTCTGCTTTCCGTATGAGGCTGGAAATGCTGAGACGAGAGTATCCTTCGTCGACGGCAGATTCCTTGGAGGATTGGTTGTTGGATGTAGCCAATTGCCGGGGTGCCCGGATCATTGTCCGGGAGCCGCCAGCCCTTGATGATTTCAGGCCTCCATTAACGCAAGTGTTTTCCCTTGAGGAACTTGTGGTGGCCATCTGTATGCTTCAGGGGCAGGATCGTCCCCAACTCTTGCGATTAGCCGCCCAGTTTATTTCGCGCAACGCACTGGACCTAAAGGCATTATCGCGCGTTGCGATTCGTGAGCGGGTGGGGCCCGTGCTGTACGCCATGGCCCGGGAAGCCTTGAAGGTGGATCCCCGTCATCCGGCATGGTCGTTTCTGGCCAAAACCTTTTCGGGTGCTTCTCATCCCCATGATGCGGTCCTGCATTGGACGCGACTTGCCCAGCCGGTCATGGCGAATGGGCGGGTAAATGCCGCTTCCTGGAGATTGGTGGCATGACCAATGCCGAGACATTGCTTTTTGCCGTGGATGAGCGACTTTCTGGAATCGTTGAGTTAACGCTCTATGGGCGGGCGGCGTTGCATCTTGGTTTTTTGAATCCTCCGCCGGATTATGCGCTAAGCCGTGACGTGGATGCCGTGTTGTGGATCGGGCAGGCCGAGGCGATGATCGAACACACCAACTTCTGGGCCGTCATTGATGAGGTGAATTTGCTATTTGCGGATCAGGAGCTTTACATTAGCCACTTCTTTGAGGAGTCCCAGGTGATATTAACCCCGGAGTGGCGTTCGAAAAGGGTTCCTGTCAGAGGGGCCTGGAAAAATCTGAATCTCTACCGTCTGGGCAATGAGGATCTTTTTTTAAGCAAACTGATGCGTGATGATCCGATTGACCGGATGGATGCCGAGTTCATCATCAGAGCAGGCCCCCTGTCCCAGGATCAAATAGGCACCGCCATTCGTTCCGCCCGCATCCCGCCCATCCCGGAAATTGAAGAGCAATTTGAGCGGTGTTCCAAAAGGTTTCTTCGGGCAAACACTTGATCGCCCTCTTCGTCCCCCCACTTACTAATGTTCCTGAAATAATCTGGACATGATCTTGGAAGATCCACGCCGTGACCGGTGCGGCTACGTAGCCGCCGCGGTTACGCGGTGGGCGGATCATGTCTGGATTATTATGGGAACATTAATAATTCCCCGCTTAATCGGTTACGCTTATTAAGTCTGCCCTGGTGGAAAGGGATGTTGTTTCGATATGATGGATTTGCTAAGTTTGAGCTCAGGCTGGAAGCCATTGAGGTGAAGCATGACCGCATTAGCACAAAAGATTTATGACGAGGTGCTGGATCTCCCGACGGATGAGAGGCTCTCGTTGCTTGATAAATTGCATGCGGCTCATTTGCTTCCCTGACGTAATTAATTTACATTATCGGTAATATACTGTAAATGTAACTTATGTTTATTAACCGGACACGTGAACTCAGGCATATCGAGGCGGTGTGGCGGCGTCCTGCGGCTCAGTTGCTGGCGTTGTACGGGCGGCGGAGGATCGGTAAAACCACGCTTCTGACCCATTGGATAGGGATGTTGCCGCGCGACGAGGCCGTGTATTGGGTCGCCATCAAAAGTTCATCCAGGATTCTTCTGGCCCGTTTTTCACAAGCCCTGCAAGCGCTGACAGGTAACGCGGATCCGGACTTCTCGTATTCTTCGTGGGAAAGTGCTTTCCGTGAACTGGCCCGCCTTGCCCGGGATCGGCGTATCGTGGTCGTTCTGGACGAATGGCCGTATGTGTTGGAGTCCGTGCCCGGGATTGCTTCCATTCTGCAAGCCGTATGGGATCATGATCTCAAACAGTCACGGGTCATGTTGATTCTGTCGGGCTCTCATTATCACATGATGCACCACGAGATTCTGGCGCCAACGGGCGCCCTGTATGGGCGGACCACGGCCGACATGCGGCTGGAGGCGATTGAGCCCGAAGGGTTGGAGGGGTTTCTGCCCCGCTACAGCGAGTCCCAGCGTATCGAGACCTACAGTGTGATTGGGGGGGTTCCCAAGTATCTTGAGTTATGGAACGATGCCTGGCCCGTGTTCCGGAACATTGAAGAGACGCTTCTGTCGCCGGTCACGATATTCAGACAGGAGCCGGTATTTCTGATTCAGGAGGAACTGCCCGAGGCCCGGACGTATCTGGGCTTGTTGGATGCCATTGGCGCGGGGATGAAGACGCCCAGCGCCATGAGTGAGATGACGGGGCTGGCCTTGCCGCATGTTGGCAAGTATTTGCAGGTATTGTGTTTCCTCGGGCTGGTTCGGCGGGAGGTGTCGCTGGATGTGGAGGATCCCGGGCATACGCGGACGACGCGGTATGAAATCGCGGATCCGTATCTGCGGTTTCATTTCACGTTTCTTCGCCCCGGCAATTCGTTGCTGGAGCAGAATCGGATCGGGCCCCTGATGGACATCATTCGGAGTCGGTTTGATGCTTATGTCGGGCGTACGGGATACGAGGAGGTGTGTCGGCGCCTGCTGATCAGTTTGGGAGATAGCGGGGGATTACCGTTTGTGCCTGAACGGATAGGTCGGGCGTGGACGCAGGCGGCGGAATTTGATGTGGCGGCGATCAACCACAAAAACAGGGCCGTGATTCTTGGAGAGTGCAAGTGGACGACGAAGAAGCTGGGGCTTGAAGTCTTGCAGGAATTGGAGCGCAAATCGCTTCGGTTCAGGCGTTTGCAAGGATTTAAGGTGACGTATGCATTGTTTTGCAAGAGTGGATTTGAGCGTCCACTGCTTACTGCCGCCAAGTCGCGCGGGGTACTGCTATTTGAAGGACTGAAGCAGGTGGGGTAG
>CAMDCX010000082.1 GCA_945890715.1 PVC group bacterium | reverse complement strand
CAAAAATGCATCTTTTCCCGTTGAGAGTGAGACGGTGGAGTGGAAACAGTCGCTCGGAGAGTGGAAGGAAATCGTCGAGACTTGTGCGGCTTTTGCAACATCCCAAGGTGGCGTCATCTACATTGGTGTCAGTCCGAAAGGAGAGGGGGTGGGCGTCCAGATTGGCAAACATTCACTCGAGGAACTCGCCAATAAGATCAAGGTCAACACGGATCCGCCCCAATTCCCGACCATCAAAGTGGAAGGCTCAGAGCAATCGACGCTTATCAAGATCCAGATTGATGAAAATCCAGTGAAGCCCTCGTGGGCGTTCGGTCGCCCCATCAAGCGGGTGGGCCGAACCAATCAATGTTTGCGTCGGGAGGAAGCTCATCGGTTGTTGGAGGTGACGACGGGAAGGTCATGGGATTCCCTTCCCTGCCCCCGCTTCACGGCTGATGATGTGGATAAGATGGCGGTGCGAAATTATCTGGAACGTGCAGGAATGAAGCTAACCACGCCATTCAAAGATCTGATTGCGAATGCGCGTCTATCGACCCATGCGCCCGGTTACTGTAACGCCGTGGTTCTGCTCTTTGGTAAGATCCCCCAACGCATATTCATTTCCGCTGATTTGAAATGTGCGCGCTTTAAGGGCACGGAAGCCATCGATTTTCTTGATGAGCAGACATACGAGGGGCCGTTGCTGAGCCAATTGGACAACGCCTTGGCTTTTGTTTCCCGCAATACCCATCAGGCTTACAAGATTACCGGAAAGCCTGAACGGGAAATTGTTCCGGAATACCCGGATGAAGCGGTGCGAGAGGCGATTATCAATGCCTTGTGCCATCGTGATTACACGAGTGTGGCTACCATACAGGTTCGAATTTTTGACGACCGACTTGAAGTGTGGAATCCCGGATGTCTGCCGCATGATATTACTTTGAAGATGCTCTATCATCAGCATCATTCGCATCCGAAGAATCCGATGATTGCTCATGCGTTTTTTCGTGCCCGGTTGATTGAGCATTGGGGCTCCGGAACGACCCGTATTGTCGGCGCATGCCGGTCGCATAAGATCAAGGCTGAGTTTCGGATGGAAGGTGGATGTTTCATTGTCTGTCTTCGGAAGCAACCCGAGTCGAGGCCCGAGTCGAGGCCCGAGTCGAGGCCCGAGTCGAGGCCCGAGTCGGGTGTGTCGGTGCGAATGCTTCAGGCTCTCGTGGTGGGGGCGAAATCTAGAGGTGAATTGGCTTCCGTACTTGGGCACAAAGGAGTTTCAGGGGCGGTTAAAAAATCAGTTTCATCACTTTTGGAGCAGGGTTTGATGGCTTTCACCCTCCCTAATAAGCCGCAGAGCCGGTTGCAGAAATACCGACTGACAGACAAAGGGCGAGCTGTGTTGGAAGGTGTCCAATAATCGCCATACCTTCAGCTTTGGAGTTCCAGTAATTGGTTAGTAATGAGAAACGAGGTGAGTTATGGATGGATTGGAAAGAATGGATAAGCCGAGCCGCTGGCCGAGGGTTGTGGGATTGGGGTTGGTTGTTGTTCTGGCCATCGGGCTGGTGGTCTGGATCCGGGGGAGGCACTCTGAAGTAAAAGATGCCGCCGCTTCTCCGGCACCTACAGAAGAAAGCGCGAAGCTCCCTGTAGAGGCTTGTGAAAAACCAAATCCACAGACAGTCCGCGAGGCCGCGGACCCTCCCAATTCATCTAAAGCCGGCGATTCCCACGAGGGGAGGGACGGCGGCCTCGCCGTCCGCCAGGTTCCATCGCCTTCCGTGCCGCTTGCGGCCGACGCCAATGCCCTTCTTGCAGCGGGCAAAAAGGACAAGGCCCGCCAGCCGTTTCTTGCCGCTTTGGCGGCATCCCCGGATGAACCCTTGCGTATCAAAATCGAGGAGGTGCTTGGCCCTCTCAATGTGGAACTCATCCGCCGTCCCTGGCCCATGTCCGAAAAGCAGGATGTCATCGTTCAGGAGGGGGATTCCATCAAAGCTCTCGCCCGTAAATTCGGAACCACTGTGGAATTGATCGTCAAGGGGAACGAGTTGAAGCGGCCGGATGTGATCCGGCCAGGGCAACATCTCAAGGTGTTTTCAGGCAAAATGGAGATCAAGGTCAGCAAAGCCCGCAATGATCTTCTCCTGACCTCCAATGGCACCTTTTTTAAGCGCTACGGGGTCGGGACCGGCCGGTATGACAAGACTCCCGTGGGCACCTTTGTGATCGCCGAGCGGATCCCCGAGCCGCCGTGGTGGCGGGATGATGGACGTACCGTTCCCTTCGGTGACAAGGAGAACATCCTAGGCACCCGCTGGATGGCTATCAAGGCTACCGGAACCACCCCCGAAATCAAGGGCTATGGCATCCACGGCACCTGGGACACCAACTCCATCGGCAAAGCCGAAAGCGCCGGCTGCATCCGCCTTCGCAACGAGGATGTCGAAGAGCTGTTTGAGCTGGTGCCAGTGGGGACGCCTGTTGTCATTGAAGAATAAGAGAAGACTTCGCCACTAATCTTCGCTGATTCACGCTAATCCGGAGAAGAGAATTTGAACAGAAGTCGCGAAGACCGCTAAGGGTACTTCGGCTTTGTGGTCATAGTCTGGGCACGGGGAAATGTTGCGGTATTTTCGTTCGGGCAGTAGCCCGAGCCAAAAATCCCGCAACGCCGTCTGTGAAGAATTTAGAAGGTATATTTCTTGCGCGTAGCACAAATGGAGTGGGTGCATATTTCTTTCTTAATTCTTTGGAAGAACCGTTGCGGAATTTTCAGGGGGTGTACTCGCCACCTGAAAATTCCGCAACATTCTCTTGTCTTCGCGAACTTTGCGACTTCTGTTCAAATTTTCTTCTCCGGATTAGTGAAAGTTAGTGGTAAAGTCTTTCTTTGAATTTTAGTAGGAGACTAGAGAATGCATCTGTATAGAACCCATAATTGTGGTGAGTTGCGCGCTGAGCATGTTGACAAGACGGTCCGGATTTCGGGCTGGGTCTTCCGGAAACGGGACCATGGCCAGCTTCTGTTCATTGACCTTCGCGACCATTATGGCTTGACCCAGGTGGTGGTGACTCCTGACCACGCCTTCTTCGACGAGTGCCAGCGCGTGCGTTCTGAAAGCGTGATTGTCGTCACCGGCAAGGTCGTTGCCCGAAGTTCGGACACGATCAACGAGGCGCTCCCCACCGGGAAGATTGAAGTCATAGCCGAATCGATCACGATTGAAAGCCTGGCCGATCCACTGCCCTTCCAGATCACCGTGGAGGATGACGGCCCGGAGGAAACTCGCCTGAAATACCGCTTCCTCGACCTGCGGCGCGATCACCTGCACAAGAATATCCTGCTCCGGTCACAGATCATCGCCAGCCTGCGCCGCCGCATGATCGGCCATGGCTTCACTGAGTTCCAGACGCCCATTCTGACGAGCAGTTCGCCGGAAGGGGCCCGTGATTACCTCGTGCCGAGTCGTGTGCATCCGGGTAAGTTCTATGCCCTGCCGCAGGCTCCCCAGCAATTCAAGCAGCTTCTGATGGTGGCCGGCTTCGACCGCTATTTCCAGATCGCGCCCTGCTTCCGCGATGAGGATGCCCGAGCCGACCGTTCCCCTGGCGAGTTTTACCAGCTCGACATGGAAATGTCGTTTGTGACCCAGGACGATGTCTTTGCCGTGGTGGAGGATGTGATTCATGGCATCTTCGGTGAATTCTCCAAATTGACGCTCGATAAGCCCCCGTTTGAGCGTATTCCGTATGCGACCGCGATGGTGAAATACGGCACCGACAAACCAGATTTGCGTATTCCGATCGAGATCCGGGATGTCTCCGCGCTGTTCCGAACCTCAAAATTCAACGCCTTCCGCTCTGTGGTGGAAAAGGGCGGTGTTGTTCGCGCCATTCCCGTGAAGGGAATTGCGGATAAGTCCCGCAGTTTCTTCGACAAGCTTGTGGAATATGCCCAGTCACTGGGCTCCAAGGGATTGGCCTATCTTGTCTGGGAAGGCGGCGCAGTCAAGGGGCCGATCGTGAAGTTCCTTTCCCCTGAGGAAATCACGGCGCTGGCCGCCGCAGGGAGCATGGTCGAAGGCGATGTCATGTTCTTTGTCAGCGACATGGCGGGAGCCGCAAACAAGATATCCGGCGCTATCCGAACCAAGCTGGGAGTCGATCTGGAGCTGATTCCGAAGGATGTATTCCGGTTCTGCTGGATCGTGGATTTCCCGATGTTCGAGATGGATGAGGAAACGCGAAGCATCGCCTTCTCCCACAATCCCTTTTCAATGCCCCAGGGCGGGATGAAGGCGTTGTGTGAGCAGAACCCGCTCGATATTCTCGCCTACCAGTACGACATCGTTTGCAACGGGGTCGAATTGTCCAGTGGGGCCATCCGGAATCACAGCCCCGAGATCATGTATAAGGCTTTTACTATTGCCGGTTATCCTCCCGAGGAGGTCGACAAGCGGTTCGGCGGCATGATCAACGCCTTCAAGCTGGGTGCCCCTCCGCACGGCGGGATTGCCCCGGGTGTCGACCGCATGGTCATGCTCCTGGCTGGTGAAAGCAATATCCGCGAAGTCATCGCCTTTCCCATGAACCAGAAGGCCCAGGATCTCATGATGAATGCCCCGAATTCGGTGATGGAGAAGCAGCTTCGCGAACTTCATTTGAAACTGGATCTTCCAAAGGAGAAGAATCCAGAATCCAGGAGCCAGAATCCAGAATGAGGATAGAGAACATTTTGACCATAGGATTTCCTGTTCACCGCATTATTCTGGATTCTGGATTCTGAATTCTGGATTCCTCTTATTACTATGACACGAACAGGAATAGGTTTTGATATTCACCGTTTCGCCGCTGGGCGCAAGCTCATCCTTGGTGGCGTGGAAATTCCTTCACCCGAGGGGCTTGACGGCCATTCGGATGCGGATGTGCTCTGTCATGCACTGGCGGATGCTTTACTGGGGGCGATTGCCGATGGGGATATCGGCCAGCACTTTCCCAACACCGATCTCCGGTGGAAGGATGCCGACAGTGTGGAGTTGCTTCGGCAGGTGGTCCTCAGGGTCAAGGCGAAGGGATTCCACATTGTGAATGTGGATGCCATGATCACGGCCGAGAAACCGAAAGTGATGCCGTATGCCCAGCGCATGAGGGAGTGCCTGGCACCCGTTCTGGGGGTAACCATCGACGATGTTTCCATCAAAGCCACGACCATGGAAGGCCTGGGCGCCATCGGCCGGGGTGAAGGCATTGCTGTCATGGCAGTGGCGACGGTGGAGAAGCTCTGAGCAAGCCGAGTCGCGGCGCACAGCGCCCCTCCCACGAGGGAGCATGAGACTGGCTCTGTCTCGCTCTTAACCCTCCCGGCGGACGCACCCGCCCTATTCACGGTCCTCACCATG
>CAMDCX010000081.1 GCA_945890715.1 PVC group bacterium | reverse complement strand
TCCTTCAAGATCCCCTTTAGCGCCCAGCTGGGATTGATCACGCTATCATCCCTGAAATTCAACGCCATCCTGCTGCCCTTCATCGCACTGGGCGCCTTCATCGGATTCCGTTTTGCACGGCGGGTGCCGCGGAATGTGTTCGACCGGCTTGTGCTGATCCTCGCAGCCGCAGGTGCGATCAAACTGTTGTTCTAGTGCAGTGACTCAAAAACAACTGGTTTTTTCCTGGCGTGTTGGAAAGATCACCACCCGCCTGGAGTACCAGGCTAGAGGCGCAGAGGCAGAGAGAATACCCCACATCCGTGAGAAGCGTGGCGAGAATTTCAGCCACGGTATTTCCGTGGATGAGATTCTCGCCACATTGTGTTTTCTTCTCTGTGTCTCCGTGCCTCTAGCCGAACTCGGCGGGTGGTGAATCCCGTCCTTCCACCGCAAATAGGCATGTACATAACACCAGCCATTTACGAGACACTAAACTAGCCTGTCATCCGATTCCGAAAAACCGCCGAATCCGGGCAGCGAGGGCCATCCGGGTTTCCGGGATCGCCCCAGACCTGGATACGGCGGCCATTTTCTCCTGACGATCAGACAATCGTTTTTCAAGGACAACGGCCAATTTACCCGCCAGCTCAGGATTCGACTTCAGCACTCCGGCAAAGTCATCCTTCGAGATGCAGACCACCTCGACATCTGTCTCGGCCACAACCGTCCCGGAGCGCGGCTCACCGGTCAGAAGAGACATTTCGCCAAAGAATGCGCCCGCGCCCAGCTGGGCCACCGTCATCGGTCTGCCGTCACCACCGGCCACCTGAACGGCCACGCGCCCGCGACTGATAATGTAAAAGGATTCCCCGGCCTCACCCTGACGACACAGCTTCTCGCCGGCGGCAAACAGTTGAAGCGTTTCGCGTTCAACCAACCCTTCCCATTCCACCGGTGACAGGGATTGAAACAGGTCAACCCCCATGAGAAGTTTCCGGATGGATTCACGGACAACCGCTCGTTCCTCCCGTTGATCCACCACGGCATCGCGTTCCCGGCAATCCTGGATCGGGTAAGGAATCGAAATGCCCTCCCGCCGGAATGCATACCAGAGTCGATCCATCATTCCACTTTGAATGGGATCCTGCCGGGCAAAATCGGCGATGAAAAACTTGATGGTGAAGTTGACCGAAAAATCGCCATACCCAGTCAGAAAAACAGAAGGGGCGGGCTCCGCGCACACCTCGGGACACTCGGCCAGAACATTCAGAACAACCTGCCTCACCTTATTCGGCGGCGTGTCATAGCTTACGCCAATCGTCTGATAACAACCGTGATTCCGGGTCGGTCTGGAAAAGTTAACGATGGGCTCCTTGGCGATCGACGAATTCGGGATCACAATATAGTCATCCGCCTTGGTGCGGAGCCGCGTGGCGCGCCAGGTGGTGTCGACCACCACACCGGTATGACTGCCCACCGTTACCCAATCCCCGATCTGAAACGGCCGTTCCGTATTCAGGGCCAACCCGGAGATAAGATTCCCCAGGGTGTCCTGGGTCGCATTCCCGACAATGTACCCGACCACCAGCGAGGAAAAGGCCAGGACATTGAGGTTCACACCCGGAAAAAATCCCCGCACAATCAGCACCAGCGCGAGGGCGGCAACCGCCCACCGCCCGATATCGCGAACCACGAGGGGAACCTGGGGCTTTTTCCGCCACTGGGCGAGAAGGTCAAAAAGAAATACATCCACCAACTTCAAGGTGATGGCGACCCCGAAAAACGCGGCGGCCGCAAGGATGGCGTCCGCGATATGGGCATTCAGCTGAAGCAGAACCGGCTTTAGAAAAAACAATACCAGCAGCATGAGAACCAGAAGGTTCAGCGGCATGCTGATGCTTCTCAGAACATGGCTGCGCGACAACCAGCGTTGAAGCACCGTGAAGGCAAGATACACCACAAAGAGAACGACCAGCCGGGCCATCGCGCCAGCCAGATCAACCCGTACGCCCTCCTGCACCCATGTCCAGACAGCCAGTGTCGTCATACCCCGTCTTCACCCCCGCACGAAATGTTGATCTACAGAACTGCCTTGAGCGCCTCTTTGACCTCACCCTTTTGGGGCGCTTTTTCACCCTTGTCCTTCTTGGCGTCCACCCCCAGTCCCGCTCCACCCGCCCCAACCTTGGCGCCCTCCTCCACTTTCCCCGCCGCTCCAGGTTCTGAACCGCCCCCTGCCACAAGGGCATCGAGTTTCGTTTTTACAAGACCGGCTGCAAGGGCGAGATTTCCCTCTTTTTTGAGATCTTTCTTAGAAACCGCACTTCGTCCCCGTCCTCGTCCCCGCGTATTTTTTTCCTGTTCCGCCAGCCGCTCAGCCCGCTTCGCCTCCATGTTCTCAAGCTTGGTCAGTTGTTCCCCCGCTTTTGCGGATGAGGAAAACTTCTGCGACGACACAATGGTCCGCGGCTTCAACATGCCGCCCGGAAAGGGGGTTTTCTTATTCATTTCATCGGCACTCCACTCCTTTCCAGCAAGGGCAACAGCCTTTGAAAAATACTTCTGCTCAAGCTTGATGGTTTTTTCAAGAGCCTTGAACTCAGCCTCCGGAAGCATCTCCGTGACAATCTTCCGGTCATACCCCGTTGCCTTGACGATATAGCAGGAACCCGCCTCCTCCGCTCGCACATGACCGGCGCCGACGAACATCCCCGCCACTACAACTCCCACAAACCATGCCGCCATTTTATTCATTTCACTCTCCTGATTTCTAAAGTCAATTCATGTTGGATTATCACTCTATCCGCGTCGCCGAGTGGACTCAAGCGGATTGTGTTTTGCGGGATGACACCGGCTCAATAACGACCTGAAGGTTCATCGCCCCCTCATCATCAACCGCCCATTTCCGGTCAATCCGGTATCCCGGCAGCCAGACCACCTGATCCGCACAAACCAGAACCGGGATCCGCCCGCGAACCGCACGGGGAATTTTTGCATCGACCAGGATATCCTGAATCTTGCGGGTTCCCTTCATCCCGAACGGCGACATCCGATCTCCGGCTTTTCCGGGACGCACCCAGAGGCCACCCTGCTCTAGACCCTTGGCACTTAAGGTGGCCTGTGCCGGGAATACTCCCGGCCTGCCCCCGCGCGCCTTCACAATCCCCGGCGCCAGCGTCACGGTGATACGAAGCCCCAACCCTTTCACCAAGGTCACACCCGGAACCTTCACCTTGATCGCCGTGATATTTTTCCCGACGCGCCGGGCGGATGGAGCTTTTCCTACCGACACCCGGTCATACTGACGTTGCACCTGCCAGCCCCCGGCAAGCTCCACGGTTTGACTCCCCTGTCGCCGTCCCAGTAACGCCTCAACACGCGTGATCGACTCAAAATCCAGACCTGCTGCGGGAACACCCTGTTGCACCAACCACAGACGAATCACCCGTCGCCTCGCCGCCAGCGGATACCCATAAAGTTTGTCAGACTGCACATATCGACTCCCTCTCCCTTCAGGGGAGAGGGCGGGGGTGAGGGTGCAATCCTTCAAAATCTCCTGCGCCAATCCCTCCATCCACGCATCCTCAGCCCCCAGCACCTCGCCACACCGTAATACGGCTTCCCGGATTTGGGGATTAAACTTCTTTTCAAGAAACGGCAGTAACTCGTGCCGCACCCGGTTCCGGAGAAAAGCGGTATCCCGATTGGATTCATCCTCTCGCCAGGAAAGATTTCGCTCACGAAGATAGGCTTCAATCTCACCTCGCGACACATCCAGAAGCGGTCGCACCAGGGGAAACCCTTCGATCAGGGATTGGGCGGCCATTCCCGATAATCCGCCCCGGCCCGCCCCCCTCACCAATTTCAGAAGGATGGTCTCCACCTGATCATCAGCAGTGTGCGCCGTGGCCATCACATCGGCCTTCACTGCCCAGGCTGTCCTGACTAAAAACGCATAACGCGCCTCACGCGCTGCCATTTCCAGTGAGATCCCCTTTCGTTTCGCCAGTGCCGGAACCCGGGCTCGACCGACCACACAGGGAATTCGCAACCGCCGGGCCATCGTCTCGACAAAGGCGGCATCGTCGCTGGCCTTTTTCCCCCGAATCCCATGATTCAGGTGCGCCACCGTCAGCCGCCACCGGTGTTGTTTTGCCGCCTGATGCAGGGAATGCAGGAGGGCCACTGAATCCGCCCCACCGGACACGGCGACGAGGATATGGGAACGAGCCATTATTTTGGAGGTTCAATCCGTCGGATTCCACCCATATAGGGAACGATGGCCTCGGGCAGAGTCACGGAGCCATCCGCCTCCTGGCCGTTCTCCAGAATCGCCACCACCAGCCGGGCCAAGGCAACGCCGGATCCGTTCAGGGTGTGCACGAAGTCCAGCTTGCCATCCTGGCGCCGGTAGCGGATGTTCGCGCGCCGCGCCTGGAAGGATTCAAAGTTGCTGCAGGACGACACTTCCAGCCAGCCATTCTGGCCCGGCGCCCAGAGCTCGATATCGTAGCACTTGGCCGCCGCAAAACTGATGTCACCCGTGCAGAGCGACAACACGCGATAGGACAGACCCAACCGCTGTAATACATCTTCGGCATTCGTCACCAGCGTCTCCAACTCGGCATAGGACGTGGACGGCTCGACAAATTTCACCATCTCCACCTTGTCGAACTGATGCACCCGGATGATCCCCCGGGTCTCCTTGCCGGCGGCACCCGCCTCACGCCGGAAGCAGGGCGTATAGGCTGTCAGATAAACTGGAAGCGGTTTATCAATAACATCGTCCCGGTAGAAATTCGTCACCGGCACCTCGGCCGTCGGGATCAGCCACAGGTCATCGGTGGCGTGGTACATGTCCTCCGCCATTTTCGGGAGCTGGCCGGTTCCGATCATCGAGGCGGTATTGACCACGAACGGCGGCAGCATTTCCGTGTACCCATGCTCGGTCGTGTGCAGATCCAACATGAACTGGATCAGGGCTCTCTGGAGTTTCGAGCCCATCCCGAGAAACAAAGGGAAACCCGATCCGGTCATTTTGGCGCCGCGGGCAAAGTCAAAGATTCCAAGTTTCTCGCCCACCTCCACATGGCCTTTTGGCTGAAAGGTGAACTGGCGCGGAGTACCATAACTGCGAACGACCACATTAGCCGAAGCGTCGGTTCCAACGGGCAGGCTGCTGTGGGGAAGATTGGGAATGCGGAGAAGATTATCCTTCAGACGCGCCTCAAGATCCCGAACTTCGTTGTCCTTTTGCGCAATCAGATCGCCAAGGTCGCGCATGGATTTCTGGGTCGCGGTGGTATCCTGCCCTTTGCTTTTCAGCATCCCGATGTCTTTCGACACCACATTGCGCTGGTTCTTCAGGGTTTCGACTTCTGTTACCAATTTCCGGCGTTGGGTATCATCCGCCACAACGGCATCGAGAAATTCCAAGCTCGCGTTGCGAGCCTTCAGCCCCTGCCGAACCGTCTCCTCATGATCCCGAATCAATTTGATATCCAGCATAATTCACCCCACGGGTTGATTCACAAAATGTGGTTTCATGCTAGCGAAGCCCCCGCCCCGATGCAATGACGGACTCCC
>CAMDCX010000080.1 GCA_945890715.1 PVC group bacterium | reverse complement strand
TCCACCCCGCCTCCCAGGCAGAGGGGCTTGTCGCACTGAGTGATCTGGTAGTTCTTGGGCATGTCCGGGTAGAAATAATTCTTCCGGTCAAACTTGCTGGTCGGATTAATCCGGCATCCCAGCATCAGACCCGACATAACCGTGAGACGGATCGCCGCCCGATTCATCACCGGCAAACTTCCGGGATAACCCAGACACACGGGACACACCTGGGTGTTTGGGGATTGCCCGAAGTCAGTGCTGCAGGCACAAAACATCTTGGATTGGGTCTTCAGCTGGACATGAACCTCCAACCCGATGGTCACGCGATAGGCGCTCATGACAGACTCCCCGGCCGTTGGCGATGCCATTGTGTGGCCTGTTCATAGGCGTGCCCCACCCTCAGGATCGCTTCCTCGCCCAAGGCTGGACCCACCACCTGCAAACCGACCGGTAGTTTATCCGCCGTAAAACCACACGGCACTGAAAGCCCACAAATCCCCGCCAGGTTGACCGGCACGGTAAAAATGTCGCCCAGATACATCTGCAGGGGATCGGCAGTATTTTCACCAATCCGGTAGGCGGGTGTCGGGGCCACCGGCGAGAGAATGGCGTCACAGGTCTTAAACGCCTCCTCGAAATCCCGCCGGATCAGGGTCCGCACTTTTTGCGCGCTCAAGTAGAAGGCGTCATAATACCCGCTACTCAGCACATAGGTGCCCAGAATGATCCGGCGCTTGACCTCGGGACCGAAGCCCTGCGCCCGGGTCTTCTTATACAAATCAATCGGATCCTCCGCACCGGCGGCACGGAACCCGTAGCGCACCCCGTCAAACCGGGACAGGTTGGCCGACGCCTCAGCCGGGGCAATAATGTAGTAGGTGGCAATGGCCTCACGGGAACGGGGCAAAGACACCTCAACGATCCGGGCCCCCAGACCTCGACACACCTCGATGGCCTCCTGCACGCGGCGCTCCACATCCACATGGAGCCCGCCGACAAAATACTCCCGGGGCAAGCCCAGCGTCATCCCTTTCAGATCCTTCCGGAGCGATGCCCGGTAATCTGGAACCGGCATGTCCAGTGAACTGGAATCAGCCGGATCGCCGCCGGCCATCACCTGAAGCAACAGCGCGGCATCGGCCACCGTCTTGGTCATTGGCCCGATCTGGTCCAGAGACGAGGCATACGCTGTCAACCCATAGCGGGAGATCCGGCCATAGGTTGGCTTCAGGCCGACACAGCCACAAAAAGAGGCTGGCTGACGGACCGACCCGCCGGTATCCGAACCCAGTGCTGCAATGGCCTCATCTGCTGCTACCACGGCGGCGGAACCGCCGCTGGAGCCGCCGGGAACGCAGTCCGGATTCCAGGGATTTCGAGTGATCCCGTAGGCCGAGTTTTCAGTGGAGGAGCCCATAGCGAACTCGTCCATGTTGGTCCGGCCGAGAAAAACGGCCCCCTCGGCCCGAAGCCGGGCAATTGCCGTGGCATCATAAGGCGAGGTGTAGCCCGTCAGGATTTTCGAACCACAGGTACAGGGTTGGCCTTTTACATTAAGAACATCCTTGATCGCAATCGGAACACCGAGCAACTGCCCCTTGTGTCCAGCAGCACGAGCCTCATCCGCCACCTTGGCCTGAACCAGAGCGTCTTCGGCATTCACCGTCAGGTATCCATGAAGCCGGCCATCCTTCTTCCCAATGGACTCTAAAACGGCCTGTACAACATCCCGTGAACGGCACTCCCGGCTTTCCAGGAGCGCACTAATCTCTTGCAATGAAAGTGTATTCAACATGGGCATCACTCAACAATGGTCGGAACCATGATCAGTTCAGGACTGTGTTCGGGGGCGTTCTTCAAGACGAGATCCCGGTCAAGACCGGGACGAACCTCATCCTCACGGAAGACATTCTGAACCGGAGTGGCATGAGCCATGGGCTCCACACCCTCCACATCCAATGCGCGCAACTGGTTGAAATACTCCACAATGTGATCCAGCTGCCCCTGGAACTGGACAGCCTCATCATCCGTCAGGCTCAATCGCGCCAGATTGGCGACATACCGGACGTCCATTTTTTTTGCGGATTGTGTTTTATCGTCAGCCATGACTTTTTCCTGCCTCATCCGTGGTGAAAACAAACTTCCTTGATAGCGGAGAACTCCTGCCCGTGCAAGCCTGATTCCAGATGACCCAACAAAAAACCTCCCTGCGCAAGCGCAGGGAGGTTTAACCGTCCACCATTCCGCTAAAACAAATTAGTGAACCGGGCGGATGGTCACCGGCTCGTCCGATGAATCACCGGCATCACGGCACTCCAGCCGCTTCCAGAACATTCCGTAGAGGGCGACCCCCGCGAAACCAATGGCAGGAACAATAAAGCCCATGCGCATGGAACTGTGGTCGGCAATCCACCCCATGAACGGAGGAGCAATCGCACCCCCGACAATCGACATGACGATAAGCGAGGAGGCAAGTTTGGTATGCTCCCCCAAACCTCGAATGCCCAGCGCAAAAATCGTCGGGAACATGATGGACATGAAAAAGAACGTGCCGAACAAAGCAACCAGACTGATCGTACCCAGCTTGGACATCGCCACCAGGGTGAGCACGACATTAATCGCCGCGTAAGTTGCCAGGGCTTTCTGAGGCTTGACCAGACCCACAACAAAACTCCCGCAGAACCGACCGCTCATGAACAGTCCGAATCCGAAAAGGCCAAGCCACTTCGAGGCCTTGAGTTCATCAACCCCGGAGACATTTTCAACAACATAGTTGATGAAGAAGCTGAAAATACCCGTTTGAGCGGCAACGTACAGGAACTGGGCAAGCACGCCCAATGTAAAGTGATGGCGTTTCCAAAGCGGCTTCACGATCTTCCCCTCGGCCTCGGCCTTCACATCCTCTTCGGCATGGATCTCTGGAAACCGCGAAACCACAAATACAATGATGAGCAGGGTCACCACAATACCAACACCCAGATAAGGAATATAAAGTCCCGCATTGCTTGCGGCACCGTCGCCTCCCGCGCTGAAAATGAAATGACCTCCCACAATCGGCCCCATAATCCAGCCGACGCCATTGAACGTTTGCGCCATGTTGATTCGTGTCGCACCGGAGTCCACTGGGCCAAGCACCGTCGCGTAGGGATTGGCAATGGTCTCAAGGCAGGTCATCCCGGTGGCCAGAATGAACAGCCCTGTCAGAAACGCCCAGTAGGTGCCGATCATCGTCGCCGGAATGAACCAGAAGGCCCCGGCGGCAATCAAAACAAGACCGATGAGGATTCCACCCTTATACCCGAATCGCTTGGCCAGCAAACCGGCGGGAATCGCCATCAGAAAGTAACCGATATAGTTGGCGAACTGCACAAGGCCAGACTGCGCCTTGGTAATGTGAAGGGCATTCTGGAAATGCTTGTTCAGCACATCAATCAAGCCGTTGCAGAATCCCCAAAGCAGAAACAAGGACGTCACCAACGCAAAGGTGAACGCATAACTCTTTCCATCCGAACCCCGAAACAGTTTTCCCAAGCTCATCGTTATCTCCTTATGTTTTACACTGCAACCGCTTACCTAATAATATCCGTGAACATTCTCAGCAGGGCGTCACGCCCTTTTTCAGGATGATATTACCGTACTTGGCCAGTTCACCGGTCATCACCACGGCAAAAGCTTCCTTGGCCCGGTCATAGAAGGCAAAACGTTCAATGCGGGCAATAGCCGGAGTCTTGGGAGCATGCCGGTCTACCGAGGCGCGATAACTCTTCTCCACCTTGGGATCAAGTTTGTCGCCCGAAACAGCCGCCATCATGACTAGGGGTGAATCCACATAACTGTCCAGTTCGAACACCGGCAAAATGGCGTCAAGCAGATCGGCCACTTTCAAACCATCCGCCCGGATGACCCGTTTGCCAAATGTATCACCGGGAAAGTGGGCATCGGCCAGGACAATTTCATCGCCATGCCCCATGCGACACAGCACGGAAAGCAGCTCAGGACTCAACAACGGTGACAGACCTTTTAACATGATCATTCTCCTTTGGAATTAAAAGACCGAACTTTATAGACCGATCCTCGTTCCTAATCAATGGTAATCAGACGGTTAACTTCAGGCCGTCACAGGCGAGATAAACGGACGGCGGGAGGATTTCCAGGGTCTCTTCATGATCGAGATCGTGACAGATATGGGTCAGATAGGATCGCGTGGCACCAATACGCCCCAACAACTCCAACGCCGCCTCGACCGTCAGATGGGTAGGATGGCTACGATGCCGAAGTCCGTCCAGAATCATCACATCCACCCCCGTCAATCGCTCCACGGTCGAATCGGGCATCTCTTTGCAATCGGGCACATAGCCAAACGAGTGCCCCTCCCACTCGAGGCGGTAGCCGTAGGTTTCAGTCCGTCCATGCAGAACCGGAAGAGCCTCAACCTTGACCGGCCCCGCCATGAAGGAACCCGTCATTGTGCAAAATGTAAGCCGGGGACGAAACACCCCGGGCTCGGGAACAGTCTGGTCGACATAGGTAAAGATCCGCTTCAAATCGGCAATGGCACCGGCCGATCCATAGACGGGAATCATGGCGCCTTGAATGGTATTGAACCGCCGGATGTCATCCAGTCCGAAAATATGATCAGCATGGGAATGGGTGATCAGAACGGCGTCAATCCTGGGTACCCGGTAGGCGAGAACCTGTTCCCGAAAATCCATGGAGGTATCAATGACAATATGAAACCCGCCCGCCTCAACATAAATACTGGATCGCCGCCGGTGATTACGGGGATCCGGGGACTGGCAAACGGTGCAGTCGCAACCGATCACCGGAATTCCCACCGAGGTTCCTGTGCCTAAAAATGTAACCTTCATACACCCTATGGAACCATACCCGGTTCAAGATTGTCAATGGACACCAAAAAAAAGAAACCCCGGTCATGTTTCCATGCCGGGGGTTGAAAGAATCAAAGAATCCTTATTTCGCGGTGGCCTTGTCTTCGGGAATACGCATGCAATAGAACGACCGGTACACAAAGACGAGGGCGACCACAAAGATCACGCCACCAATCATGTACTTCATCTTGGCATCCGTCATGGCCACGGCGATTTCCGTCGCCAGCAGGCCAAAGAGAGTCGTGAACTTGATGATCGGGTTCATCGCCACCGAGGAGGTGTCCTTAAAGGGATCCCCCACGGTGTCGCCCACCACGGTCGCCGCGTGAAGATCAGTTCCCTTCGCACGCAGGTCGACCTCCACGATCTTCTTGGCATTGTCCCAGGCACCGCCCGCGTTGGCCATGAAGATGGCCTGGTACAGCCCGAAGAAGGCGATGGAGATCAGGTATCCGATGAAGAAGAACGGATTGAAGAAGGCCAGCGACAGGGCGAAGCAGAAGACGGCCACGAAGATGTTGAACATCCCCTTCTGCGCGTAGATCGTGCAGATTTTGACCACTTCCTTGCTGTCCTTGATCGAGGCCGTCGCCGCGTTCAGGTTCATGTTCTCCTTGATATACACCACCGCCCGGTAGGATCCGGTCACCACGGCCTGCGTCGCCGCGCCCGTGAACCAGTAGATCACCGCGCCGCCCATCAGGAGGCCGAG
>CAMDCX010000079.1 GCA_945890715.1 PVC group bacterium | reverse complement strand
TCCGCCGGACTCTGCCCAAATACGGGAAAATCACGAGAAAATCACCTGCGAAACTGCCACCCCTCTCGATCCCGCCGCATAGCTTCGTCAAACCAGCCTCGTATCGCGCTCCTCCCGCGCGCCGCCCCGCCCACTTTCGGAACCGCTGGCTTCGGCAACCCTGCCTTGACTTTTCAAGGGAGGTTCCCTAGCTTGGTCCCGCTTTTGACACACCGTTGGAGGGGTGGCAGAGCCCGGTTGAATGCGCATGACTCGAAATCATGTTTGCCCGCAAGGGCAACGGGGGTTCAAATCCCTCCCCCTCCGCCATCCTTCGCTCTGCGCCTGTCGGCTTGAGCTACGGATGGCCTCCGGCCAAGAACCTGAAGGCGCAGAGCGAAGGATGGCGCCCTTCGAAGCACAAGGCGTACCCGCCGCAGGGCGAAGTAGGGCGTTGTCCTTCGCAGGACTATTGAGCAACGCGACTGCGTCGAACGGGCATCTTCAAGTTTGTGGAAATCAGATAGCACCTTGCCGAAGGGGAGGCGATTCTGATATGAATGAACCTACCAAAGGTCGTGGAGGTTTTTATGTTTCTACATTATACCAGCGCGGACGGTAAACGTCATGAATTGTCCCTTTCAGGACGGGCATCCCTGACGTTCGGTCGATCCCCGGAAGCGACTGTCCATATCCCGGAAACGCGAATCTCCCGCATCCATGCCGAAATCCGCGCATGGGATCAGGATTTCGTGATCAAGGATATGCACTCCCGGAATGGAATCACCCTGAACGGAATCCACACCGAAGTGGCCGTACTGAAGCCGGGTGATGTCATCCGGATCGGAACCCACGAGTTCACCATCGAGCAGGAAGCCATGAAAGGCACCCGCACCATTGTCCAGGAAGTTGCCCGGGAAATCGAGGAAGGCAAAAAAGGCTACCGAACCATCCTCCGCGAAATCGTCCAGAGCACGGATGTAAAGAAAAAGAATCCAGAATCCAGAAGTCAGAAGTCAGAATAGGAAATCTGCAACTGTCGCCTGCAAACTGGAGAGGTTTATTTTCCCCCGACTTCTGAATCCTGAATTCTGACTTCTGACTTCTGATCCGCGTGATGCCTGACATCACGGCCTTCGACGACGAAGATGGTAATTTCAGAGATGTTCGTGGCGTGATCGCCAATCCGTTCCAGATAGCGGGAAATCAAAAGTAGATTCAGGGCCCGCGGCACGGCCACCGAGTCCCGCGTCATGTATTCCGTCAATTCCTTCGCAATGCTATCCTTCAAGTCATCCAGCCGGTCATCCCGCAACAGGACTTCCCGGGCCAGATCCACATTCCGGTTCACGAAGGCATGAAGACTGTCGCGCACCATACCCCGGGCGAGCATGGCCATTTCGGGAATGATCTCGAAAGGTTTCAGCGGCGGCTCCTTGAGCAGACTCTGGGCGCGCTGGACAATATTGATGGATTCATCAGCCAGACGCTCCAGTTCGGCATTCGCCTTGGCCGCACCCAGGATGAACCGTAGATCACCAGCCGCAGGCTGGTGTAGCGCAATCAGCGTCAGGCAGGTCTCGTCAATCTCCACCTGCATATGATTCACCTGCGCCTCGCGCTGATAAACCCCGGGGATCACCGCCTCATTGCGCTCCACCACCGCCTTGATCGCGTCGGCAATCATGACCTCAGCCATCGCACTCATCTTCATCAGGTGATATTTCAACGCCTGCAGATTTTCATCAAAATGTCGTTCCATCGTTATGTCCCTCCAAGAGACTCATCTGAGCCTCCCCTTCGTCAAGTATTCAGAATTCAGAAGTCAGGAGTCAGAAGGCCCATCACCCGGCCCCTACCCTGCATTCTGACTCCTGAATGCTGACTTCTGACTCCTTCTTACCCGTACCGTCCGCTCACATAATCCTGAGTCCGTTTATCCTTCGGACTGGTGAATATCCCGGCCGTCGCCCCGAATTCTATCATTTCGCCAAGCAGCATGTAACCGGAATAGTCCGAGATCCGGGCGGCCTGCTGCATGTTGTGCGTCACAATCACAATGGTGTACTTCGCCTTGAGATCCAGCATCAGCTCCTCAATCCGGGCGGTGGCGATGGGATCCAGAGCCGAACAGGGTTCGTCCATGAGAATCACCTCCGGCTCCACGGCCAGAAGCCGGGCGACGCAAAGGCGTTGCTGTTGATCCAACGGCAACTCCAATGCGGATTGACCGAGTTTATCCTTGAGCTGATCCCACAGCCAGGCAGCCTTGAGACTCCGCTCCACAATCTCCTCCACGGCATTTCCGTCACGCATTCCCGCCACCCTTAGCCCAAAGGCCACATTGTCATAGATCGACAACGGAAAGGGATTAGGCCGTTGAAAAACCATTCCCACGCGCTTGCGCAGCAGGCACACATCGGTACCCGGCGCATAAATATCCCGACCTTCCAGAAGAATGGAGCCGGACACCCTAACCCCCGCGATGA
The DNA here is from genome assembly GCA_945890715.1 of PVC group bacterium. Classification (GTDB taxonomy): domain Bacteria; phylum Verrucomicrobiota; class Kiritimatiellia; order CAIKKV01; family CAITUY01; genus JAABPW01. The sequence goes on along the minus strand of CAMDCX010000079.1, from coordinate 3,219 downwards.
GATCATTCATCCGGTTCAAGGCTCTGAGTAGTGTGGATTTCCCGCACCCGGAAGGCCCGATCAGAGCGGTGATATGACGTCCCTTGACCTCCATGGGAACCTGCTTCAGGGCCTGGAATTCGCCGTAATACAAATCCAGAGCGCTGACACTGATGACGGGTTCTGTTTTCATCCAAACCTGCCTGTCACATAATCGTTTGTCCGTTGATCATCCGGCACGGTAAAGATTTTTTCCGTGGGACCGTGCTCCACCAGGTCACCCATCAGGAAAAAGGCCGTTTCATCGGCCACCCGCGCCGCCTGCTTGGTGTTGTTGGTGACCAGGATAATGGTGTATTTCGCCTTGAGGATCGTGAGAGCCTCCTCGATCTTAGCGGTGGAAATGGGATCCAGCCCGGAACACGGCTCGTCAAGCAGGATCACTTCAAGTTCCTCCATCGCCAGGACGCGCGCCAGACAAAGCCGTTGCTGCTGCCCACCCGAGAGGCGCAACCCCGACATCATCAGCCGATCCTTGACCTCATCCCACAGGAATGCGGCCTTTAGACTCGTCTCGACAATCTCCTCCAACCGTTTCCGGTTCCGAACCCCCGACAATCGAGGTCCGTACACCACATTCTCGAAAATACTCATCGGCAAGGCCACCGGAAGGGCGAACAACATGCCCACGCGCTTTCGCAGGGTCACCACATTAAACGACGGGGCATAGATATCCTGCTCGTCCAGCAAGACCTGCCCGTTGATCCGTGTCTCCGGCGCCAGATCGTTCAACCGGTTTAACGCCCGCAGAAAGGTGGTCTTCCCCGAACCGGACGGTCCGATGACCCCCAAAATTCTGTTCGCCGGGATGTTGAGCGTAATCCCACGCAACGATTCCTCCTGTCCATGGAATACGCGGAAATCATGGGCGGCAATTTTGATGGGTAATTTCGGGGTCATCGGGACCTCTTTGCAATGAACCGATGCATCATGCCATAGGCGGCCAGATTAACCGCCAACACCGAAATGATCAGGACAGCGGCCGTTGCATAGGCTTTTTCATTTGAAATACCTTCTCGAGCCAGAATATAGAAATGGACCGACATCGTGCGCACCGAATCAAACGCCGAGGCCGGCATACGCAGGGCCGAACCAGCCGTAAAGATCACCGCCGCCGTCTCTCCGATAGAGCGCCCGATTCCGAGCATCACACCCGTCACGATTCCCGGCAGGGCATTGGGGAGAACCACCTTGAGCACCGTCTCCCAGCGTGTGGCACCCAGCGAGAAACTCACCTCGCGATAGGAATTCGGAACGGCACGGATGGCCTCTTCGGAGGTCCGGATAATCGTGGGCAGCACCATGATCGCCAGGGTCAGCCCCCCGGACAACAGGCACCAGCCCATTTTGAGCATCACGACAAAAAATATGAAACCGAACAATCCGAACAGGATGGAAGGAATTCCGGCCAGACAGTCGGTGCCGAACCGCAGCACCTGGGTAAGCCGGGTCTCCCGGGTATATTCCGTGAGATAGACTGCGGTTCCCACCCCCAGCGGCAGGGCAATGGCAATGGCCATCAGAGGCAGTAAAACGGTTCCCACCAATGTCGGGAATATCCCGCCCGCCCGCCCCATGTCCTTCGGCGCCGAGAACAGGAATTCCCAGTTAATCCCCGGCAATCCCTTGCTCAGCACAAACACAATGATAAATACCAGCACCGCCACCGTGAACACGGTGGCCGCGCCGAGGATGGTCACCGCGAGTATCTGGGTATATTTGGGAGGAATTCTCATTTCCGGCGCACCCTCCCCTTGATCGTCGAGAGTGCAACACCGTTCAGAATCATAATCACCACAAACAAAACAACGCCCGTGGCAAACAAGGCTTCACGGGCCATCCCGGTCGCATTGGCCATCTCCAACGCAATATTCGCCGTCAGGGTCCGAACCGGATCCGTCACTGAATGAGGAATTTTAACCGTATTGCCCGCCACCATAATCACGGCCATCGTCTCGCCCAGAGCGCGCCCCATCGCCAAAATGATACTGGCGATGATTCCTGATCGCGCGGCCTTGATCGTCACCATGTACACACTCTGCCAGCGGGTCGCGCCGAGCGCCAGGGCACCCTCGCGGTAGGAATTCGGAACCGCCCCGATCGCATCGGTTGAAATGCTGATGACGGTGGGTAGCACCATGATTCCAAGAATCACCGAGGCGGCTAGCACGGAAAGACCGGGTCCGCCCATGGTGGCACGGATCCAGGGCGCCAATACCATGACACCCAGAAACCCGAACACAACGGAGGGAATTCCGGCCAGCAATTCGATGGTCGGCTTAATGACCCGCATCACCGGCTTCGGCACAAATTCATTGAGGAAAATAGCGCCCGCCACGCCGAGCGGCGCGCCGATCAGCATGGCGCCCAAGGTGACCCACAGGGAAGCCACAATCATGGGATAAATCCCGTATTTCCCTGCCATGGGATCCCAGTCGGAGGCGAACAGGAAGTCCCGTAGCCCGACCTTGAACATGAAGGGCAACCCCTCTTTGAAAATAAAAACGGCAATGAGCAGCAGGCTGGCAACGGCCGAGAAAGCCACTGTCATCAGTGCATATTTAGCTATTTTTTCGCCGTTGAGGTTCATGGTAAATAAGGAGTCAGAATTCAGAATTCAGGAGTCAGAAGCCGGAAGGAGAATGGCATGACCTCAGTCTTATTGATTCCCGAATTTATTCTGACTCCTGAATTCTGACTCCTCATCCTCGCTACTTTGCTCGAATCAGCCCATTCTCGTGAATCAACTTCTGACCGTCTTCGGATAACGCATAATCCAGAAATGCCTGACAGGTGGGGTTGACAGTGGCCTGAGTCATCAGGAACACTGGACGAACCAACTTATAGTTGCCCGCCATAATGTCCTTTTCCGTGCAGGAAAACCCATCCACGGTCACCGACTTGATCTTGTCGTTGATCAGGCCATGGGACAGATAGCCGACTGCGTTGGCGTCGTTCGCCACCGTCTCCCGGATGGTTCCGTTGGAATCCTGGATCAGGGCGTCTCCGCTCAGCTTCATATTCCCGACAATCTGCTCGAACGAGGACCGGGTTCCCGAACCGGCCTCGCGCGAGATGACGGCAATGGCATGGTCGGAGCCACCCACTTCCTTCCAATTCTTGATGGTTCCGGAAAAAATCCCGCGCACCTGCTCCAGGGTCAATCCCTGGACGGTATTG
>CAMDCX010000078.1 GCA_945890715.1 PVC group bacterium | reverse complement strand
ATGAGGACCAGGACGCTGAGGTAGCCGCCGCTGTCAAGCGGTGGACGGGGGGGAGGGGAAATGATGAAGTATGAGTGATGAATTATGAATAGAGTAATCCATCATTGGGAAAAGACCACGCCGTGACCGAAGAGTGTCTCACGCGAAGCCGCTTCGCATGAGAAAATCTTAACGGGCATGGGTACTATTCATAATTCATCACTCATCCTTCATCCTTTCCCCCCCCCACGTAGCCGCCGCTGTTAAGCGGTGGACGGGAGCGGGAAGAGACCACGCCGTGACCGGCGCGGCTACGGGGACCAGGACGCTGAAGTAGCCGCCGCTGTCAAGCGGTGGACGGGGGGGAGGGGAAATGATGAAGTATGAGTGATGAATTATGAATAGAGTAATCCATCATTGGGAAAAGACCACGCCGTGACCGAAGAGTGTCTCACGCGAAGCCGCGAAGGCCGCGAAAAAAAGTTTTGAAATTCAATTCCCCTTCGCGCTTTCGCGTGAGAAAATCTTAACGGGCATGGGTACTATTCATAATTCATCACTCATCCTTCATCCTTTCCCCCCCACGTAGTGGACGGGAGCGGGAAGAGATCCACGCCGTGACCGGCGCGGCTACGGGGGATGAGGACCAGGACGCTCTGGTAGCCGCCGCTGTCAAGCGGTGGAATGTCGGAGAAAAGGGAAAATGCTTCGAATTGAAAAGGCTCATGAACGACGGGATGCAGGGTCATTTGCCGAGACTGGATAACGCCTTCTATTGCGGCGCGGCTGTTGTGCATTGGGTGTTTACTTTGGCTGACCGCGCTACAGGGTGGCTGGATGATGGGGTGCATGGGCAGGCTCGGGAATTGATGCTGCACACCATGGCCCGCTACGAACTTCTATGCCCGGTCTATTGTGTCATGCCCGAACACCTGCACCTTCTCTGGATGGGTGTTGCGGAGTCCAGTGACCAGCAGAAGGCAAGTGCGTTCTTCCGGCGGCATCTGAATGCTGTGTTGTCCTGCAAAGGAGTGCGGCTGCAAAAGCAGTCGTATGATCATGTTTTAAAGGCGCATGAACGGGAACGGAATGCCTTTGAGAAGATTGCCTGGTATATCCTTGAGAATCCTGTCAGAGCCGGCTTGGTGAAAGATCGATTCGAGTGGGCCTATAGCGGCTGCATTGTGCCAGGGTTCCCGGATTGGACGCCGAGAAGCCACGCCGTGACCGGCGCGGCTACGGGGACGCCGGAGGTAGCCGCCGCTGTCAAGCGGTGGACAGTCGCGCAAGAAAAGGAAGATATCCACGCCGTGACCGGCGCGGCTACGAATCACCACGCCGTGACCGGCGCGGTTACGGGGACGGCTACGAGCGAAGTGCGCGAAGATGTCTATTGGTCGAGATTCTGGCGGGAGTATGAGAGAAAACGAAGAGGCTGCGCCGCTGCTGAGGAAGCCGTCCCCACGCCTTGACTTCACCTTGCGATGGTTTACAATTCACGCAACCAATCGCAATGACATCTTTGCCTGCCAATAGTGGCGAAGTACCCTGAGGAACTTTATGAATTATGCGTCAAAAATTCTGGCTTATCTTGGTGAGGGAAATCGATTTTCACAAGTATTGCTGGTTGCAGGGGCGCCGCCTGTCGAAAAGGCAGGCACGGAATTCAAGATTATCATCAATGCTGTTTTTACGGCGGATGATATTCGCGATACACTGGCCTTTTTTGCCAGCAACGTCCGGCGTTCCGGGAGCGCAGATCTGGGGAATCATGGCGTTTTTGCCTTTGGAATGGCTAAACTCGGGCGGTTCAAAGTGCATTACCTCACCCAGCGCGGAAGTGTTTTTGTGTCCATTCAGCGTATGACCGATGACATTCCTGAACTCAAAAATCTTCTCGCGCAATCTGAACAGATGCTTCTTGTGGAGGCTGCGGTGAATCAGGCGGGCGGCGGAATCGTGATTTTTACCAGTTCGGCGGCGGAGGCTTTGTCGAGGCTTATCTATTCTACTCTCGATCGGATTAATAAAACCCAGAGCAAGGTTATCTATGTTTTGGAACAGAATCTCTCCTACCTTCTGCGTCATCGGAACTCCGTGTCCATTCAGGTGGAAGTGGGAACCGATGTCGTTTCCCTGTCTGAGGGAATTCAGAACGGGTTGTTTCTGGCGCCGGATCTGGTCTATGTCCGGGATCCGAAAAGTTCCGAAGAGTATGCGGGGTTACAGTGTTTGGCCGAAGCCGGTGCTTTGGTTTTAATCAGTCTCACCAGCATCAGTGAGCAACACCTGGTGAATGATCTCAAAGGCCGTCTTCGGGATGATTTTCAGACGCTGAGCCGCCGGATTCAAAAAATAATCAAGGTGAGCGTCGCCCCCAGTGGAATGCTCAGCGTGAAGGACGCTTCGGGGATTCTGTTAGAGTCCGCTCAGTGAAATATCCCTGATCAGAGGTTGAGGGCCGGCCAGGAATTGGCCGGCCTTTTCTTTGGCTTCCAGCCACGTGGCCGCTCCTTGAACTGCGGCAAAGAGCGTGTGGCCGAAGACGAAGTTGCGGGCAAAGTAGGGGGTAAAGCCCTTCAGCTTGATCAGCGCCTTCTCCGGACTGAAGTCGTCCTCAAGATACCGGCAGAACCGGCTCCAGACTTCGACTCTGTCAACCGTCAATCCCGGAGTGTGCCATTGGGCGAAAACCCAGGGACGGGCGGCTGCCATCCGGCCGATCATCAGGCCGCTGGTTGAAGCAAATACGTCCATCCGTTCCCGGGCATAGTCGATGCCGGTGATGTCGCCATTGGCAATGATGGGGAGGTGTGTTTCCGACGCCAATTCCGCGTGCAGCGCATGGCGGGCGGGAAACCGGTTCAGGGACTCCTCGGCAAACCGCGGGTGCAGGGTGAGGGCATCCACCCCCTCGTCCTCCAGGAGGCGGAGCCGATCATGCAGAACCTCGCGCCAGTCCGGGGTGGGGCGGCCCAGCCGGATCTTGACCAGAAGGGGGCCGGCATGGTGGGCGCGGATGACCCGGATAATGTCGCGCAGGCGGACGGGGTCATCAAAAAGGTTTGAGCCGCCACCCTGCTGTTGGACGGTGATGGCCGGGCAGGCCAGGTTGATGTCGATCCCCTCGCCAGCCACGGGGGCGAGTCGGTCGAGCGCCTGCGTCAGTTCCCGGGTATCCACGACCAGAAGCTGGTAAATCACCCGGCCATCGGTGGGACGGCGCTTCAGCCAAGGGGAATTCATGGCATTTTCATGGACGACCATTTTGGCCGAGAGCATTTCGGTGAAAACCCCGCCCATGCCGCCGAAGTCGGCCAGAAGCCTCCGGAAAGCGCTATGGGTAATTCCCGCCATGGGGGCGCAGAAGAGGGGCGGCGAAAAAGAAACGCCCCTCAAGACGAGGGGCGTTCGGCAGAATTCTGAATCCATAAATAGACGTTGGGACTTACTTGTTCGCGGATTCCTTGACGGGCATATCTGCCTTCGGCTTGGCTTCTTGGGCGGGGGCTTTTGCGCCGGGATTGTTGAAAACAATGCCATATCGCTTGACGATGGTTTCCGCATCGGTGTCTTCCTTCGACAGGCTGACAAGGGCGGTCATCATTTGTTTCAACTTCACCTCCGCTTGCGCGGCCTGCTCGAGTTGAAGATCCTGCTGGGCGCTGATGCGAAGGCCGTTGGAATGCTGGCTGATGACAATCATCAGATTCCAGGACAATAACATGATGCTGGCCAGGGCGATCAGGGTGACGGGAAGAAAGGCGCTGAATGATTTTTCGGGAATGGGATGTGTCATGGGTCAGGTCTCCTCCGGGGTCTTTTGAACGGCGGGTTTTTTAGCGGGCGATTGCGGTGCTGCCGGAACGGTATATCCGTACTGGGCGAGCAGTTTACGCATTTTTTCATTTTTGGCGGCAACCGTCGCCATGTCCTGAAGAATATTTCCGGTGATCTGCTGGGCCTGCTGTCCCAGAACGCCGCTATTCAGTTTCTGCTGGCGCCCCTGGATCTCCTCCTGGATCGTGATATTGCTTTTCGAGGTGAGGATGACCGCGGCGCTCAGCCCCATGCACAGCGCCCCCAGAACCACGGTTATTGTATACTGCCACAGTTTCATGATTTCCTCCGATTCTGTTGAAACACGCCGTTTATCATAGCTGGATCACGTGAGTTGTTGCAATCCTTTTGCGTTTTGACCCGGGAATGGCACAATCCTAATTTTAATCCTAATCGTAATCGTAATCATAATCGTAATCGTAATCATAATCGTAATCGTAATCCTTTCCGGGGTAGTCGATTAGGATTACGATTCACTATCATCCCATAGGCGACGTTTCACGCTCAAAAAAACCTGTATTTACTAATGATTTAGAATCGTTTCGAGATTGTGATTGTTGAAATTTCCTTTCGTAATCGTAATCGTAATCGTAATCCTTTCCGGGGCAGTCGATTACGATTACGATTAGGATTACGATTAGGATTTCTATGGGATGGTAATGTTCTCGATCCTGATTAACAATGTTGATGACCACCTGCACAACCATGGTTTCCTGCATGTCGGCCACGGCCAGTGGCGCCTGGCACCCGCCTTCGATCTCAACCCTTTTCCTGATCGCGTTCGTGAGTTGAAAACATGGATTTCCCCACGTGCCGGACCGGAGGCCTCCCTTGACGCCTTACGTTCCGAGGCCCCGTACTTCCGGATCAAGCAAACTCAACGCGAAGCGATCATCGGCGAAGTCACGCACGCAGTCTCGGAATGGAGGCTGCAGGGTTCCCGGCTGGGCATGAGCCCTGTGGAGTTGGATGCTTTTGCCGATGCTTTCGGGTGAGGTTGGTGCAAACTTTGGGAGAACAATTGGGGGCACAGGTTGTCTGCGAGGGGTGCCGGACGCAAATCCGGCATGATCTGGAGTTTGTTCTACTTTGGGAAAGCCAAATCTGCCAGTTCAAGTTGCAAGCCCTGTACAAAAGCTCTGAGTTCATTCAGATCCAGTGGTTCAAGAACATAATCAGGCGTCTTCTCTATGGTGGTTCGCGCGAGAATGAACGAGATCATCGCCGGATCCAGGCCCCCTTCTTTCTGGTGCGCTTCTGCAAAATGATCCCGCACGGTGAAACCGCGCTTGCTCAGGAAGAAAAGATCGACGAGATCCTTCACCTCACAGCGCCCGATCAGCGTGCAGATCTTGTTGACCGTGATTTCGCGGAGCGTATCGACGCGGAGTTTTCCGAACTTGTTTTTCTCGGGGTCAAGTTGGGGCACCATCTTGACAACAAAGTCCACGATCTCGCGTTCCGTTCCGCGATTCAGTTGATAGCGACGAAATGTGGGAGCCGCTGTAACCGTTTCACACTGGGTGCCGATGGCGGCGGATATGGATCTGATCTCATTGTCAAGAAGATGCCATTCGATGTGCGCGTCGGTAGTGAAGAAGTCCAGATCGTAAGACAGGCGATGCTGGAGATAGAAGATGCCCAACGCAGACCCGCCGGTCAGGAAAAAAGCCTGACTCCGGTCGAAAAAAGCTTTCAGGAAATCCTTTTTCAGTGCTGTCAGCGCTTTAGATTCTTCCCAGTTCATGCCATGTTCCAATAAGGTACTGCCAAAGTTCTCTCCTCCTGTGGAGATAAGGAGCCAGTTCCGCGAGGTGTTTTTTGACGTCGTGTGGCGTCAGGAAGGCCCAGACATCGGGTATTGATGCTTCGCGCATGATCCAGGATGCCAGTTTCAGCCATTCCGGACCCATGGCGTTTCGCAATTGCATCCGCAACTGCCCCGCCGTAAGTTCTCTATCCCAGCAGAAATACGGTATGTCGTTCTCTTTAAAGTCCCGCGCATTCATGATTGACCTCGCTTAATAATTTAGTTCAAGCAAGTCTTCCTGTCCATATCAATGGCAAGCCGTGTGTATGGGGTCACTAACGAGGGGGTAATGGCTTTCTCAAGGCTCCGTGGGAGGGGCGCTGTGCGCCGCGACCTTCTCCCGAGAGCCTGTATAGTCCCTGTCGCGGCGCAAAGCGCCCCTCCCACAAAGAACAAAGTTTGGAGCCGAAGACGGTTCTACCCCCTCGTTAGTAACCCCTTAC
>CAMDCX010000077.1 GCA_945890715.1 PVC group bacterium | reverse complement strand
CTTACCCTGCAGTTAATTGAAGCCGGGCGCCCCGTGGTGCTGGCTCTCAACATGATGGACGAAGCCCGCACTTTGGGAATCAAGATTGACCACGCCAAGCTGTCGCTGCGCCTCGGCATTCCCGTCATTCCTACCGTGTCGCTTACCGGCGAGGGGATTTCAGAACTAATTACACACCTGAAGGTACCCCCCCCGCTCTCCATGCTCCATATCGAGTGTGGCTCGCTGATCGAAGAGGCGATCCTCGATATCGCCCGGCATCTCTCACCCGCCAGCCCCATCTCCCCCCGCACCCGGGCAAGTCTGCTCCTACAAGGCGACCTGCGCGAACGGGAGCGCCTGGTCCATGAAAAGGGCGAACAGGCATCGGCTACGATTCTGGCCATCGTCGCCGCCACACGGGCCAAGCTGAATCATTCACCTCATTACTATATTACCCTCTCACTCCGAACCCATGTGGGACAAATCCTGGCCGGCTGCGTCAATAAACCGGAGCGTGAGCCTGACCGTATCCGCAGACGGCTTGACCAGCTCTGCACCACGCCGCTCACCGGCTACCCGATTGTTGCGCTGGTGCTCTATTTCGGACTGTACCAGTTTGTGGGCCAGTTCGGCGCAGGAACCTGTGTCAACTTTCTGGAAGACACTATTTTCAAAAGCCATTTCAGTCCCTGGGTTACCCAGCTGGTGGACAACACCATTCCGTGGATACCTTTGCGCGACCTCCTGGCTGGTGACTATGGCATCATCACGCTTGGCTTACGCTACGCGATCGCCATAATCTTCCCCATTGTCGGAGCTTTTTTTCTATTTTTCGCAACGTTGGAAGATAGCGGGTACCTGCCCCGCCTGGCTCTGCTGGTTGATCGAGGATTCAAGCGTATTGGCCTCAATGGGCGTGCCGTCATTCCCATTGTGCTCGGGTTCGGTTGCGACACCATGGCCACTCTGGTAACCCGCACCCTGGAAACCAAACGGGAACGGATCATCTGCACAATTCTGCTGGCACTGGCAATACCCTGCTCCGCCCAATTAGGCGTCATCCTTGGTTTGCTTTCCCAAAGTGGAGCCGCCCTCGCCATCTGGGCAGGAGTCGTCCTGGCGATCATGCTCCTGGCCGGCTGGCTCGCGGCAAAACTGCTCCCAGGCGACCCCCCGATGTTTTACATGGAACTGCCGCCCTTACGCCTTCCTACTCTCGGGAATGTTCTGGTGAAGACCTATACCCGAATGGTCTGGTACTTCCGTGAAATCCTGCCCATGTTCATCCTGGCAAGCCTGCTGATCTGGGTGGGACAAATCACCCATCTGTTCCAAATTCTGGTTCACAACATGAAACCCGTCGTCCGCGCCCTGGGACTTCCTGACGAATCGGCCATCGCCTTTCTGTTCGGCTTCTTCCGCCGGGATTACGGGGCCGCCGGACTCTACGACCTTCAAAAAACTGGAATCATGACCATTCACCAGTTGATCGTGGCGGCTGTCACGCTGACTCTTTTCCTTCCCTGTATCGCTCAATTTCTCGTCATGCAGAAGGAACGCGGCACCAAAGTCACCCTGTGGATTTCCCTCGGCGTGCTCCTCACCGCATTTGGAGTCGGATACCTGACGCATATTGTGTTACTTTTGACAGGACTGTGAGATGCAGGGGGGGGAAGGGGTCAAGGGGTCAAGGGGTTAAGACGGAAAGACAAAAATGAATATCGGAAATACTATTTCTCTGACACCTGAACCCCTTAACCCCTTTATCCCTAAACTATGAAATGCTCCTTCTGCCAGCGTGAATTTGATGAAACCAAATCAGCGGATGCCTGCAAGGGTTGTCCGTCCGGCGGCGGATGCCATCATGTGCGATGCCCCTTTTGCGGCTATGAGTCTCCGCGTGAGCCGGGGCTGGTCAAAACAATCAGGAAACTGTTCAAGAAAACCGGCAGGGAGACAAAATCATGAATGACCCCCGTATCGAAGAAGTACTCGAGGATCTCTATCTGCAGCACGAACACCATACCCGCGTCCCACGACCGGCGTCCGAGGCTACCCTGCGGGCCGCCTGCGATGCCGGATTGATTACGCTCTCCGGCAACATCCCCGTCCCCACCGGAACAGGGCTTGAGGCCGGGAAACGGGTCGTTCGCCGGCACCGGCTCGCCGAATGCCTCCTCAAGGATGTTCTTCAGGTCACCGGCGAGGAAGCCGAGGAAGACGCCTGCAGCTTTGAGCATATCCTCCGCCCAGGGTTGGAGGATAAAATCTGCACCCTGCTGGGTCACCCTCTGACCTGTCCGGATGGCTATCCAATCCCCCGGGGGGAGTGCTGTCTCCGGGCCGAAAAAGACAAAGTTCAGGAAGTCGGCCCGCTGTGCGACGGTCGCGCGGGCCAGGCAGGGGTAGTCGCCTATCTAAGTACACGCGACAACCGGGAAATCCAGAAACTCATGGCCATGGGCATCCTTCCTGGCTCCGATATCCGGCTCGTCCGGCTCTTTCCGTCCTACATTTTCGAAATCGGCCACAGCCAGTTCACCGTTGATCGCACCCTCGCCGAGAAGATTTTTGTGCATTGGCAGGAATGAGTGGGAAAAGAAAGGCCATTCTGCAATAATCAAAAACGAAAGGACTTATTATGGAAGCAAAAATTAGATCGAAATTGGAAGAACTCCGCTCGTTTCTGCAGGCTGATGGAGGCGACATGGAAGTCGTCAGCATCACGGGAACAGATGTGAAACTGAAATTACAAGGAGCCTGCGGGTGCTGTCCGCATGCCACGATGACCATCAAGCATGGCATCGAGCGCACGCTGCGCGAAACCGTCGACGAGAAAATCGTGGTCGAGCAGGTTCGGTGAGCAACCATAGAATCGAAAATCTGAACAGAAGTCGCAAAGTTCGCGAAGGCTATTAAAATCCGCCTTCGGCGGAATAAATCATTTATTCTTCGCGGCCTTTGCGACTTCTGTTCAAATTCTTTTCCTGCATGCCACAATGTATCAGACAGTTTTGGGCTTTGACCGGACTGGCGGTAACTGAACTGTTCCGCCAGCCCGCTTCTTTCCTGCTGATCCTTTCCAGTGCTGCCTGCACCGTACTGGCTCCCCTCGCCCTGTCGTTTCAGCTTGGGCAGGAGACCCATCTCGCGCTCGATAGTTCCCTGGCCTTTGAATTCATGTTCGGGATCATCCTGGCCGGCTATGCCGCTTGCGCCACGCTTCACAACGAATGCCAGTCGGGCACCATCCTGATCGTTTTCAGCAAGCCGGTCAGTCGGCTGATGTTTTTTCTGGCCAAATACCTGGCCATTGCCCTCTTGATTCTGTTTTTTGTTTTCTGCTCCGGCGCCGCCTCGTTGCTGGCTGGTCGGCTGTCACCCCGAAATTTTGAATTCGATACCCTGGGACTCCGCCTTCTCCTGGTTATTCCGCTGATCGCCATCATCCCAGCCGCCCTGATCAATTACTTTACCCGCCGGTCTTTCATCGTTTACGCCCTTCTAGGGTTTTCCCTCGCGCTCATAACGGTGGTGTTCACTCTGGGTATGATTAATGGCGAAGGACACCGGGTCGCGTTCGGGAGTCTTCTGGACTGGCGCATTTTGCCCGCCTGCTCGCTCGAGGGCATTGCCCTACTCATCCTGGCCGCCATCGCCCTAAGCCTCGCCAGCCGCCTGACCACCCCAACCACCATTGCCATTCTGGCGGTTGTCCTGTTTTCGGGACTGATCTCAGACCATCTCATCACACTCCTCCCCAACTCGGAAACGTTGCGATTCGGATTGCGGATGATTCTCCCGGACATCCAGGCGTTCTGGCCTGCCGATCGTTTGGCAGGCGGCGAAAGCCTGTCCCTCGCCATGATCGCGCATGCCGCCGCCTATGGCATCGCCTACACGTTCGGAATCCTGTGCCTTGGCTATGCGGCTTTCAGGAACAGACAGTTTTAAAGAAACCATGAAGGCTGAATGATGAATGATGAAAAAAATATGGAATGCGTTATAGAAGCAAGGGGCCTGACAAAGGTCTTTAGGGATTTCTGGGGACGACCCAAGGTGCGGGCCGTGAATGGGATTAATCTGGATGTGCGTCGGGGAGAAATTTTCGGCTTGCTCGGCCCCAACGGTTCCGGCAAAAGCACCACCATTAAAATGATTCTTGGCCTCCTCCACCCAACGTCCGGCCAGCTCTCGGTACTCGGCGAGTCCCCCCGCTCCGTCTCCGTCAAAACCCGAATAGGCTTCATGCCTGAGGAATCCTATCTTTATAAATACCTGACCGCCGACGAAATCCTGAACTTCTACGCCAACCTCTACGGTATGTCGGGGCCCCACAAGATCGAGCGTGTCAATGCCTTGATCGAACAGGTTGGCCTCTCCAAGGCCCGTGATCGCCGGATTGGCGAATTCTCGAAAGGCATGGCTCGCCGTATCGGGCTCGCCCAGGCGCTTCTGAACGATCCCGATCTCATCCTTCTGGATGAACCCACATCCGGACTTGATCCGATAGCCTGTCGCGAAGTCAAGGATCTCCTCCTCGCCCTCGCCCGGCAGGGAAAAACGATCCTGATCTGCTCGCATCATCTTTCCGATATGCAGGATATCTGCAGCCGGGTCGCCATCCTGCTCCAGGGTGAAGTGTGCGCAACCGGCTCCGTTCAGGAGTTACTGGCCACGCCGGACACGTTGAAACTCACCCTTCAGGCTCCCTCGCAAACCACACTTACGGCTGTTCTGGATCTTCTGGAGCGGGACACCGGAACGCGCCCGCAAGTTGACCACACGGGGCGAACCCTGGAATCGGTATATATCGAAAAGGTTTCGCAAAAAAAATCCGCCTCATCATGAATCATCCCCAAAAATCCCTGATGCGAATTGCGGCGCTGGCAGGGCTGACCCTTCGCGACGCCGTGCGTTCGCGACTGCTGATTTCACTCGGAGCCATTCTGGTCATCGGGCTGATTGGCCTGCCGTTACTGATCTCAGGGGACAACACTCTGACGGGCAGGCTCCAGGTCATTCTGAACTACACCCTTCGTTTCGCCATCACCATGCTTTCGATTGTCACGCTCTGGACCGCCTGTGGCGGGGTCTCCTCTGAAATCCAGGATCGGCGTCTCTATCTCGTCCTGACCAAACCCGTTCACCGGCACGAACTCTGGCTGGGGAAGTGGCTTGGCATTGTGGCCCTCAACGCCCTGTTACTGACCCTCACCGGGCTGATCATCGGCGTGATGACCTGGCACACGCTTCTCACCTCGCCCGAATCCGCGACTGCCAAACGTCAGGCGCGCGAGCAATTTCTTCTGGCCCGGCAAGCGTTGCTTCCCGAATCACCGATTTCCCGGGATCAGGCCCTGTCCAGTGCCGGGGCTCTGGTTAAATCGGGCCGCGCCCCTGCGGGGATGGACGCCGTGCAGGTTGCGACAGAACTGATGAAGGAGTTAAAAAATGCGCGGTTCGTAATCGCCCCGACCGGAACCGTTCGCTTCGTCTACCACCTTTCAACCCCGTGCACCGGTTTCCACGATGGAATTTTGAATTATAAGATCGAATCCTCCCGCCCGGAACGGAACCCGATTCACGCTATTTGGGATATTCAGGCAGCAGGAGGAATGGCGCTTCACCTGACTGTAACCAACTATCCCGGCCTTCCCAACCGCCTGCTAATTCCCGGCTCCGTCATGCAGGGAGCCCCATCCCTCACCCTGTCGTATCACCGACTTGACAGGAGCAGTCCCGCAACGCTGTTCATGGCCCAGAACGGACAAGAGCCGGAATTACTGATCCCCTCCGGTTCCTGGGCGATGAATCTGAGTCGGGGCCTCTTCATGATCTTATGCCGACTGGCGTTTCTATCCGCACTGGGATTGACGGCGGGATGTCTTCTCTCCACACCGGTGGCCGTATTTGTGGCCTTTTTTGTGATGGTGCTCCTGACTATGTCAGGCTATGTGGAGTCGGTGGCAACAAGTGGCGCATTCTATACTCCGCACGAAGGCGCCGCACTCTCCCAAACCTGGCTGGATAAGATCATCCTGGGCCAATTCAAGGGCCTCAACAGAGTCACCCAGCCGCTGCTCCGGCTGGATCCGGTGCCGTTGCTTGAGGAAGGCCGCCGGATCAGTTGGCTCCTGACCGCCCACGCCGTGGCCTGGCTCGTGGGCCTTTACACCGCCGTCACCGCCCTGATCGGAATTCTCCTGTTTAACCGCCGTGAACTCGGGTGACACGAACGTTCTCATTATAGTCCAGACATCCACTGGTGGACGCCGACCTCCGGGCGGCGTCTGATCCCGCCGTGGCGGGAAGGTCGCGGTCCACCTGGGGGATGTCTAGATTATTTCAGGAACGTTAGTAACCCCTCACGGGTCGATATTTTCGAGCGTCAGTGTCTTTGTATTGATCTTGCGGTAATAGCAGTTCCGGGGTTGGCTTTTCTGATTCTTGGTGTGGCAAATACCCCCGCGCCGGGGCCGGACGGTATAGACCAGGGAATTCTGCTCGCAGTTCACAAAAGCGTCCACGAGATCGTACGTCTCGCCAGAGGTCTTCCCCTTCTCCCATAGTTCATTTCGCGAGGTGCTCCACAGCACCACCGTGCCGGACTCTAGCGTCTTCTTCATGGCCATCTCATTCGTGTAGGCCACCAGAATCACCTCGCGCGAGTCGGCATTCTGGATCGCCAC
>CAMDCX010000076.1 GCA_945890715.1 PVC group bacterium | reverse complement strand
TCCCCCCACCAACCAGAAGTACACCAGCGGAATCACCACCAGGGTGAACACCGTGGATACAAACAATCCAAAGATCAACGACCACGCCAGCCCGCTGAAGATGGGATCCAGCGTGATGGGCCAGGCGCCCAGTAAAGCCGCACCGGCGGTCAGGACAATCGGACGAAACCGAACCGCACCAGATTCCAGAATGGCGTCCTCCAATGGAATCCCGCGGTCAAGGGACGTCCTGATGAAATCGACCAGGATGATTCCATTTCGAACCACAATCCCGGCCAGGGCGATCATGCCAATCATGGCGGTTGCCGTGAAAAACACCGGATTATCAAACCCGCCCACCGGCTTGTTGCCCAGCGCATTCAACAGCCAGAACCCGGGCATGATCCCGATCATGGTCAGGGGAATCGACATCATGATAATCCCCGGCAACACATAGGAACCTGTCTGATAGGCCAACAGCACATAGATCCCGATCAGCGCCGCCGCAAAGGCAAGCCCCAGATCGCGAAAGACATCGATCGTGATTTTCCACTCGCCCTCTCCCGCCCAATCCACTTTGATTCCCTTCGGCAGAGGGTTCTTCTTGAACCACGACTGCAGCGCCAGCACGGCATACGCAGGCCCCCGCCCCGCCATTTCACCCGTCACATACACCACACGCTCCTGGTTTTTGTGGTAAATGGTCTTGTCCTCAGTCTGTGGCTCAAACCCACCCAACTCGCCCAATTGAACGCCCTGCCCGCCACGCCCCTTGACCACAAGCGTCTTGAGCCGCTCGATATCCGAACGTTTTTCCCGGGGAACTTTCAACAGAATCGAGAGTTCATTTTGCTCCGTTGAGATATGCACCGCTCCGGCAGGCATGCCGGATAGTGCCACCTGGAGGGTTTGAACCACATCCTCCGTGGCAATCCCGCTCCGCGCCGCCTTGTCCCGATCCACTCGAAAGAAGGCCTTCTCCTGATTGGCCTCCACATACGAGTCCACATCCACAACCCCCGGCTCCTTGCGCATCTGATCCTCAAGCATCTTCGCCGAGGCGATCAGCTCATCATACTGTTGATACGGCTGACCGTATACTTCCGCCACCACGGAAGACAGCACGGGCGGGCCAGGAGGAAGTTCCACGAGCTTAAGACTAGCGCCCGTCCGCGTCGCAAGCGCCGCGATGTCATTGCGGATCCGCAGCACCAGGGCATGACTATCCATCTCCCGCTGCTTCCGGGGCAACAGACTGACCCGGATATCGGCGACATTCGCGCCCTGCCTCATGTAGTAATGCCGTACCAGCCCATTAAAATCCATGGGCGAAGCCGAGCCGACCGTGGAGGTGAAATCGGTGATTTCCGGCACGGTTCTCAGATAGGCTTCCAATTCCCGCACCACCGCGTCAGTCCTCTCAAGCGTAAACGATTCCGGCGTGTCCACCACGATCTGGAATTCATTCTTATTGTCGAAGGGGAGCATCTTGAGGGGAACCAACCCGGTCAGGGCAAGCGCGATTGAACCCGCAAACAGAAAGCCGATGATGGCGACCAGAGTCCAGGTTTTAGACTTGGATTCAACCAGCGGCTTCATCACCCGCGCATACAGCCGGTAGGTTGCCGTCTCCTTGACATTACTCTCCTCATGCTCATGCCCTTCAACCTTGAGAATCTTGTTCGAGATCCAGGGCGTTATGGCCACCGCCACAATCAGGGAGCTAATCATCGCCAAAGGCACATTAAGCGCCATCGGCCGCATGTAGGGCCCCATCATTCCGGTGATGAAAAACATCGGGAGAAACGCCACCACAACCGCCAGGGTTGCCAGCACCAGCGGCGGCATAACCTCGTTCATGGCGAATGAAATGGCCTTCAGGCGCGGAAGCTTCTTCATGGCCAGATGCCGGTAAATATTCTCCACGCCAACAATCGGGTCATCCACAAGCAACCCCAGCGCCAGGATCAGCGCAAACAGGGTCACGCGATTGATGGTGTAACCTGCCAGATAGTTGACCACCAGGGTCAGGGAATAGGTGATCGGAACGGCAATCACCACGATCAGTCCCACCCGCCAGTTCATGGCCAGGGCAATCAGCCCGATCACCGTGATGATCGCGATGGCCAGACTTTCCAGGAGGTAACTGACCTTCTCGTTGGCCGCCTCACCATTGTCGCGAGTGATTCGCGTTTTTACCTCATCGGGAATGGTCCCACCCCGCATCCCTTCCAGCGCCTTTTCAATGTCACGCGCCACCCAGACCGCATTACTCCCCTTTTTCTTCGCGACCGCAATCGTGACAGCGGGAAAGGAGGCCCCCGCACCGAACCCGATCCGGGAATACGAAGTCGCCTCCTCGGGGCCATCTTTCACTTCGGCCACATCGCGCAGATAAACAGGTCGACCGCCATGCAGTCCCACCATGAGATTGCGAACGTCATCAACACTGCGAAGAAACGCCCCGGTCTGAACCGCGATCTCCCGGTCGGCCTTCTGAAACGACCCGCTCGCGCCCTGCGCGTTGGCGACCTTGAGGGCACCGGCAATCTCCAGGGGCGAAATCCGGGAAGCGGCCAGGCGCTCGGGGTCCAAGTTTACCTGAATCTGGCGTTTCTGCCCGCCGTGGATCGTGACCCGGGAACTATCCTCAACGTGCTGAAGACGGCTGGCCACTTCCTCCGCGACCCGATAGAGTTCATGCTCGTTGTAGCGGCCACTGTACAACGCCACATTGACGATCGGAACATCATCAATTTCGATCGGCTTGACCACCCAGCCGGCAATGCCGGGCGTGGTCTTGTCGATATTTTGAAAGATCTTGTTGTACAACTTGATCAGGCTGGCCTCGCGATCCTGACCGACAAAAAATCGAACCGTGATCACCGCCATACCGGGCCGTGACATGGAATACACGTACTCCACACCGTCAATCTGGTAGAGCATACGTTCCAGCCGCGAGGACACCAGACGCTCAACCTCCTCGGCGCTTCCGCCGGGATAGGAAACCATGATATCGGCCAGGGGAACCACGATCTGGGGTTCCTCTTCGCGAGGGGTCGCCACAAGCGCCACCACCCCGGCAACCAGGCTGATGATCATCAGCAATACCGCCAGGTTCCCCCGCAGAAACCCATCCACCACCCGCCCCATGAATGAAAGTTTTTCGTCCATGAATCAACCCTCCTTCACAGGTTCGACCAGGATCACCTCGCCATCACCCAAGCCGGAAATGAGTTCAATGTGTCCATCCCGAATGAGACTGGTTCGCACCATACGCCGGATAACGCGCCCTTCCGACACCACTTGCACAAATTCCTGCTGGCCAACCCGGTACACCGCAGAGGCCTGCACCCACAGCGAGTCATGAGTGTCTCCCTCGACGGTAATCCGGCCGTAGGATCCTGGCAGAATGGGGTGCCCGGCCTGCTCGAGCTTGATTTTGACCTTCTGGGAACGGCTCTGGGGATCGACTTCGCTTACGATTTCACGAACAGTGCCCTTGACCGGCTGGGCTATCCCGTCCAAAACCACCGACACCGCTTGATTCACGGCGAAACGCGACAGGAGTCTCACGGGTACCGGCACCTCAATCCTCATCACACGGGGATCATAAACAGAAAACAAAACCTGCCCGGGCGCAACCCAATCGCCCGATTCAAAGTGTCGATCCGTCACAATCCCGTCCAAGGGCGATTGAATCTCGGCATAACTGAGCATGACACGCATCTGCTGGAGCCGTGCCCGGGAGGCCTCAAGCCCGGTTTGGGCGGCCACTTTCGCCTGATCAGTGGCCGCGCCCTTCTCAAAAAGCCGGAGAGTCCGGTTATACTCCGTTTCCGCTTGCTTGAATTGCGCCTCGGCGCCGGCCCACTGCTCGCGGATATCACGATCATCGAGCGTCGCCAACACCTGCCCGTTTGTCACAGCATCCCCTGCCTTCACCGGCATAGTCTGAATGGCGGCCGGAATCCGGGCACTCAGATTAACCCAACGCTCAGAGGTTGCCGTGCCGACCACCTCCACGGGGGACGCGGCCCGGGTCATTTTAACCGTCACGGTCCGGGCGCCATCCGGCAGGGCAAACCCCGGAAGATGCTCCTGTTTTCCAGGGCCCACCTTCGACTCAAAGGTACCGGCCATCCACAAAGCCATGACGACTAATCCGGCAAACCCGGCGGCCGGCCGCCACGCCACCTTCACGATCTTTTCAACCCGTTCTTTCACTGCACTCATGATCATCCCTCCCGCGTTTTCTTTACTCACTTCTGAATACTGACTTCTGAATACTTTTTCACCAACCGGCCACCCGCCCGCTCGACATTGACTCGCGCGATGAGGCTGTCGTACTGCGCGGCAACCCGTCTGGTTCGGGTGGCAATCAACCCCACCTGGGCTGCCATCAATTCAGTGATATCCGCTGCGCCCTGCTTGTAACGTTCCTCCGTGATTCGAAAGGCTTCCTCAGCGTTGGCCAGGCTTTTTTCCGTCACCTCAACCCGTTCGCAGGCTTCCTGTTCGTTCAAGAGGGACTCAGTCATGTCCAGTCGCAGTTTACTGCCAAGCTTGTCGGCTTCCGCCTGGGCGGCCACCAGATCGGCCGAAGCGCGAGCCAGACCCGCCCGGGTTCGGAACCCATCAAAGACGTTCAGTTCAACAGCGGCCCCAACAAGATAACTCTGCTCCGCCCCGTGGAAAGGCTCGGCATCCCAATCCACTGATCCGAAGGCATTGAGGACGGGCGCGTAGTCCCGCCGAGCGCGGGAGACCCTCGCCTCCGCCATCCGGACTTGGGCTTGCACGGTACCCCACTCGGGACGGGACTCAATTTTTCCGACTGAATCCGGCCGATCAAACTGATCTGGCGGATCAGACAGATCTGACAGCTCTGACGATTTCAACAACTCCTCACCGATCGCCGTGTTCAAGGCCGCCATCGCCAATTGCAACCCGTTCCGGGCGCGGATCAAGTCTTCCCGGGCTTGGGAGAGTTGCACCTCCAAGTTCAGCACATCGGTTTTCAGGGCGCTTCCGGCCTCAAAGCGCTCGGAGGCGAGGCGAAGGCTTTCTGCGATACTTTTGGCGGCCTCTTCCCGGACCGTAACAAAGGCGCGCGCCTGAAGGGTTCCGTAATAGGCCCGAGTAATCTGATACACCAGATCATTGCGAACCGTGTCCAAAGAAGACTCCAGGCCCTGCGCCCCCATCTTCGCGGCCCGCTTATCCGCCATACGGCGACCCCCGTCACACACCCGCCACTGAGCCACCACGCTACCCCGCGCGTTTTCAATATCATCGGGATGATTGAAATCTTTTTCAAGCGAGGCTCGGCGTTGATTCAACGACATAAAAAACGCCTGGGGCGGGTTATCCGTCCTCATCCAACTACCGGCAAGCCCCAGTTGCGGATAATAAGCAGAGGAGGCCTCCTTCACGGCCGCAACAGCAGCGTCTACACGGGCGGATGCCGATCGTATATCCGGACTCCCTTTCAGCGCCGTTGTGATGCATTGGGACAGGGTCGGTGCGGTTCCAGCCCTCCCCGTCAAAGACAACCCCGTCACTCCCAGCATCACGCTGGCCATCCACATTGATTTAATTGTCAGTCTCATTTTCACCTCTTTTGCACTCAAAACGCTCATCAATCTATTCAAATATTGCAATATGTCAATAAATAATTATTTTTGCCTCGCCCCTACTCCTGCCCTGTATTCCTTTGACCCTATGCCTCACTTGCGTTACTAAGTTTTATTCGCATGGCCACATCCCGTCAAAACTATTCGGCAGAACTGCTTTGGGTCACCCTTGGCCATGGCCTGTTTATTGGCCTGCTGCTGGCACTTCCTCTCATCCACGGCTGCGAAGAGTCCGAGACGGATATGAGTAAACCTCTCGAACTCTATGTCGAGCCGCCGCCCAGCGATTCGCAGGAATCCCCCACCGATCTCATAAAGACCATTCCGAAACCGGACAATAAACCGGAGGAAAAGGCTGTTGAAAAAAAGGAAACGCCACCCCCTGATAAAGATGAGGTCGCAATCCTTGAAAAGCCCAAAAAGAAAACGGAAATCAAACCGAAGGAACCCCCGAAACCCGAGGTCAAAAAAACGGGCGGAATCAAGATCAGCAAAACACTTGTGAAAAAGTCGATGCCCAACGGTAAAGGCAAATTGACTCCCGATGAAGTGCGAAAACTGCTGGAGCGTGGCGCCAAGCTCGGCAAAAAATCAAGTCTGTCTGAGGCGGATATGCGCCGCCTCCTGAATGGCGACTCCCGGTTTGGCGACGGGTCCCCGATCTCCCAGGAATTTGTGGTGCTTGATATGGTGCGGCAGGCCATGTACCGGGCCTGGGATCAACCCACCGATATCGGGATCGCCGGGCTGGTCACCAAGGTGGAACTCACCTTCAGCTCCGATGGCTCCATCATCGCCAGCCGACTGATAAATCGTTCTGGAAATCCCGTCATGGATGCCTCGGTCATGCGCGCCGTTCAGTCGGTTCGCCGCGTATCCGGCCTGCCGCCGTCCTATCTCTCCTCACACCGCCGGATTCCCGTTTCGTTTGAATTGACAGGAATCCGGTGAGGAGGATAATGCGGGGCGAATTTGGAGGAGAGACTATGAACTTTAGAATACTATGTGCCTTGCTGTCCGCGTTGTCGATCCTCCCCTCCTTTGCCCAGGAAGTGGTGGTCTCCAAATCCGGCGGCACAAAAACCAGCCTCGACTTGTCCGCTTACGGCGCAGCGGGAGCAGGCGGATTCGTTTTCCGTAAAACCCTGACAGAAGACCTGTCACGGTGCGGCTGGTTCTCCCTGACACGGCCGGCTTCCTATACCGTCACCGGCTCCTGTCATGACAACAACGGATCCCTCTCGGTGGATTGCCAGGTGATGAACATTCTGAAATCCACAGT
>CAMDCX010000075.1 GCA_945890715.1 PVC group bacterium | reverse complement strand
CACAGGAAAAATCCCACTGTTGCATCCAGAATTTTGAGCAGTAGCACTCTCATAATAATATTCTCATAATAATCCAGTCATCCACTGGTGGACGCCGACCTCCGGGCGGCGTCAGATCCCGCCGTGGCGGGAAGGTCGCGGTCCACCTGGGTGGATGTCCAGATTATTTTAGGACCGTTAGCAACCCGTCCCGTTTTCTTTTTTTAACAACCAGCACCACACTCAGCAAACCCAATACTGTCAGCGCGTATCCTACCCCGTCACTCCAGGTCGTTCCATAATAGAGTTCAACAGTCTCCTGCTCGGGATAAACAAGCATGAACCCCGGCGATACCCGGTAAACGCCACGAGCCCCGCGCACTTTCCAATTCGGAAACCACGACATCTTCACAATATGGGGGCTTCCGATTGCCGTGGTCTTGAAGCGAATGCCCTCATTCGAGACTTCCTCGGAACGGATGGACCCTATCCCTGAGATAGAAAGCGGCGCACCGAATCCGTTTGTCGATCCCTGCCGCCACCCAGCCAAACACTCCTGGAATTGTTTTTCCGTGAGGGAACCCTTTTCGACATCCTGTGCTTGCGCCCCCTCATCCCGCCATATCACAAACTGCTCAAGGGCTGGCATCGTGGTGAGCCAGTCCAGAGAGCATTCCTTCCATCGGGATGTCTCAACGATCAGCGGCATACGGGGTGGAACAAAAACATAACGCCCCTCATGCGTCATCAACTCATACAGCTCCCACTCCTGCTCACGCTCCATCAGCCGCCAGCCGGGCTGTTTCCGGAGTGCCTGCTTGGTCTGTTCACTCCGGGCAATGAAATGCTTCACATTGAATAATTCCAGATGACGTGTCGCATTCGTAAAATTGAACGGTTGTGGAGTTACGATCACGGGAAACCCCGCACAGGAAACAGAGGACTCGCCTTGGATGGTATAGGAATACATCGAACCCAGGGCGGAATTCACGAGCCCTCCCTCCAACACCGGCTTCCCGGCCAGAACCGGAGCCAACTCGAAAATCCGGCTTGAGCCAAGCTGGTTATTCTCCTCGCACAAATCATTGGCCAGCCGACCCGGCGTCCCTTTCAGGGGCATCACTAATTTTTGAAATACGGATGCCGCCGGCTTGGCTTCAAGCCCTGAATAATTCCACGTTGCCCACATCCGGGTGAGGCCGGGATCCGTTGGCCTGCCTGTCATGGAGTCCCCGGCCATCACGCCCAGAAGAACCCCGCCCGTCAACACCACAAACCATATCAACACCCCCCGGACTGACTGGAGCAGCCGCCCAAGCCCCAGTGCCGCCAAGGCAATCAAGGCAAAGAAAATAAATGGCCAGAGGCGGACATTCACAAACACCGGGGACAGGTAGAAACCAAACTTAAAAAGGATTACGCCACAAGCCAGCATCCAGAGGAGGATTAGGGAGGGGATGGGGTTCAGGGCTCGGGGTTCAGGAAAGGGAATGGCCCCAACAACTGCAAATACAATTAGTCCCGCCGCATAGACAGGCAGGGATTTCCAGAGCGTTACATCCCAATTGGTTCCGAAGTCCATGCTGAACGCTGACTTCGCCACAAGCGGGACAAGCCACCACGCCATGATTAAGAAAGCCAACACCGCTTCTTGAAATAAAACCTTCAGGCCTCGAAGGCGCTCTTTCCCCGGGCACAACATCGGCACAATGGCCAGAGCAAGAAACATCATGATCGAGGTGAAAAAATGCGACGAAAGCACCAGAACCATCAGAACAACCGTACCCAACCTGAACCGACCTTCTTTCACATCGCGACAGGCGGAAGCCACGGCGGGCAGCATCAACGCAAAACTCCAGCTATTGGAAATCATCCCCGCCAGCGTACTCGCCGTATTGACACCCCACATGGTGTGGGACTGAACAAACAGGAAAGGCAGCATGGCAATACTCAAAACCAGAGGAACAGGTCGTGGCAGCCGCCATAGGGTGCCAGCCCAGTAGGCGCACAGTGGCGTCATCACCAGCCCGGCAACGCTGACCAGCTTAAACGCAACAGACAGGGGAATCAGCACACTCAGCAGAGCCGCCACAAGATAGGGAAGCACAAAATAATACTGAAACATCGGAAACCCACCCCACCAGCCGTCTGCCCACGAAATAATCCGGCCATGATGGAACAACTGCTCTTTGAGATGACTGACCAGATACAGATGGGCAGGCGTATCGCCCCCCACAGCCGTGGTATTGCGAATCAGATCACCCGGTGAAGCCTGCCAGAGAATAAAACCACTGAGCAGGGTGAGCAGAACGGCGTCAAGCCAGGCTGACTGACGACTACCACGGTAACCCCGCCTTGCCAGTCCCAAAAGGGCAACCAGGCTGAACGCTCCGGCCAGCCAAACCCAGACCGACTGCCCCACCCACTTGATGTCGGTTACCGTCACAGCTCCTGCCACAGACTCGCTCCGATGGGAATCCTGGAGATCCTGCTCGATAATCGCATAAACGGGATAGACACCCCCGGGACGCGCACCCTTATTGGTGATTTCAAAAGTCACCTCCCTCGTGCTGTCGGGCTCCAGCAACACCCTTTGCTCCGGAGCCGGACAGTCCAATTCATCCGGCAAGACCAGCCGCACCGTCGCTGAAACGGGATCATCCTGGATCAGCAACACCGACACACGCAACGTTCCCGTCCGTCCCATCGAAATCGGGTTAACCGAAGGAACCACCCAATGGGGAAGCCCGGCGTTATCGGGCTCGGGCCAGGAAAACCCTGAAACCGAGACAGACGTAAAATCCCCCCCTGTAAAATCGGCATACCGGATACGGGTTATGACTTGGTAAAACCCGGGAAACCCGGATGGCGCGGGAATGGGCATGCGCTCCTGAATCACACCACCGGGAGATATCGTGAACGACAGTGTCCTGCCGATCTTCCGACCTGCTGAAAGGCCCGCCTCCAGCCCCGTCATCCGCGCCGGTTCATCACCGCTGTTGTAAACTTCGACAACCGCATAGGGACGACCATTAGTGACCTCAACGCGGACATCAGGGTAAAGCTGAATCGATCCCGCTCTCCCTTCCGGCGAGAGCATCACGATCCAGCCCGCCAGAATAAGAAGAATGAGTCGCATCCGCCTCCCGGTCACATTAGTTGATCAGCCGCACCTTCCGATTGCCTTTTTCAATCCAGCCAATCAGCACGGGTTTCTCGCCTGCGTTTTTGAGCACCGCGAGGGATTTCTCGACATCCTGCTTGCGAACCACCACCACCATGCCGATGCCCATGTTGAACACCCGGTACATTTCCTCCCGGTCAACCTTGCCCACCCTCTGAATGAACTGATAGACCTCGGGAATCGCCCATGAACTCCGATCAAACACGGCATTTACCGTCGCAGGCAATACCCGCGGCACGTTGTCCGGGAATCCCCCGCCCGTGATGTGGGCCATGCCCTTGATTTTCACGGACTTCATCAGGGTGGTAACCGGCTTGAGATAGCTCTTGTGAACTGCCAGAAGAATCTCTGACACCGTCTTGCGGGTACCGGGCAAAATATCGGAGGGCTTTAGCTTAGCGGTTTCAAAAATCACCTTGCGGGCCAGGGAATAACCATTGGTGTGGAGTCCGGAAGACGGAAGCCCGATCATGACATCGTCGGGCCGGATGGTTTTCCCCGTGATTACCTCACGACGGCCGACCACGCCGACAATGGTTCCAACTAAGTCATACTCGCTGGGAGGGTATAACCCAGGCATTTCCGCCGTCTCCCCGCCGAGCAGGGCACACCCGTTTTCGCGACACGCCTTGCAAAGCCCGCTGACGACCTGCTCAAAAATCCAGCCTTCGAACTTAGAAATACCAACATAATCCATGAAGAACAGGGGTGTGGCGCCCTGAACCAGAATATCGTTCACGCAGTGGTTGACGATATCCTGCCCGACCGTGTCATGCCGGCGCGCCATGGCGGCAATCTTGAGCTTGGTGCCAACGCCGTCCGTACTGGCCACCAGAATCTTGTCTTTCCCGGGCGAAGCAAAAAAACCACCGAAGGATCCGATTTCGTTTAGCACCCCGGCCGTCCGCGTGGCCTTCACCATTTTCTTGATGGAGGCAATCCCGTTCATTTTAGAATCAATGTCGACTCCCGCCGCCGCATACGCCGACTTCGCCCGTTTGATTACTTTCTTAGACATACCATCCTCCTCTATAAAACAGGACCTCTAATCTCAACTCCATTAGCTAAGGAGGAATTTGAACAGAAGTCGCGAAGGGCGCAAAGGGAAGATTGTATTTTCCGCCTCCGGCGGGGCAACAATTTCTTTTCTTCGCGAACTTTGCGACTTCTGTTCAAACCCTCCTCTTCTCTTCACAACCCGACGGCCTTAAACGTCCTCGCCACATCCCGGAAATGAACACCCAGGTCGAAAACCTTATCGAGGTCGGAGGCGGTCACCTTTTCCATGATCTCGGAATCGGCCTCAATCAATCCACGCAGGCTCTGCCGCGTTTCCCAGGCGGACATGGCATGACGCTGAACCATGCGATACGCCTGTTCCCGGGTAAAGCCCACCTGAGTCAACATCAACAACACCTGCTGCGAATGGATCAACCCGTGGGTCATGTCCAGGTTCTCCTTCATCCGCACGGGCGATACCACCAGGTTCCGCACCAACTTCTCCAGATTCACCAGCATATGATCCAAGGCGATGGTGCTGTCGGGAAGGATCACCCGCTCCACAGAAGAGTGGGAGATATCCCGTTCATGCCACAGCGCCACATTTTCAAGGGCCGCCACGAGGTTTCCACGAAGCAGTCGGGCCAACCCGCACAGTTTCTCGCCAGTGATGGGGTTTTTTTTGTGAGGCATTGCCGAAGAACCCTTCTGATCCTTGCCGAAATATTCCTCAACCTCCAGCACCTCGGTTCGTTGCAGATGACGGAATTCCGTTGCCCACCGATCCACCGAGGCACCCACCAGGGCCAGAGCCGACATATATTCGGCATGGCGATCACGCTGAAGGATCTGGGTCGAGATCGCCGCAGGCTTGAGGCCAAGCTTGCCGCAGACATACTTTTCAACAAACGGATCAATGTGGGCATGGGTTCCGACCGCGCCCGAAAGCTGACCCACCCGGATGATGGCGCGTGCCGCCTCGAGGCGTGTCAGAGCCCGCCCGAATTCGTCATACATCAGGGCCATTTTCAATCCAAAGGTGATCGGCTCGGCATGAACGCCGTGGCTGCGCCCGATCATGGGCGTATACTTGAACTTTCGGGCTTTCGCGGCTGCCGCCTTGCGAACCGCCTTCACATCGGCAATCAGGATATCCACCGCCTGAAGCATCTGAACCGCCAGAGCGGTATCGAGAACATCAGAACTGGTAAGACCCCGGTGGATAAAGCGGGAGGAGGGGCCAACATGCTCGGCAACATTGGTCAGGAAAGCGATGACGTCATGATTAACCTTCGCCTCGATTTTATTGATGCGCTTGACGCTGAAGGCAGCGCGCTCCTTGATCCGCTTCAGGTCTGCGGCCGGAACGACCCCCAATTTATTCATAGCCTCGCAGGCCAGAATCTCAATTTTGAGCCACACGGCAAATCTATTCTCATCCGACCAGATCGTGCCCATTTCCGGGCGGGTATAACGCGGAATCATATCTTGTTTTCCTCCTAAAAACGCGGTCGAAGCCTATTGAATTTCGGTGCCTGATACCAGAAAATAGATGTGAAGGAATGGGGACAGGCATTCGGGCTCGCCCAGAAATAAAGCGGGAAGGCCGTAAGGTTCACAAATATTTGAGAAATAGACGGGCGCTAAACAATCACGGAGTAGTACATTCGTACTATATCTTCGGAGGTCATTGTGCCTGGTCCAACGCTCACCTTTTCCGGCGGCGAAGCCGTACGGAACAAGGTGTGGTTGGGTCAGGTTTCCATTTTCCGGATGATATGCCTGGCAAGATGATCCTTGATTTCCCGGTGTCGTGGAATTGGCTGACAGGCACCCGTGCGGGGATTCTGATACCAATCATGCCGTCCGCCGTGGCGGATGAAAACGCAACCGGCTTGTTCAAGCTGGCGGATGAGATCGACCCGTTTCATGCGAACTGAAGTTCCGCAACATGTCGGACATGAGGAATGAATCCACTTGCAAGATCTTCGTAAATATCCTTCAGATTTTCCTGAAGCTCTTCCAGTGTTTCCCCTTGAGTCATATAGTCAGGGTATTCTTCCAAGTGCCCCATCCACATTTCCTCTTCTTGCCAGTATACGTACCGCATTGTTTTCATAAAATTAGGTTATTCTTTTTATCTCTGAATTTCAATAATTCTTATACCCCAACGGTGCCAACCATGCGCGCTGTAAAGCGTCGCGTGAATTGGCTGGTTCGCCGATTTGTCAGGATGCTTTTCTCATTTCTTCCCGAACGACTTTGCGGAGAATCTTTTCAAGGGATTCATCCTGATGCTCAGTGAATGACCGGAGGGCATCATTGAGGCGGGTCTGGTAGTTGCCACCACCCTGGCGTTCAACCTTAGCCTTGAACCACTCCACTATGTCACGATCCAGTCGAATCGTGATGCGCACCTTATTCCCCGAAGGAGACACGACCGCACCGCGGCGTGCTTTGCTGAAATCATATTTATTATTCATACTGCTTAACCTCATGTTTTAATGCTTTGCGCGCTGAAATGATTCGAATTGTTTCGCCACGCCACGCGTATACCACAACCAGAACACGCCCAAAGGCATCCATTCCAATCGTCACATGCCGTTCTTCTCCGTCCACAACCTGATCAAGGGTCAGCGCATTAGGATCCTCAAAGACGCCGAACGTATCTGCGAAGGCAATCTTGTGCTTCGTCTCATTCTTTGTCGCTTTGTCTTTGCCCCATTCAAACATGATGATAATATATGCACATTTGTATGTACGCGTCAATCATCTCTTCTGGCGAACGATGCCAATCATGCGCGCTGCAAAGCGTCGCGTGAATTGACTTGTTCGCATTTCTCATACAGAGTTTCGGGAGCAATATCTGCCCCGTTCGGCCAGGAAATCGTCCCTCCTTCGATTTTCGCCTGCCGGAAGAATTCAATATCCTTGAGTGGAGCGAAAATGGGGCCGCGCTGCAGATAATCAGAAAAATCAATTATACCGCTTGTACGGTCATCGAAAACAATCCTGAAAGTATAATCTGACTTGTATTCTATTTGTTGAACGTCGTTGAGATTCCACATGATGCACCTCAATCCAATGGGGCAATTTTCTTGATTTCTTTTCCCGCTTGAGCGAGTTCCCAGTCTTCACGCAATTCGTTGCCATGCAGGTCGATCCATTCACGCACCAGCCGGACGGCTGTGCGCGACCCGAGATCTCCCTTGGTAATGTTTCCATTCAGATCGAAAACAGCCTTGTTCCCCTGATATTCCGCATGGATATGTGAAGGGTTGTGCTCGTCAAAAAACATCCGAATGATGATTCCGAAAAATCTACATATCTCAGGCATATTAAGTCCTCTCTGCACATCTCATTAGTGGCAATTTATCATGCGCCCGGAACCATGTCAGCCTGATTTTCCTGAATCCTTATTTATCATTCTCGTGGTGCGAACGTTGGCCTTCATGCGCGGCGTACACGCCGTCGCGAGGCCTGGTTGGGGTCATTTTTGTTTTCCTGATCCCGATCCGGCCCCCTTGATTGAACTTCTTGTGGGAGGCGCGCTGTGCGCGGCGACTCTTGTCCGGTTCAGGCACCCCGCCGAACCTGTCGCGGCGCATAGCGCCCCTCCCACATTGAATCAATTCCCATCCATCATCATTTCAATTTCATTCCCCAACG
>CAMDCX010000074.1 GCA_945890715.1 PVC group bacterium | reverse complement strand
ACCCTCCTGAAAGAGCGGAATTATATTGATGCATGCTCACTCGTCCGAGTCGATCTTGGGCGACGTTTCCCGTATGATACAGGGGCCGGGGTATCAAAGGTGCCTGACTATGATTTCTACCTGACCCTCATGGAAAACGGATTCCACGGTCTCCTTCTCGATCAGCCTCTCGTCGACTACCGTATCCATGCCACCAGCATGGGAAAGCTTATCGGATACCGCTATGAGCAGGTAACCATCAGCAAGGCCCTACTCCGCAAACATGCCCCGCTTTACACTCCGGCCGAGCGACGTCTCGCCATTTCCGCCGCACGAAACAGACTCACGCTTTCCATCATTCACAATCGAGTACCGGGCCGTTCATTCCAAGCGCGTCTTCGGGATCTGACGGTGCTCATCACGGCAAATCCCGGGCTTGCGCAATTCTGGAACCAGCTCCGTTACCTTTTCTCACCCGGTCTCTTTACCCGCGATGTCCTGGGAATTCGCAAGATGCCCCACCTCTATTATTTCTTCCGCCGCTCCTCCATGCGACAAAACCTATTAAGAGGCTTACGTCCCGATCCCAGCGCCCGCTATCTCCTCTATGGGCTGGATCATAGTAACCACCATGGTTTTGTCGCCGATCATAATCTCACCGTTGAGGAAACCGGCACCCCGTCTCAAGGCCGCCTCGCCAACCTACTCAACTCCCTGATAACAGGGTTAGGGGGAATTGGGGGCGACTTTCAAACCGTAATCTCCCATCGTCACAAGGCTAATCATTCCGAGTTAGTTCTCGCGACTGTCGATACGGTCGGAATCCCGCTGGTCTTCTTTAAATGGATTGGATTGATACGCCCTCCCTTGATCTATATCAGCATCGGTCTTCCGGAACGCATTCAAACTATAACCGGCAAGGGAATCCTCCGGATATACCGCAACGCATTCCACAGGGTGGATCGTTTCATCACGTATGGATGGGAAGAGGCCTTGTGGTTGCGACGGTGGCTGGACTTGACGGAAGACAGCACAAAGGTTGTGTTTATTCCGTTTGGCGTCAACTGCGAGTACTTCTCACCCCGCCCCGACATCATTCCATCGGTCGATGTGCTCACTATCGGAGCTGATCCACAACGTGACTTCACAACCCTGTTCTGGATTGCCTCTCGCCATCCCGAAGTCTCCTTCCGTGTCATTGCCGGAAAAGATCACGCCTCAGGCTTCACATCCGTCCCCAGCAATGTTGAAGTTCACATCGATCTCCCTTTCCCTGAAATACGGAATCATCTGGCCGCCGCCCGCATCGTCGCCCTACCCGTTCATGAAAACACCTATTCTGCCGGCACGACAACGCTACTTCAAGCCATGGCTATGGCCCGCCCAATCGTGGTCAGTCAAACCGGCGCCATCCGACAGGGATATGAATTGCGGGATGGACAAAATTGCCGCCTGATCCCACCAGGCGATCGCGCTGGCTTTGAAGTCGCACTGATGGATTTGCTCGGGGCGCCTGATGTCGCCCGTCAAATGGGCCGTGCCGCTCGCCAAACGGCAGAACATCATCTGACGTGGAACCAGTATGAAGAAAAGCTTTTTGCCGTTCTAACAGAATCAGAAACAGTCCGGCAGCCATCATGAAACTTTTTTCTACGTCCATCATTTTGCTCATGGCACTGATGCTTCGGATCTATTCGCCGACGATTTTTAGTGAACCCGGAAATGACATCCCGCTTCACATTGCTCATCCCCTTCATCTGAATCAGGCGTGGACGGAACGAGGCGTCGTGGGGCTCATTGGACAATCGTTGCGCTACATTCACGGCTACTCCACGATCAACACTCTGAACCTGCTTTATGGCACCACCTTTACCCTTTTCGACTTTCCCATCACGCCCCTCTCGCTGGCCGGGGTTCATTCATTAATCGGCATAGCCTCACTGATCGTGCTTTTTCTTTTCCTGAAACGGGTCGTCCCCTTTTGGGATGCCCTCTGTATGGTCATCCTGGTAAGTCTGACTCCCATCCATGTAGGAATGAGTGCTACCAACGCAGGCTATCAAGTTTTCAAAATGGCAGCGCTCTTCCTCAGTTTTTGGCGTCTGCAAGTCTGGTGCCAAAACCCCATCCCACGCAATCGACTGTATTACGGGGTATCCCTCTTCTTTGCCATAGGCTCCTGCACGGACTTTTTTGTTATTCCGGCACTTAACGTTCTGTTTGCGTGGTGGCTTCGCAAAACACCTGAATGCGCCACCGCTTCCGGCCAGCGGCTTTGGTCACATGGCTGGTTACTCCTTTTCTGCTGGCTGCCCTGTTTGATCCTGATCAGCTTTGCACTTTACACCCGTGCCCAGGGGGAACACGTCGGAGTCTTGGCTCATATCGCCTCCTTAACCGGCAGCGGTTCACACTGGAAATTTACCCCGCTCCTTACGTTTCAGAATCTCCTCATGTCCGCCGGCCCACTCACCCTTTTGTCGCCCGTAGCGATTCTCATACTCAGCCGGAAGCACCCTCACCCCTGGGAACGCACTCTCATGGTGTATTGGGCAGTCATGTTTTTAACCATTTCATGCTCCTCACGAGCGGTCTGGACGGCTCATATCCTGAATCTAGCCACGCCATCCATTATTCTCGTCTATCTCCTGCTCAGACCCTATCGCGCAGGACGCCTGACGCTCATACTCGGAGGAACGGCCTCACTCATCCTGACAGCACTGATCATTTTTCGGGTTGGTGACCTTCCCCTGCGCAAAACCTATGGTTCGCGCTCCCTTCACGAAACCGGAATTGAGGCTCTGGGCCAAATCATCCGTTCCCGCCAAATTTCTGTGACTCAAAATCCACAATCGCTGAAACTCAAGCTCGTCGTGGATTTTGAAGGCGCTTGGTTCTATCTGGGAGCCGATACCGAGGGCCCCGACTTCCTGTTATCCCCGGCGCATGAGTCCCCTGACACGCTCTATGTGGTTCGACCCGGCATTCAATCCGACTTCAATCGTGCCATTGCCAATCATGTCAAAGGATGGCCGGTTCTCCTCGAAATTGCAGATCAGAATCGCGTGATCATGCAAGTTTTCGGATCCGGGAGACACGCCCCCTTGGGACAACGCCAGGCTCAATTATTAAAACATGAATTTTGGAAATCCTACCATCTGGTGAGTGACTTCACCTTTGCCTTTATCGGCCAATAACCCCCTGTCCTTTCGGGAAAAACCTCATCATGAAAATCCGGTTATTCGAACCAGAACTTAGAAATCAAGGGTTCTTTCATTTGATTTACGATTCGCTCGTACTCTGCAAGAGTGCCCGACTCGTCTCAGACCCGCGCCCGCTTCCTCGAATCCTTACACCCCGGGAACACACCAGCGCCTGGGCAGACTTCGATGGCCATCCCGTATTTTTCGACATGAACGATCATGTATTCTTCTACGACATTGCCGCCCTTGATCGTTGCGAGGTCTATTTCAAAGCCAACCTGAATTGGGATGTCACAAATAAAGTTCTGCACGATGCCGGGCGGCAAGATCTGAAATCCAAAATTCTCCCTTTTTTCTTTTTCTCGCCGAATCCGGCACGGGACAGGCGATTCCGGCGAATGAACTGGTTTAGAAACCTTAAACAGCCACGCACTGATGTTTGCCATATCGTCGGGGTCTATACGAACGACATCATGAAGGGTGTGACATCACCGTTCGCCAAGTTCTCATCGGGAACCATTGATCCGGCTGCGTATCACTTTTGGATCCGTCATGATATTCAAAAGGCATTGAAGGACGCAGACATCCCGGGCTATTACCGTCTCACCAGCCGTGGAAATAAGAGAATCGAGGATGGCCGTATTGTCTTCTCCAACCTCAACTCATGGAGGTATTCCAGCCGGATCATGGATAGCCGCCTGACCATGGTCAACACGTTACCCCATGCCGTTCTGCCGTGGAAAGCGGCGGAGAGTCTGGCCATGGGACGTCCACTCGTATTCGAACGCGCTCCGCTGGTTGAAATGCCGGAGCCATTTGGTTTGAAAAAAGACATCCACTACCTGGAATTGCTCCCGTCGGTGGGCGGGTTCGACGCAACCGCGCCCCTTGATCGTCCGGAGAGTTATCGGGTTCTCAACCCGATCGACCCGGCGGATTTCGTAACGAGAGCGCACTGGCTAAGACAGGTTCTGGCCGATCATGACCGCATCACCACGATGACCGAACAGGCGTTGCACTATGCCGACCACGTTTTGATCCAACCGGTCGTTGCCGATTTCATCTGCGATCAAGTCCGGAGCAGACTCCATTGATCCTGCCAGACGACACCCCCATGAATCAGGATCCCTCTTTACCCCACCCCCCATCGGCATGGACTCGCAGCGACTGGATTCTTTGTCTAGTCCTGGGTGTCCTGGCAATGTCCCTTTACTGCCTTGGGAGGAACCAGGAGTTTCAGGGAGATGATGAGTACCTGTACGCCGACACTTTCTCAACGATCACTGAAGCAATGGTCGACTTTGATTTTGGCGGCATCAAGGAAAGTTCATCCAGTCTGGCCACTCTTGCAAAGCAGATTTTGTGCGCCCCCCGCCACGCCCCGCTCCCCGCCGTGATCCACGGCGTGTTTTACGCCTTCTGCCACAAACTCCGCCTCCCCTTCTCGACGGATCTCCTTCACCTTCCGACTGGCGTCGCGGGAGGACTGGCCGTTTCTGTGCTCTACATGCTCTTGCGCCGGTTTACCACTGCGGGACGCCTGGCGTGCTGTGGCGGCACCCTGCTGTTGCTTCTATCGCCGGTCTTTACGATGGTCACTCGAGGATTGAGTGCCTATCACCTCACCTTCATGCTCGCCTCGACCCTTGTCGCCTTGTGGGGTCTTCTCACCCTGCACCGGGAATCCGAACCCCGCGTATGGATCGGACTGGCCCTTGCACAGGTCGTGGTGTCGGACGTCCTGTGGTTCGTCACGTTGCCAACTCTTCTGGCTGCCACGATGTGGAGTTCCCAAAAACGGGTTCAAACGATCCGCACCCTGTTTTCCAGGAAAGTGCTCGGGCCGGTGGCAGTCACGGTCGTCCTCCTTTTGGCCGCAACCTTCGTGGCGTATCAGAAGGGATTTGACACACCCCTCTCCACGCTACTGACCGCTCATGGGACGAGAATCAACCAGGGTTCACCCATCATCCACTCGCCCATGTATCTCGTTGAGTGTCTTTTCGTTCTGATGGGAATTGCATTCCCCTTCTTCCTCTTGCCGGGAATTGTCCTCTGGTGGTTAACTGGAAGACCCACAACACCGGGTTTGATGACCTCCTTTGGGTTGGTCGGCATTCTGATATTCGGAACTTTGTTCTATGGACTTAGCCCTGAGCGAACCTTCATTAAACTCTGCTATCAAACCTATCTGTTACTGCCCTTTCTATTCATCGTTCTGGCCCTGCTCAACAGACTGGGATCCGCCTTCCCTCGTGGAACCACCTTCTCCGCCGCCATACTGGCCATCCTGCTTTTCTTTGAGGCTCTGGCGTGCGTCAATTTCATCTGGAAAATCCCCATATCGCCAGCCAGTGAGGTTTTCTCGGAATGGCTCCATGGGGCTGTGTCGCCAAACCTCGGAACCAAGGCCGCCGGATATCTGGCCCGGAGATGGATCGAGGACACCTGGCGTCGGAATCCCCGACAACCTATCACGCTGTATGCCGCGAAATACAATATGTCATTCGCCATCTTTTCCGGACTGAATGCAGCGGAAAGAGGGTGGGTGTTCATGCCGGAGTTTGGGTTTCACCGCCCTATTGCCGTGGTGTCGGGAGCCACCCTGCCAACTCCCGATCAACATACCGCCTCGAGTATGCCGGCAATGGTTTACATGTTTGACTTCACCCCGGAGTCCTTTCCGCCTGCACCCGGCAGCATGGCCCCGATTCAGGATGCCACACGTCTCCTCAAATATACCATACGTTCATCATCCCCCATGAACGGCATGGCCGTTGTGTATGTCAGGCCACCCCCAGGGTTCGCCGCCCCTCCCATCGCTCCGGGCGACGTGAATATGGAAGCCTTGGAATCCCTGTTTGACCTCACATACAACCGGTATTCAGATTTCTTTCCCCGCAGAAGGACACCGTGATGATAAACTGGTTGATTAGACACTCTGGCAAAGTGAAAACACCTGTACCCCAGGACTCGGATGTCCTGTCCATTTTCCACGAGTATGCCCCACCCCCCAGTGGCGGAGGGCACCAATTCATGCGGGCGCTGGAGGCGGAACTGAAGACTCGGGGATTCAGGATAGAAAACAACACATTGTCCCGATCCACACCGGCATGCCTTTTCAACTCCTACAACTTCAACTTCAAACAACTGCTGAAGCAGAAGCATCGTCAGTGCCGAATGGTACACCGGGTGGACGGCCCTGTCAGCGTCTATCGGGGCATGGATGATGGCACCGACAAACGTATAGCCAAAATCAACAACGAGTTGGCTGACGCCTCTATCTTTCAATCCCAGTTCAGTCTTAACAAACACCGGGAACTGGGATTTGAGTTCGTCCAGCCTTGCGTCATCATGAATGCCGCCGATCCGCAGATTTTTCATCGACATGACCGATTCCCATTCGATCTCAACCGAAAAATTAAACTCATCTCGACAAGCTGGTCGGACAACCTCAACAAGGGCGCAGAAATCTATCAATGGTTGGATCGCAATCTGGATTGGTCCCGCTATGAATACACATTTATCGGACGCCTTCCCCTTCCAATGAGAAACGTCCAGGTAATCGCGCCTCTTGAACCCGAAATCCTTGCCACTCACCTTCGGCAAAGTGATGTCTTCATTACCGCCAGCCGAAACGACCCCTGTTCGAATTCCCTAATTGAAGCGCTATCCTGCGGCTTACCCGCCCTCTACCTCAATAGCGGCGGACACCCTGAAATCACCGGCAATGCCGGCCTTTCATTTGAACATCCCGAAGAAATTCCCAGTGCACTGGATCGACTGTCAGTCGCCTATTCAACGTATCAGGAGGCCATTGCAGTGCCCCGGATCCAAGACATTGCCGGATGTTATCTATCTATCCTGGGTGGACATTCCGCATTGCCCCCGAACTGATCCCACGCTTCCGCACTTTCGCCCCAAGCGGAACATTTCTTACCTGCCGTGTAATATTCCCCCTTCCCTGAGTAATACGGATTATGAGAGGCAACTCCCGTGAATGAAGCTGAACTCGATCAATTGGTGCAGCGTGTCCAGGCGGGCGACACGGAGGCCTTCGGCGAGGTGGTCTTTGCCATCCGCAAGGAACTCCGGATATTTTTATCCGCCCACGCCAGCTCCATCGACATGATCGAGGAAGTGCTACAATCCGCCCTCGTGGTCTGTTATGAAAATATCGGAAAATATGAACTTCGAAGAACCTTCCTGTCCTGGACCAAGGGCATTGCCCGCAATCTCCTCCTCAAGGAGGTCAAGGCCCGCTCTCGCTATGTGGCGCCAGATGAGGATGTGCTGGATCGCATTGTCGTGGAGGCGGCCATGAACTCCATCAAGGCTCAGGATCGGGAAGAAGCGTATGTCGAACACCTGCGCGCCTGTCTTGATAAACTTCCCGAGGCGTCCCGGAAGCTCATCCAACAACGGTATTTCAGCAAAACGTCAATTCGGGACCTTGCCCGGATCAACAACCGGACAGAAACGTGGACGGCAGTCGCCCTGTTCCGGATCCGGGATCTCTTGAAGGATTGCATGATGAGGGAGGTGGCCTCATGAATGAGCAGGAATTCAGCCTTCTGACGGAAGAGTACCTCGATGGAACCCTCACCCCACAAGGACGCGCCGCCCTTCGGGCTGAAGTCCAAGCCAACCCCGAAAATCGCCGGATTTTCGAGGAACAGGCCCGCCAACATATCCGCATCCACGCCCAGACCAGTCGCGTCGATTTCAGCGAATCCCAGCGGATCGCCGTCATGGTCGTGGATATCGCCGAAAAACACCGCGACCCCAATGCCTTCATGGAACTGCTTCGCCCGAAAACCCTCCGGGAACGCCTCATGATTCTCTTCCAGGGTCTACGCGCTGAAAAGGGAACGGCTGCCTACCAAAATGCCAAGACTGAACTGATGCGCCGGTTCACTCCGGTCACCGTTTCTATGGCCGTCAATGTCGCGCTCATTCTGATTATTTTTTGCTGGGTTCCCATCATGCTCCCACCTCCCCCTAAACCGGAGGGCGTGCCTGTTACCCTCAGCTCCACTTCCGAGCCCCAACCTCTTGACCCCATTGTGGACCTGCCCGCCGCCGCCACCCGGACAACACAGCGGGACATCTCCCAGATTCTGGCCAAGTCCAATTTGGATCCTGACTCTGGGAGAGCGGAT
>CAMDCX010000073.1 GCA_945890715.1 PVC group bacterium | reverse complement strand
TTCGGCAAGGCATTGCCGGAACTTTTCGCCGGCCCAGATATGGGCGAGGACGCGTTACGCGTTGCCCGGGAATACGTAAAGTTATACACGCGCATCCAGGCCGATGTGAATGATGAAATAAGTCTCACCCGAGCTGCTACTCGTTGGGCATCCCGCATGAAATAGCGAAGCCTTAATGGAAAGGTCTGCCATGACAAAGCGAGAAAGCAAAAGTCCGATCAAGAACTTACCGGTGAGGCAGCCTGGACAATCCACCCGTGAAAAGTTCGCCGGCTTGTTTGATGACGAAATCATGCCTTACTTCATCGTCGTGGCGGTGGTTGTTGTTCTTGCCATCGGAGAGTGGACTCGATTCATTTTCAAGAGTCCGCCTCAGCCGTGGCTAATGTCAATACTCGCAGTTATCACCATTCTGTTTCTGGTCAGGAAAATGCAGAAGACAATCCCTCTGGCCCGGCAACTGCGCCTGGGGGCAATAGGAGAAGAGGCTGTAGGCCAATTCCTTGACGAAAAGTTACGCCCGATGGGATGCCAGGTATTCCATGACATCCTCGGGGACTCCTTTAATGTGGATCATATCGTTGTCGGCCCTACCGGCGTGTTCGCCATCGAGACTAAGACCCATAGCAAGCCGATGAAGGGTGCCTGCAATGTGAAGTATGACGGAGAAAAGATCACGGTGAACGGCGCGACTCCCGACCGGGATCCTATTGTCCAGGCCAAGGCTGAAGCCAGATGGGCCTCTGATCTCCTGGAGCAGTCCACCGGCCGCCGGTTCTTCGTTCAGCCGATCGTCCTGTATCCCGGCTGGTATGTGGACCCCATGCCGCCGAACGCTGAAGTGTGGGTGCTCAACGACCAGGCCGTGCCGACCTTCATCAGGAACGCTCGTAACCACCAGTTGTCCCCGGAGGATATATCCCTGATCTCCTTCCACTTGAAGCGGTATGTTATTTCTCGGGATCAACAGGCTAAATAGGTCCATGAGCATTCATAAACAGAAAACTGGAACAAAAGGCAGTCTGAAGTGGATCCAGAAGCTCATCAATGAGAGTCCCGCTGTCCTTGATTCAAAAGTGCGGCGCCACTTTGATAGTGCCCCGACGACAACATTTGAATGAAAATCTCCCTTGGCTGCTGACAACTACCAGGAATATCGAGATGCTGATTTCTTAAAGGCTGTAGGACAACAACTGCTGGACGATCGGCGAATTCAAGCGACAGGAAAATAAAATGGGGACGAAAGCAGCCTATGTCATGGTCTGCGCATGGCGAGATGCCAACCAGATATCGCTGTAGCTGGAGGGGAAATCGGCGTAACCCATGCTATGCTGAGCCCAGAAGACCCTAAGTCAGGCTCCCAAGGGCGAGGCAGACGGGGTCCACATCAATTACCGGCATCATTATAATCAAAGGTAAACGCACTTTCGACACGAAGCGGTTTCTCAAAGTTTCCGAGGAATCTTGCTTCTCGGACTGATCTCGAACTCATATGGGTCGGAGTTGTTTGAGCACAACTTTTAATGGATTCCCATTGCTTCAGAACCCATTCGATAAGTTGCCAATACCCGTATGGTTGACTTTTTGGAGGACGAAAGAAGAAGACCCCAGTCTTATGGGTTCTACAAAGTTCCGCAAGGTGACGGGTTCGATGAATATTGAAATCTTGGGTAATGATGACTCCATGCATTTGCGCAACTCGCGGAATCCATTCTTCATCTGCCGTTCCACGCCCGAACTCATCCACCACATGTAAGACTTCAACGCTTTCCGTTGATCGCCCGACCTGAAACTTTGAAAAACCACGCGCCAAATGAGGAGAAAAGTTTTCGTCAAAAAACATTTTCATGCGGCTACCTGTTGCTCAAACTTGACCGCATCTAAAACGGACGATTCAGGGATGTCAAATTCTTGGGCAACAACTTTGATTGACTCCCCTGCACGGATGAATTGGGTGATGGTTTCCGTAGGAATGTTTGTTTCTGCTATTGTTGGTCTTCCGAAACTATGATGAGGATCAACAACCACTGCCCGGTCACGCCCAAGAGGCCAGAATCGCACTGCCAAAGATGTAGCGTCACAAAAGTCGATCTTGCGACAGAATGGTTCAACTACTTCACGCAGAGCTGTCTGCCCATCCTCTCCTAAAATCATCAAGACAGACTTTTCAAGGGTTCCCAACATAACAAGAATTTGTTGACCATCGGATAACAGTCGATGCGAAGCAAAAGGATATTGTGTTCCAAAGCGGCTGGCTAATTCAGCGCGTGCCTTCCGAATCTCTTGTGACGACACTCCCAGATCTCGAAGCGTTGCGAATGTGAATACCTCGATTAACGCAAAGAAGTTGAGCCCTCGATCCCGGCCAGATCCCCAGATACCCTCATCGACAATGCCTTGTTTATGCTTTCGCACTCCGTTTTCAATCAAACGAGTATATCCAGATACCCATCGCTGAACCCGAGGAAGGGGTAAATTAAGAATGCGACTGGCATCCGGTACCGTATAGACTCCATCGCCGATACGAGGGACGGCTATTGTTGTTTGGTTGTAAGTCATGATTCTCCGTCCTCCATAGTCAAAGGCTGTCAGATAGATTCATAAGATTCAAGCGACCCGCAGAAATAACGCAGACCACCTACCGGAAAATTCCAGAAACGTTACATATTGCAATATACCGATTTTTTCGAGATGTGTTACGTTTTGAAAATTGTCTGTTTTAACCTTTTTCTGGCAAACTTTGGGACCTCAAAAAGCGAATATACTGTCACTATAGACGGCCTGTCTATCATTTCCGCGATATTCTTTCTGAAGGACACCAAACAGCCGGGAGTTTGCAGTCCTCTCGGCTCCCCGATCATTGACATCAGGGCGCAAGAACTCTCCACAGGATGCCTCCGGGCAATGCACCTGACTTCCTGTTCCTCGGTGGTAGTCGAGAAGGCACGCACCGCCTGTTTCAACAGCGGCCAGCGCATCGACGACCATTTCGGTGATGTCACCGATATGGTCGGTGCAGATTCTTGATCACATGGGCAGTGCCGAGTTTGCCGCCAACCTTTTCCGCGCCACTCAGGCAGAGGAAAAACTCCGCCTCGAACGCATCATTGGCAAGGACAAGGCCAATCGTGCGCATCGCGAAGTCGGGGCCAAAGTCCGGCGGACCATCCGGGAACTTGGCGGCACCATGCCGGAAGACCTCCCCGTCGCACCCAGTCTGAAGCAACTCGAGATCAAGGCCGGAAAATCCCTGAAGGGATTGAGAAAATAAGCAAAGCCCGCATGTAAACGCACGCGGGCTTCTCACTGCCAGAGACGAATGTCCCGGATTTCAGGCGCGATATGACGAGGGCAAGCCATTCAATCCGGTCTTTTTCATCTTGATCCCATTCGCCTTGTCAGTTAGTGTCCCGAGCTGTCTTAAACAATACGCTAATGAGGGGTTGTACATCAGCTCAAGCCACAATAAGACACAATAAATCTTAGTATACTCGTGTTTAAAACTTTGCAGGTTGACTCATAATTCTTTGCCGGGCCCACACCCCCCAGCGGCGAAGCGTGAGCCAGAAAAAAAGGAGAGTGGCACCATGACGATTCCAATTTTGTGCCTAGTTTGTTTCTTTTTCGTCTGCTGGATCCTGATCCTGAAGAGCGAAGTGAACCAGTTGAAGAAAGATCTCGACCGCAGCAAAACCATCTTGAAATCGAAACTGGGTTCTTTGAAAGAAGCGGTCAAGATCGAGGGGGGCGAATTGCTGAAAGGGCGGGCAGCGGAAGGTAGCCTTCTGAAATTTCCATAGACTTTAGAGTCATCAAATAGGGAGCCTGTCTTATGTTTGCCAAACTGACTTTTCTGGGAGCCGCCGAATCCGTCACCGGATCGCGCTATCTGCTGGATGTAAGCGGAACCCGCCTGCTGATTGACTGTGGAATGGTTCAGGAACGGGATCTGGCTGACCGGAATTGGCAACCCTTTCCCGTCCCCCCCTCCAGTATCGATGCCGTCCTGCTCACTCATGCCCACGTTGATCATTGCGGGTATCTTCCCAAACTGGCCAAGGACGGCTTCCGGGGTCCGATCCATGCCACGCTGCCTACCGCCGAAATCGCCAAAACCGTTCTCATGGATTCGGCCAAACTTCAAGCGGAAGATGCCGCCTTCAAGCAGAAACGCCATCTACGCGAAAACCGGCAGGGGCCCCGCCCCGTCGGCCCGCTGTATACCCTCGCCGATGTCGAGTCGTGCTGCTCCCGTTTTTCGCCCGTCCAATACCACCAGCCTCTTACCGTTGCTCCCGGGGTCGAAGTCACTTTCACGGATGCCGGTCATATCCTCGGCTCGGCTTCCCTCCATATCCGCTCCAACGGCAAGTCGATTGTCTTCTCGGGCGACATCGGCCGCTGGAACCGCCCCATCATTGAAGACCCGGATTTTTGCGAGCCCGCCGACTTTGTCGTCATGGAATCCACCTACGGCGACCGGGTGCACGAACAGACGGAGTTGATCGAAGAAAAACTGTGCGCCATTATCAACGACACCGCCAAGCGGGGCGGCAACCTGATCATTCCGACCTTCGCCATTGAGCGGGCTCAGGAGGTGCTGTACTACTTCAATACGCTCGTCCGGGCCAAGCGCATTCCCCCGATCCTGATCTTTGTGGACAGCCCTATGGCGGTCACCGTCACCCAGATCTTCGAGCGCCACATGGCCATGCTGGATGCCGAGATGACCCGACTGATCCGGGATCAGCAGTCGCCCTTCCACTTCCCCGGTCTCAAGATGGTTCAGACGGTGGACGAATCCAAGGGAATCAACAGCATCAAGGGAACCATCGCCGTCATGGCCGGGGCGGGGATGTGCACCGGGGGCCGAATCAAGCATCACCTGGCCAACAATCTCAGTCGTCCCGAATGCACCGTCTTGTTTGTCGGCTACCAGGCGGTGGGCACGCTGGGCCGCCTGATCGAGAACGGGGTCTCGCCCATCCGGCTGTTTGGACAATCCGTTCCCGTCCGGGCGCGGATTGAACAACTCCCGGGATTTTCGGCGCATGCGGATCGCAACGAGCTCCTGCAATGGCTCTCCAAGATCGGCCCTACCCCGCCCCGGAATATTTTTGTCACCCATGGCGAACCCGAAACCGCCCGGGCCTTTGCCAGGACCCTGCGAAACGAAAAGAAATTTGAGGCCTCCGTTCCCCATTACGGCGAGGAAGCTATTCTGGAATGAAAACCCTTCGGCCCCATTTATTCCTTTTCCTGCTCCTTCCGGCGGTCTCCGCCCTCGCCCAGGAGGTCATGCCGACTTCGGAGAGCAACACCAACCTGCCGTCGGCGTCCGTTCCGGAGATCGTTACCAATACGCCCCCTTCCGTGACGACTCCGCCCAAACCGGTCATCAAGCCTAAAACCCCTTCGACAGGCGCCAGCGGGATCGCCCTGCTGGGATCCTTTAACGGGGCGTCCGCAGGAAAATTCAGCGTCTCAGGGCGCACCCTCAGGTTGTCAGCCACCGAGGGAACCTCTCATCCCGCTGACGACTGGCGGCGTAACCTGGATTTCGGAATGACCCAAACCCGAGGAAACAGCGACACCCTGCGATACTCGCTCGGACTGGATGCCGTCAAAGATCAGGAAACTGATCTCTTCCGATTCAAGGGCAAGGGCTCGTATGGGGAGAGTGACGGCGTCAAGGATACCGAGAATGCCCTCGCCGGATTCCGGTATGAACGCCTGTTGACACCAACACTCTACGCCCTGGGCAATATCGAATGGATGTCCGACACCATCGCGGATCTGAATTACCGCTTCACCGGCATTCTCTCGCCCGGGGTCCGGCTGATCCGTTCCGAAACCACGGTGTTCAACCTGGAACTCGGCGCCGGGTATATCGAGGAAAACAAGGCTGGGGACCAGAACGGCTACACCGTGGGCCGTGCCGCCGCCACGGT
The DNA here is from genome assembly GCA_945890715.1 of PVC group bacterium. Taxonomy (GTDB): domain Bacteria; phylum Verrucomicrobiota; class Kiritimatiellia; order CAIKKV01; family CAITUY01; genus JAABPW01. The sequence continues at coordinate 2,408 of CAMDCX010000073.1, read as the reverse complement.
GGAGCACATCATCAATGAACATGTCCTGGTCTGGTGCACGGGGGAATATCTCCCGAAAATCGCGGATCCGGAAATTTTCTTCGTCAATGCCGAGGCGGGCATCGCGTCCTACATCACCCGCGACCTGAGCTTGAATGTCTGCTTCCAGGAGCGGTACGATAGCGCCCCGGTGGAGGGAAAAAAAAGCAGCGACTCTCTTCTCTCAACGGCCATAAGCCTGGGGTTTTAGGAGCATCATGAAGACAAAATGGACGGCGGAACGAATCAAGGGACTCAAAGGGAACGCGAAGGTGGCCTGTCTGACCGCCTACGATTTTACCACAGCACGCCACCTCGACGCCGCAGGCCTTCATATGGCACTCGTCGGCGATTCACTGGCCAATACCATGCTGGGCTACTCCACCACCCTGCCGGTCACCCTGGAGCAGATGCTTCACCACACCGCCGCCGTGGCGCGGGGAATCACCGGGGCCATGGTAGTGGCCGATATGCCCTTCATGTCCTACCAGGTTTCCACGGAACAAGCCCTGACCAACGCGGGCCGATTCCTGAAGGAGGCTGGAGCCGACGGCGTAAAGATTGAAGGCGGCGCCTTCCGGGCCGGTATGATCTCCCAGTTGATTCAAAATGGAATTCCGGTTCTGGGCCACATCGGACTCACCCCGCAAAGTATCCGCCAATTCGGCGGCTACAAGGTGCAGGGAAAGAAAGAGACCGACGCCGAACGCCTCGTGGCCGATGCCCTCGCCCTCGAGGAGGCAGGCGTTTTTGCCCTCGTCATCGAATGCGTCCCGGCGACTTTGGGAAAAATCATCACGGACTCCCTCCGGATCCCCACCATCGGCATCGGTGCCGGACCCCATTGTGACGGACAGGTCCTCGTAACCCATGACCTGCTGGGGCTTTCCGGAAATACCGTCCCCCGCTTTGTGAAACGCTACGCCGATCTCGGGGACCGTATGGAGCAGGCATTCACGGCGTATAAGCAGGATGTGGAGAACGGGGCTTTCCCCTCGAACGAGCACTGTTACTAAGGAAACCCAATGAGTGCCAAGCCCCTGATAGCCCTCACCATGGGCGATCCCGCCGGAGTGGGACCGGAGTTATGCCTGCGTATGCTGGTGGACAAGGAGGTCCGCTCCTATTCGATCCCGGTCATTTTCGGGGATGCGGGGCTTCTGCGCCGTGTTGCGCCGCTGGTCCGACTGCGCCTCCCCCGTGAAGTCATTCCGCTGCATCACTTTCAAAAAGCCAGCATTAAGGAACCGACCCTGGTTGATATTCCCTGCCCCGAGATGGGTTCCGTGGCACCGGGTCGCGTTTCGCCGATTTGCGGAGCCGCCGCCTACCGGTGCCTGGAAGCCGCCATTCTGGAGGCCCTGGCCGGACGGGTGAATGCCATCGCCACGGCTCCGCTTAACAAGGAAGCCCTCTCCCTCTCGGGTATTACAGATCCAGGCCATACTGAAATCCTGGCCCGACTGACGAATTCGCCCCGGCCCTGCATGATGCTGGCCTCCGAAAAAATCACCACCAGCCTCGTCACCACTCACACCTCTCTAGCATCAGTCCCTGGAAAATTAAGCATCGAAGCCATCCTCAGGGTCATCCGCCTGACGGCTGAAACCATGGAACGGCTTCGCCGGAAGACACCGAAACTGGTGGTCTGCGGACTCAACCCGCATTCCGGCGAACATGGCCTGTTCGGGGATGAGGAGCAGCGCCTGATCGAGCCGGCCATTATCCAGGCCCGGGCAGAAGGGTTCTCCGTGGAAGGCCCGCTCCCCCCCGACACCGCCTTCCTGCCCGACCGCATGGCCCAGACCTCGGCCTACATCTGCATGTATCACGACCAGGGCCTGATCCCCTTCAAAATGCTGGCCTTCGAAAGCGGCGTGAATATCACCCTCGGCCTGCCGATCACGCGCACCTCGCCGGATCACGGAACCGCCTTCAATATTGCCTGGAAGGGCTTGGCAAACCCGGGAAGCATGCGCCAGGCCATCCTGTACGCCGTCCAATTGAGCCGATAAGAAGTAATGGCCCGGAGCAGCCCGTCACGGGGCCCGCGTGTAGGCGCGGAAGTAGTCGATCACGAATTCCTTGGGATAGCCGGATTCAGCACTCGTGTCGGCCTTGCCCGTCCACCCCGGATTCTCGTAGATGCTCAGGAAGAAGAACATGGGGTAGGAAGGGGAGTGCGGAATCTCGGCGACGAGCTTGTTGTTCACGAATTTCCTGATCGCCTTCTCGTCCCATTCCATCGCGTAGAGGTTGAACCCGGCCATGGGGTCGAAACCGAGGTTATGCGTGACCCGGGTCGTTTTGGGCAGTTTTGTGTCATCCGGCGAGTACAAGTTCAACGTGTCTCCGCCCTGTTTAAAGTGGCCGGCTTGTTCAAAGATATC
>CAMDCX010000072.1 GCA_945890715.1 PVC group bacterium | reverse complement strand
CGGCCTCGCCGACCGTCTTAACGGCGGATGGTTTGTTTTTCAACAGACTGTTAGGGCAGGACTTCAATGCTGATGGAGTGGATTCGGGCGCCCAGATCGCGCTCATAGCCGCGGATGCCAGCCTTGGCGGGATCGTAGGGTTTTCCGGCCCTGATCGTGTAGAGCCCAGTCGGTGCGAGAGCGCGGGTATCGTCGGCAGGGCGTGAGAGGAAGCCCTCGGCTCGCGTCAGGTCGTTGCTGACCGCCAGTGCCAGCGGGGGGGCGCCCCAGGGCGGGTGGATGAGCAGAGTCTGTCCCTCGACACCATCGTCCCGCGACGCGGCGGCGGCGAGGGCGATGCGTATGGACTGGCTAGGCTTGGGCATCGGCCCCACGATCTGGCTGCCTTCCCGGCTCCACCGGGCGGGTAGCATCTCGTTCCGGAATCGGATCGGGCTGCCGCGTCCCCATGCGCCACGAACCGCCAGTGGCCCGTCATCGAGAATTTTATGAACCGCCAGCGGGGCTGTTCCCGTGATGGGTCGTGCTTCCAAGATCCGCATATCAATGACCCGTTCGCGGGTTTCTGCAGGCAAAGCGGTTTTGCTGACCACCCGGTTCATGGAGAGCGTTTCATGGGATCGTTCGGTGAGGATGAGTCCTTCCTCGAGGCCAGGATTATTGTAAGCGGTAACGAACAAGACCTCTTCCCGGGCCGCCTTTGTGGAGAGCCAGTGAATCAGGTTGGGTAGGGCGGCGAGGCCGTATTCGCTGAGTCCGATGGCCCGGCCGCCGGGAATCAGCGAGAAGGGAACACCGTAGGGATAGTAATCGAAAAACGCCAGACTCATGCCAAGTTTGCCCGACACCGAGGTCACCCAGCGGGTGGCGCCAGCTTCGTGGCAGGCTAGATAGGGCGCAGGCCAGCGGATTGGATTGATTGCCGCCGTTCCCAGCAGGACGACGGCCAGGCCTGTGGCGGCAAGGGGTCCGCGACGGCGTGCCCACTCGCCGCAGAAGGCGGCCAATGCAGGCGTCAGGGCAACGATGACGAGCAGGGTGAACGGAAGCAGGCGGCGCTGGCTCCACAGTCCCATGAGTTCGAATCCTTTGAGATAGAAGAAGAGGGGAGAGAGCAGGATTGTGAGAATCAGGATGGCGCGAGAGATGGGTGGGGTAGAGCGGAAGAAGGCGGAAAGGATTCCGATGGCGAGTAGCAGGCCGTAGCCGAGCCGGACGCCGTCCTGGTATTCGTGAAACCCGGTCCGGATAAGCAATTTTCCGGACCAGACCGATGTTGAAATCGCAAAGGGAATCAGGGCGAGAAGGACAAGAAGCAGGAAGCGGGCGGGATTGCTGATGATAGAAAAGATGCCTGCGGCCAGGCGTTCCTTCAGGCGGGTGGTGCCCAGTAGGACTATGGCGATGGTGATGCCGAAGGCGGCCACAAAGACTCCCAGAAGTTGGTGTACGACGGCCACCGAGAGGGTGTGGAAAAATCCCGCCCAACTGGTGATGTCACCGTAGGGTTGGCAGACCCATAGCGTCATGAGAAGCAGGGGGAGGGCACCTAGAAAAAACCCGACCAGACTCAGGATGATACCCCGTTTTTTGAGCGCCGGATCAAACAGAAGCAGGGCGAGGGCGGGGAGGGACAGGGCGGCAATCACCGGATGGAAGCAAACGGCCAACCCGAGCGCGAAGGGCGCAATGATCCGGAAGGCGCGTGTCCGGTCAGGGAGCGACCGGCCGAGCAGGACCAGAAGCGCGAGTACGGCGCCGACGGCTTCGGCGTAAAAGCCGCGCAGCAGATAAGCGGGCAGGGGTGAGCCAACGAGCAGGGCGGCGGCGGCGGCCAGGCCGGTGTGCCTGCCGAGCGCCGTACCGGTGAAGAGAATGACGACGAAGAAAAGCAAGCCCATGAAAGGGACAAACAGGTCGCCACTGATCCACCGGATTGCGGTCTCGAGGCCGGCGGCGGCGAGGGGGAGGAAGGGATAGAAATAGGGCTGTGTGGTACAGGTTTGGAGTGAGGTCAGTTGGAATGACCGGTCCCGGGTATCCCGTCCCCAGTGCTTATACTCAAGGAGAACGGCCCGGCGTTGCGCGGGAGGGAGGCTGAGAAGGGTGCTGTCCACATCCTGGAAGCCCCGACCGGCGGCGAAAGACCGAGCCATCAGGCGGTAGCAGGAGGTGTCCAGTCCGGTGAAGGTATCTTCATGCGGCCGGAGCAAAAGGATGGCAGATCCGCTGACTGCGACCAGAAGAAGTATTCGGGTCCAGACCGGGGTTTGCCGGATCCTGGGCCAAAGCGGGAAGAGAATGGTTCCAGTCAGCAATAATGCCGCCACTGCGATCAGACAAAACCAGGATATGGACAGGATGGTCATGAATAGGTTCAGGGCACGGTAATAGCTTCACGAAGCAAGGTCAAGCAGGTCTCTTTTTTGGATTCAGGAGAGGCTCCGTGAAAAGGCTTTAGCAGTTGACAGTAGGGGCGGCCTTCCTGTTAAATCCACACGTTTTAAACCCTTTGGAGGATTACCTATCTTGGATTTGGAAATTTTGCGCCACAGCACCGCGCACGTCATGGCGGCCGCTATAGGTAGGCTTTTCGCGCCTGTCCAGTTGGATATCGGTCCGGCGACGGACTCGGGTTTTTATTACGATTTCGACCTGTCGCATCGCTTTACTCCGGAGGATTTCCCCCTCATTGAACGCGAGATGGCTAAAATTGTAGCCGAAAACCTTCCCTTTGAATGCCTCGAAATGAGCCGTGAAGAAGCCCGAGTCCTGCTGGAGGGCAAGGGGCAGCGCTATAAGCTTGAGCGCTTGGTGGATATTCCCGAGGGGCAGAAAATCACCTTTTACCGCATTGGCGATTTTATGGATCTGTGCCGTGGCCCGCATGTGGCCCGCACGGGCGACATCAAGGCTTTTAAGCTGTCCTCGGTGGCCGGCTCCTATTTCCGCGGCATCGAGACGAATCCCATGCTTCAGCGCCTGTACGGAATCGTGGCCGCATCACAGCAGGAATTGGATGAGCAGGTATTGCGGATGGAAGAGGCTCTGAAGCGCGACCATCGCAAACTGGGCAAGGAGCTGGATCTGTTCAGCGTGCAGGAGGATGTTGGGCCGGGCCTGATCCACTGGCACCCGAAGGGCGCGCGGATCCGTTCCATTATCGAGGAATACTGGCGCAAGGAGCATTTCAAGGCTGGCTACGAACTGCTGTACACGCCTCACATCGGCCGGGCGGGTCTGTGGGAAACCTCCGGGCATCTTGGATTTTATGCCGAGAACATGTATGCCCCGATGGTGATTGATGATGTGTCCTACTATGCCAAGCCGATGAATTGCCCGTTCCACATCCAGATTTATAAGAACAACAAGCACTCCTATCGCGACTTGCCGTTGCGCTGGGCGGAGCTGGGCACGGTGTATCGTTACGAGAAAACCGGGGTTCTGCACGGCCTGCTCCGGGTACGCGGATTCACGCAGGATGATGCGCATATCTTCTGTACGCCGGAACAGATTGTCGACGAGGTGAAACGCACGGTTGGATTCGCGCTACGTCTTTGGCGCTCGTTCGGGTTTACTGAAATCACCGCCTATCTGGCCACCAAGCCCGCCAAGGCGGTGGGTGAGCCGGAGCGCTGGGAGCAGGCCACGGATTCCCTGCGTCAGGCCCTCGAGGCTGAAAAGATTCCCTTTGTGGTGGATGAGGGTGGGGGCGCCTTCTATGGCCCGAAGATTGACTTGAAGGTTAAGGATGCCATTGGGCGCGAGTGGCAGATGAGTACCATTCAGTTTGATTTCAACCTGCCTGAGCGCTTTGAACTGGCCTACACAGGGGATGACGGGAAGGAACACCGTCCCTATATGGTGCACCGCGCGCTTCTGGGAAGCCTTGAACGGTTTTTCGGGGTTCTGGTCGAGCACTATGCCGGGGCGTTTCCGCTCTGGCTGGCGCCGGAACAGATTCGGGTGCTGCCGATCAATGACAAGGTTATGCCGGCCGCGGAGTCGCTGGTCGCCGCGCTTCAGTCGGCGGATTTCCGGGTTCGAATGGATCGCAGCGCCGACAAGCTCGGGGCGAAGATCCGGGACGCGCAGATGGCGAAGATCCCGTATATGCTGGTCCTGGGCGCCCGCGAGGCGGAAGCCGGGCTGGTGTCGGTTCGTAGCCGCACGGCTGGAGATTTGGGAACCATGACGCTGGACGCGTTGATGGATAAACTCCGCGCGGAAGTCGCGGACAAGATTGTGACTGTGAACACAGGGGTCTCAGAAAGCCCCGCAACAAGGAGGTAGGAAATTCGTCCGCAGACTATCAGAGTAAATCACCGTATCCGGTGCCCGCAGGTTCGGTTGCTTGACGACAGTGGAAACATGCTGGGCGTCATGACCGTCAGCGAAGCGATGGCGATTGCCGTTCGGGCCGGGCTCGACCTGGTGGAAGTATCACCCAATGCGGAGCCGCCCGTATGCCGGGTCATGGACTTCGGAAAATTCAAATACGAGCAGGCACGCAAGGAGCGTGAGGCGCGCAAGCATCAGCATGCGGCTGAGATGAAGGAAATCAAGTTCCACGCCAATGTGGCGGATCATGATTTTGAGACGAAGATGAACCACATCCGCGGGTTTATCGAGAAGGGAATGAAGGTCAAATGTTCCCTCTATTTCCGGGGACGTGAGAATGCGCATCGTGAGCTTGGGTTTGAGGTGATGAAGCGGGTCGTGACGGGCATCGAGGAGATCGCCGCGCCGGACATGCCTCCGAAACTGCTTGGCAACAGCATCATCATGGTGTTGGGGCCTCGTGCCGGAAAGCCTCAGTCCCGTGAACCCGCGGCGCCCCGATCGGCAGGATTTCAGTCGCCCCTCCCGATTCCGACTCCGAAACCTGTTCCCGTGGCAGGGAGTGTTCAGGCTCCGATTCCGGTTCGGTCCAGTTAATCTTGAAAAAAGCTTTACGGGGCGGAGGCTCTCCTGTAGAGTCCCGCCCTTGTTTTCCGGAAGACGGGGTGTTCTGTTCCTAAGTCGCCTTGTTTGAGCCGGATTGAGGAGTATCATGCCTAAGAAAAAAACGAAAAAGATGGTTAGTAAGAGGGTGAAGAAGACAGCCACGGGGAAGCTTATGTATAGGCGCCCGGGCAGTGGTCATCTTCTGAGCAGCAAAACGAGAAAACAGAAGCGCAACATGCGCGGCGGAAAAATAATTCATGCTTCCGACCACAAGCGCATCGCGGAAATGATTTGAACGTACTGAAAGGACGAGACTATGCCCAGAGCAACTAATGCGCCGGCGTCGCGTAAGCGCCGGAAATTGACCCTGAAGGCGGCCCGCGGTTTCCGGGGTTCGCGCAGCAAACTGTTCCGCCAGGCGACCGAGGCCGTTGACCGCGCGATGCGGTTGGCCTACATCCATCGCAAGGACAACAAGGGGGACTATCGCCGTCTGTGGACGGTGCGGGTTTCCGCAGGTTGCCGGGAGCAAGGGCTGGCCTATAGCCGTTTCATTCAGGGATTGAAAAAGGCCGGTATCGAGCTGAATCGCAAGATGCTGTCTGAGATCGCCTATAACGATCCCGCTGGTTTCGTGAAGATCGTGGATCTGGCGAAAAAGGCCATTGCCTGAAACGCTCAAAATCCCGAATGATGAAAGGCCGTCCGAAAGGGCGGCCTTTTTGTTTCGGTCATTCCGGCCACTGGGCTTGAGCGAAGATGGAGATGCCGCCACGGGGATTGAAGTTCCCGCTGACCTTGATGTGCCTCGGTTTGATGGCCTTCACGATGTCGTCCAGGATGCGATTGACGACTTCCTCGTGGAAGGTGTTGTGGTTGCGGAAGGAGTACAGGTACAGCTTCAGTGCTTTGCTTTCCAGGCATAACTGGTTGGGGATGTATTCAATGGTAATATCGCCGAAATCGGGCTGGTCAGTGATGGGGCAGCGACTGGTGAATTCCGGGCAGTCGAACCGGACCGTGTAATTCCGCTTGGAATAACGGTTCGGGAACGCCTCCAGTTTCGCCTTGTCCGGGGAATCCGGATAACGGGTGGTGCTGTGTCCTAACAAGCTCAGTTCTTTGATGGTTCTTTTTTTCATGGGTTATTTCTCCGTCATCGTCCACACACCTGTCCAAGGCCCTTGTGGTTGTGATTGCATGGCCTGACAACGTCGCACATAGGCTGCCGCCGGGGCGTCCTTTTCCTCGATTGAGTTGAATAGCGAGAGCGCTTCAGTCAGGTTGCCTTCGGTGTATCGGGCAAGAGCCTGGGCAAAGACGATCAGGATGTCCTTTCGGGCTTCCGCATCGGCCGGCACCATGGGTTCGTAGACGGTGACGGGCTCTTTCCGACCCACCACCTGAATCCGGGCGATCTTGCGCACGGCAAGGCTGTCATCCAGCTGTTTACGGGTATTTTCGGAAATGAGAAGCGAGGTTCCAAACTGTTTGTTGATGCCCTCCAGCCTGGCGGCCAGGTTTCCGGCATCGCCCAGGAAGGTATAGTTGAATCGTTGGCGTGAGCCCATGTTGCCAACCACCACGGGGCCGCTGTTGAGCCCGATTCGCTGGTGCAGTTCGGCTCCGATCTGTTCCTTATATTTCGGGTTCAGCTCGACCAGCTTGGCCTGGCACTCCAGCGCGGTGTGCACGGCCAGGATGGCATGGTTCTTCTGGGCCAGCGGGGCGTTCCAGAAGGCGATGATGGCGTCGCCCTCATACTTGTCCACCGTGCCCCCATGGGCATAGATGATATCGGTCATGGCCGTCAGGTAATCGTTCAGCAGGGCAGTCAGTTCCTGCGGATTCAGGTGTTCCGAAATGCCGGTAAACCCCCTGATATCGGAAAAGAAAATGGATAACTCCCGCAATTCCCCGCCGAGTTTCAGGCGTTCAGGGTGTTGAACCAGTTCCTCGATGACCAGTGGGCTGAGGTACTGTTTAAAGGCACCTTTGATAAACCGTTTCTGTTTGCCCTCTGTGGCGTAGTTCAGGGCCAGGGTGCCGGTCAGGGAGGGGAGTGTCGCTGCCAGAATGAAGGCTACGGGAAGCCAGAAGCCGTGTGCATAGGCAAGGAATCCCAGAAGGACGGGCAGGGGAAGCAGGAGTGCGAAAACGATAATATTTTGCCAGACATGGCGGCCCAGCCGGATGGCGATGGCGCCTCCGCAGGCAAGGAGAAATGCCAGCAGGAAGGAGGCCCAGCCGGCCGCGTCGCGCATGAAGTCGCCTGCCAGAAGATTGTCGAGGAATGTGGCGTGGACCTCCACGCCCGGATAGGTGGAGTCGAGCGGGGAGGGCCGCAAATCCTTGAGTCCCGGCGCGGTGAACCCGAGGAAGACATAGGTGTCCTTGAAGAAGGCCGGATCAATCAGGGGAGGCTTTCCCTCCCGCATTAGAAGTTCGGATTCGATGACCCCGGAGATATTAACGGTTTGGTGTGTCTTCGATCCCCCGCGATAACGCAGGATAGACTGACCATTGCCATCCAGATGCATCCGGATGCGCCTGTGGTTGATTCCGAACCAGGATTCTCGCAGATACAGCGACCGGTTTGTTGAGGCCGCCAGGTAGGCGCCCAGCCCCAGAGACGGAACCACCTTCCCGTCAAACAGGCTGAAGGGGCGCAGCCGCCGGTAGATCCCGTCGGAGTCGGGATTTCCGAAGACCGTTCCGAGAATGGCGGCGTTGGTTGCCACTTCGGGAATGGGGAACATGGCCTGCCCCATCTTGAAGGGATTGTTCTGATCGGGGTAATGATCCCGGAAACGGATCCCGGATTCCGGAATCCAGGTTGGCCAGTTGGTGGCGCTACCGGTTTCATTTCCGACAAATAGCGTGCCGACAAAGGCGGGGGTTCTCTTGATGGCGTCGCCGAGCGCGGCATCCTGATCGATGCGGTCCGAAGGTTCGCTGAAGATGACGTCGAAAGCCACGGCCTTTGTCCCACTCCGGCGACAGAAGTCGAGGACGGGAGCATAGACCTCCCTGGGCCAGGGCCATTCCCATCCCATCTTTTTGCCCCAGTCCAGGCTGTCCTGGTCCAGGAAAATCAGCCGGATCTGGTCTGTGGTTTTCTCAGGGTGCTTGAACCAGCCGACTTCAGCGTCCCAAAAGCTGCTTTCCCAGCGATTCAGGATCCCGAACTGCCAGAGGGCGCTTGCCAGCAAGGTGGCTAGAAGGCCGATGCCCAGAGCCTGCAGAAGGTGCTGCTGCACCTTAGAGTCCTCGCATCGTATCGTCGAAACGGGACTGTCGCGCGGCGGTATCCGCAGGGGGTGGTGTCGTTATGAGCTTGGTCAATTCAGCGATCCGATCCTGAGGGGCAGGATGGGTTTTGGCGAAATCGTGGCCGCCGGGTTTGAGGTTCTTTTCCATTTGCTGAAGCATGGAGACCAGTCCATTCGGGGAATAGCCTGCGCGCGTCAGGATGGTCACGGCCGCTTTGTCGGCCTGGAACTCGAATTTCCGGGCATAGCCGCTATTCATGACGGTGGAGGTGATGTCCGAGATGGAGTTTTCGAACGTTTTGGTCAATTCGGCCAGATCCTTGCCCCCCAGGTTTTTGGCGGCTTCGGTTCCCAGAATGGTGGCCGCGGCGGTGAGGCGGCTCTTGTCGATGGCCTGGAGTCCATGGTTCAGTTCCACATGTCCGATTTCATGCGCCAGAACGCCAGCCAGAGCCTCCTCGTTTTTACAACAGCGGAGCATCCCGCGGGAGACCATGATGAAGCCACCCGGTGCCGCGAAGGCGTTGATATCGGGCGTGTCCAT
>CAMDCX010000071.1 GCA_945890715.1 PVC group bacterium | reverse complement strand
TTTGCCCGCGAGATCCTGGTGTTTATCGGGTTGTTCTCGATGGCGGTCGCGGCGGTGTTCATGGTGCGTCAGCGTGACTTCAAGCGGATGCTGGCCTACTCCAGCGTTGAACACATGGGAATTTTGGTTCTGGGGATCGGACTGGGCGGCCTGGCCGCCTTTGGAGCCTTGTTGCACATGATCACAAACGGGGTGACCAAAGGGGTGCTGTTCCTGTCGGCCGGGAATATTCATCGGGCCTACGGGAGCAAGCTGACGGACGATGTTCGCGGTGCCATGCGGCGGCTCCCGGTGTCAGGCGTCACCTTCCTGGCGGGCTTCCTGATTGTCACCGGATCGCCGCCCGGCGGCCCCTTCATCAGTGAGTTCACGATTCTGACCGGCGCTATTAATGGCGGGCACTATGCCGTGGCGACCTTGTATCTGGCGGTTCTTGCGATTGTCTTTATCGGAATGGGAACGACGGTGCTGCGTGTGGTACAGGGCGTGCCCTCGCCACAGGCGGCGTCCACGGCCTACCGGGATCGTCCCCAATTAGTGATCCCGATCCTGATATTTCTGGGCCTTTCCATTCTGCTCGGGTTGTATATCCCCAATTCCCTGACGGCGGCGCTTCACGAGGCGGTGGCGTACTTGGAGGTGAAACCATGACCGCGATTTTGAAATGGGCCCAGACTCGAAACAGCGTGCCCCTTGCCCGGCGCGATATTCCAGATCTTGAAGGCGCCGTCTTCCGGGGATCCATTCGGGAAGCCGTTGAGGATGGCGCCAAGGTGGCCGCCTTTTTCGGGCATATGCCGGAGGGTGAGGCCGGGGTAGATCTTTACGCGGTGCTGGCGTTTCGCGAGGAAGGACAACTTCGCGTGGCCCGAACCCGGATTACGGGCGAGTCGTTTCCGTCCCTGACTCCGGAGTGTCCCCAGGTTCATTTGTTTGAGCGCGAAATTGCCGAACAGTTCGGACTTCGCCCTGAAGGGCATCCCTGGCTCAAGCCGGTCCGCTTTGTGAAATCATGGCGACCGGGACACGATGCGTGGGGGCGGAGTGCTGCGGAGGCACCGGTCGCCGGGATCATGGAGTACTACAAGGTGGAGGGCGATGAAGTCCATGAGGTGGCCGTGGGCCCCGTTCATGCGGGGATCATTGAGCCCGGCCATTTCCGGTTCCAGTGCCACGGGGAACAGGTGTTCCATCTTGAGATTTCACTTGGCTACCAGCACCGGGGAATTGAACGGGCCTTACTGGGGGGGCCGGACAAGCGGACGATCCCCCTTTTGGAGACTCTGGCGGGGGACACTACGATTGGGCATACCACGGCATATTGCCAGGCGATGGAGGCGTTGGCAGGGTGCACGGTTCCGGCGCGGGCTCAGGTGTTCCGGGGCATTGCTTTGGAATTGGAGCGGTTGGCGAACCATACCGGTGATCTGGGGGCTCTGGCCGGCGATGTTGGATTTTTGCCGACGGCGTCCTACTGCGGCCGGTTGCGTGGTGATTTTCTCAATATGACCGCCGTGCTGTGCGGGAACCGTTTCGGGCGCGGCCTGATCCAGCCAGGCGGGATCGGATTGGATGCGGACGCAGCCGGAGTGGCGGATCTTCTTAAGCGGCTGGAAGCCACGATGGCGGATACAGCCAATGCCGTCAACCTGCTCTGGGATTCGCCTTCGGTCATGAGCCGGTTTGAGGAAACCGGGAAACTCTCGCTTGAGACTTGCCAGGAAATCGGACTCGTGGGTCCTGTAGCGCGGGCCTGTGGCGCCGAGTATGATGCACGTCAGGATTTTCCGGCGGGCATTTATCGTTTTGCCCAGATTCCGGTGTCAACCGGGGTGAGCGGCGATGTTTTTGAGCGGGCCTATATCCGGTGGCTGGAAATTCAGCGGTCGGGTGATTTTATCCGGGAGCAATTGCAGATGCCCGTCGGAGGAGCCGTTCGGGTGGAGACCCGGGCGCTGGCGGCGGAGTCCCTGGTGGTTTCCCTAGTGGAAGGCTGGCGGGGTTCAATTTGCCATGTGGCGTTGACCGATAAGCAGGGACGGTTCGCCCGCTACAAGGTGGTGGATCCCTCCTTCCTGAACTGGATGGGATTGGCCATGGCGATGCGGAACCAGCAGATTTCGGATTTTCCGCTGTGCAACAAGAGTTTCAACCTGTCCTACTGCGGACACGATTTGTGAAGGTGAGGTCACTATGTTGAGCATCATTCTGGCGCGCCTGAAACAGCGGCATCGTACGATCAAGTATCCGCGGAAACCGCCGGTCTTGCCCGAGCGATTTCGTGGAATGCCGGTCATTGACCAGTCGAAATTTGGCGGGGGGCTTAGTTCGTGTGCCGGGGTCTGTCCGGTGGGCGCCTTGGCGGAGCGGGCCGGGAACGTCACGATTGATCTCGGGCGTTGTCTGTTCTGCGGGGAGTGTGAAAAAGGGTGTCCGGCCGGTGCCATCCGGTTCAGCCGCGACCATCAACTTGCCACGCGGGATCGTCAGTCGTTGATCGTGGGCGGGGGCGAGCCCGTGCTGAAGGCCGCGTTGGAGGAGAAAAGTCGAAAGCTGTTCGGGCGTTCCCTCAAGTTGCGGCAAGTTTGCGCGGGGGGCTGCAATGCCTGCGAGGCGGACTGCAATGTGTTGAATACCGTGGTGTTTGATCTCGGGCGGTTTGGAATCCAGTTTGTGGCTTCTCCGCGCCACGCCGACGGGGTGCTCGTCACCGGGCCGGTGACGAAGACTATGGAACTGGCCTTGAAGAAAACCTATGACGCTGTTCCTGATCCCAAGCTGGTGATCGCCGTGGGTGCCTGCGCCATCAATGGCGGCCCTTATGTTGATCATCCTGAAACGTGTAATGGGGCAGGGGCCGTGGTTCCGGTGGATGTGTATATTCCCGGCTGCCCCCCGCATCCCATCACCATCCTCGACGGCCTCCTGCGCGCCCTCGGAAAAATCGAGGATCGGGCCGGGTAATTACCTGGTCATGCGCTAGAATTCCGCCACCATCCCCGCCACGGCGTAGTGGAAGAGCGAGAAGGTGTAGACCTTGTCGTTGTCCGCGCCGCCTTCCAGGATTCGATACCCCGCCTTCAGGGATACATGGTCATTAAGAGGCACCACAGCGGCGAGGAGCACATCCTCCGCGCGGCCCTGCGGGGCGGCCAGCGCATCACCGTCCAGAACCAGATGAAGCCGCGGGTGCGCCAGCCAGACGGCGTTGAAACTGATCAGCGGAACGAGGCCGAGGTCGGTATTCTCGGACTCCTGCCCGCCGCCTTCCAGCCGGATCGCTGCATCGCGCACCTTGGCCGAAACGCCTGCGCGGAACTTGAATTTCGGCGAATCGAACAGGAGATAGCGGTACGTGAGGCGGTAGGAGTTGAACCGGAACGTGGATTCAAGAGGTGCACCAGCCTGAAATGTCGTGCCATTGAAATCCGTATCACGATCCAGCGTGCCACTGGATCGCATCGTCAGGAAGGCCGCCAGCAGGCTGAGGTCGTGCTTGCCGGCCATCGTGATAGTGTAGCGGGCGCGGAAGGCCGGGAAGGAGTCTGCAGAGAGGTCTTCCGTTAGCGACAGCTTCGTGCCCGAATCACCTGGAATCCGGACGTCGTTGTAGCCCGGGAATACCCATCCACCCTCGATGTCAAAAACCTGTGTCGACTCTGCCATGGCAGAAACGCGGGAAAAGCAAAGACCCAGCAAACACGCAAACAAAACTTGTTTCATAGTAACGCCTCCTATGACGACAGCATCGCAGACCCGGTTCCCTGCGGCAAGCGTTGTTGTGGGGTGCGTGGTGTCGCCATAGCAACTGGGTGCGATTTCACTTCGTTGCATCGCCCCGAGAAGTCAGGAGTCAGGAGTCAGAATTGATATCCAACAACTTACGCAATTACCTGATTCCCAAGGCCGGTGGGCCAGGCAGTACCTCCAGCGATGTGCGGCTCTCACTGCCACCAGCCCGGTCTGGACCGATATCTACACCAACGATATGCTCCCAACCGGAGTCACCAACTTTGTCTTGGATGCAGATGCGGCACATCCATGCCTGTTTTACAGGATCAAGGTTGAGCGATGATTTTGAGGCAGAATAGGACAGAATAGGGACAGGAACTTGTCGAGCCCCACTCCCCTCATTATCCTCTTGTTTCGAAGAACCGTGAGGCATAGAGTCAAATCGTGTTGATCAACCCGATGGAGGTGGACTGATGAAGACCAAAAGTGAAATCGTTGCAGAGTTGGCGGAAACCGTAGGAGTCGAAAAGAAACAGGCGGCGGCGATGTTGGACGTTCTCGTCAGCATGGCAGTACGGGAGGCAGCGGCGGGCTTCGTTATTCCCGGTCTTGGCAAACTCGTCAAGGTGGAACGTGCGGCCCGCACGGGACGCAATCCGGCTACTGGCGCGACCATTCAGATTCCCGCCAAGACTGTCCTGAAGTTCAAAATTGCCAAGGCGGCCAAGGATGCGGTTCTGACGGGTGGATGATCGGGGAAGTTGAAGGCAACAGCATGTTGCCGACGCTTCAGGATGGTGAACGCTATCTGATCAATCGGATGGTCTATCGCTTCCGTGATCCGAAACCGGGCGATATTGTTAAGATCACCATGCCGGGTTCGGGCGACTTTTCTGTGAAGCGGATCATTGCCTCCCCCGGGGATGTGGTTCAGATCAAAGAGGGGCATGTCTTCGTGAATGGCAGAGTGAGTCTGGAGTCCTATCTGTCGAAGGGGGTGTCGACGGAGGGGAAGTCACTCGGGGTGAAAGTGTACAGGGTGTCTGGCGATTCCTATTTTGTATTAGGCGACAATCGTTCCCTCAGTATCGATAGCCGTATGTTCGGAGCCGTGCGGCGAGACCGGTTGGTGGGGCGTTTGTGGATCTGGTAGCATGATTCCCCCGTTCCGGCTATGGGGTATAACCCTAATGGCGCGTACTGAAAATTGATTTCCCATCCTAATCGGTTGGAAAAGACCCTCAATAGGACAGCGGAACGAACTCCAATTTCCCCCCCTGCAACTCTTGAATGGTATTGGACACCTTATTGAGGGCATCATCCAAAGAAACGACATCATAATAATCGCCATTACTCGCCATCCACATCCGGCCATTCCAGAGTCCCATGACCACATTGTGTCCGGCTGAACGGG
The DNA here is from genome assembly GCA_945890715.1 of PVC group bacterium. Lineage (GTDB taxonomy): Bacteria > Verrucomicrobiota > Kiritimatiellia > CAIKKV01 > CAITUY01 > JAABPW01. Next base: position 3,627 of record CAMDCX010000071.1, on the reverse strand, counting down.
AACCCACGGGATAAACCCCGGCAGTCCAGCAAATATAGCCCTTGGCCTCACAGAGATCCTCCACACACGAGGCAAAAGCCTTACAATCCCCATAACCGCGATTCCAGATCGTCCTTCCGCTAAACCACTGGTCACCTGCCTCAGCTCTATAAGACACATGTCGCTTAACCTGCCAGCAAAGGGTTCGGGGAGATTCAGCGCTCAAGATCGTCTCATCCCATGAAAGCGTGCAAAAAACCTGTTTCCACCATGACACACTTGAACTCTGGCTACTAAGGGTGTTGGACTGAGCCAGGAGAGCTGACGGAATCGAGCCCAACACCATTAACACGAGGAGCAGATTCATAACATAACCAGAGTGGAAGATTTTAAGCCAACACTTGTCCCCCGCATTTTGGAAACCAAGAAGTCCTTAATCACCAGTTGATTGTTATCGCACGCAATGTTGTAAGCGGTAGCACCCCGACTGGTCTTGGCATCAATATTCGCGCCATGCCCGATCAGGCATAGCATCACCCGTGTGCGCCCCTGTTGAACGGCCAGATGTAACGCGGTCCATTCCATGGTGTTGAAGGCATTGACATCGGCCTCTGAATTAATGAGCATTTCCGCTATTTCAGGACTCCCATTCTCGGCGGCATAGTGGAGCGCCATCCAGCCACGGTTATCATAAACCGTAACAGAAGCGCCTTGTTTCAGCAAAACGGCGACTAGTCCCGCATGTCCTCCAGCCACCGCATAGTGTAGCGGTGTTTTACCATACCGGTCATGAAGCTCGAGTACCGCTGGGGCGGCAGCCACCATGGACGTCACAGCGCTTACGTTGCCAGCCTCTGCAGCCGCGAAAACCGGGCTTTCCGTGATTGTTTGTGCAATCGACAAACGCCCCGCCATTGTATACACCGCAAAAACTGCTAAACCGCTTACTGCCTTCATTGTCATCGTCATTTTCATTTTATCTCCGTTCTTTATTACATTATTAACTTCCTCCTTACTTAGCACAGGCAGTGCCAACACCTTTATAACCTCTGCAAGTTGCTGAAACAGAAGATGTTGCGACAGGCTCTATTCGAGGGTCGATTCTGTAGGAGTGTCTTGTTTTGAGTCATATCGAACATGATTGACTCATTACCAGCCATGAGGAAGTGGAGGAGAGGGTAATGAGTCCTTCGGTCGATTCATCTCTCCCCTCGTCAACGAAACCTTTACAGAGGGGGTGACATGAGGCGGTAGAGTTTAGCGCGGCTGATCCCCATGAGAATCGCAGCTTCTGAAACATTACCCTTCGTTTTCGTCATAGCCCGTTGGGCCAAAATCCGCTCTGCCGCACGTAAATCGTCAGGAATGGTGTCGAAACTGAATCCTGCTCCGTCCGGCAACGTCTCTTGAGGGCTCGCAGCAAGCGAAGTTTCCTGAAAATGAAGGTATTCAGGTGTGATACAGTTTCCGCCACATTCAATCAGCGCTCTTTCGATCCTGTTTTTCAATTCGCGGACATTGCCGGGAAAAGACTGCTTCTCCAGACTGGTCAAGGTCTCGGCACTGAAGTCGGGGCAAGGCAATCCCATTTCCGCAGAGAGTTTCAGCGCGAAGTGACGGGCAAGCAAGGGAATATCCTCGGCTCGTTCACGCAATGGGGGCAGGGAGAAGGGGAAAGCGGCGAGGCGGTAAAACAGATCTGAACGGAATGCACCGTTGGCTATTTTGGATTCCAGATGCGCGTTGGTGGCGGCCACAACGCGCACATTCACTTTCACGCCCCGGGTCATGCCAACCGGCACGACGACGCCGTCATCCAGAACACGCAGGAGTTTGGCTTGAATACTAAGGGGCATATCGCCTATCTCATCCAGGAAGACGGTTCCTTTGTCTGCCGTTTCAAAACAGCCTTTGCGATCCGTAATAGCACCGGTAAAGGATCCCTTGGCATGGCCAAATAGCATGGAATCGGCGAGTTCTGCAGGGACTGCGGCACAGTTCACCGCCACGAAAGGCCGGATGGAACGATCACTTCCATAATGGATGGCGCGTGCAACCAGTTCTTTACCGGTGCCGCTCTCGCCGGTAATCAGGACCGAGGTATTGGGGATCCGCTGCAATAAGCGAATATCGAGCAACATTTTCCGGATGACCTGCGACTTGCCCACAAACGCTTCAATGCCCCATCGCTCGGACTCCTGCCTGGTGATGAGCGAGAGCCGATCCGCCAAACCATCAGCTTCCTGGATAAGGGTCCGGTAGCGAACGGTCCGTTTCACAGTCTCGACCAAATCGGCCTGAGAAATCGGCTTTTCGAGAAAATCGAAGGCGCCCAGCCGCAAGGCCTCTATCGCCACATCCATGTCGGCGGAGCCGGTGATCACAATGACCTCGATCAAGGGGCTCTCTTCTTTGAGCAACTTGAGGAGCGTCAACCCATTGATGCTATCCGGCATGTTAACATCCGTGAGCACGACATCGGTCGGCTTGGCACGGAAGGCCGCCAAACCCTTTCTAGCGTCTGTGAAACACTGTACCTCACAACCTAAGGAATATAGGTAGGCCTCCATTAGTTCGCACGAACTGGCGTCGTCGTCAAAGACCGATACGGACAAACGCCGAGTGGATAGAGGGTGCGTGGGTGTGGGCGTCATTCGCCAGTCTCCTTAATGGGTCGGAAGGCTGGGGCCTTGATCGGTCACCCCATACACCAGAAATAGAGCCGCCGTGCTTGGCACCATCGGAATCAGGTCCGCCCTGAAACTGGCGAAGATCGGCAATCCCAATACCCAGCCCAGCAACGCAAGCAGGCCCAACGCCATGGTTGCGACGCCCGCCATGATAAGGCTGACGTTTAACACGAAACTCCAGCCCGTAAGGTTAACAAGGGAAGGTCGCTGATTGGCATTCGCTTCAATCATGACGGTTCTCTTTCATGTCATGAGCCTGATTAGAAGTGCCAATTGACTAGAATCATTGCGGGCGCCAATTCATCGGGTAACCCTGTGAACCATCGGTTTTGAGGCATTATGTTCACCACGCCGATCTGAACTCCGGTCGTTGCCGCTTCGGCATAGTTGACGAGTCCGAGTTGAAATCCATTCAGACTGTGAGCGTAGTTCACCACTCCGCACTGGAATCCCCTCATGGTTCCGCCGGTGTAGTTCACAACACTGCCCACAATGCCAAGGCAAAAACCACCTTGCCAGCCGAGGGTGTCGCCCTTTGCATAGTTGACCAGCCCCCATTGCAGTCCTCTGTAGTTGTCTGAGTAATTCAGGATGCCCACGCTCAAGCCAGCGCTATCACCCGTAGACCCGTTGACAATCCCCAAGGCGAAAGCGGCTTGAGGGTTCTCGCTCCATAGTCCCAGTGTAAAGCCCTCGATTTTCTCGGTGCGGTCATGGATGGCGATGCCTGGAGTCAGGCTGAGTTGAAATGGCCTGGGTTCCGCCGATGCACTCCCCGTAACCAACGCAAGGCCCAGTAATACGACTATCTTTTTCATGGCATGTTCCTTTCTTAGTGTTGTTTCTCCTGCATGTAATTCTTAAGAGCATGATTATCACGGCACGGCGATGGGATGCTATGGGGTCTATCCCTACTTAGGTGTTGACGGTAGGGTTACACCTTATTGGCCGCGAATAG
>CAMDCX010000070.1 GCA_945890715.1 PVC group bacterium | reverse complement strand
TTCGGCAGTGTCGGGAAGTTGTGTTGTGGATCCATCCACAACTTTAATACGCCGACCTTGTAGAGCCGTCGGTTTCGGGGCGCGTTTCTCAAGCGTCTCAGCGGTCAAGCGCATGATGGCTTCAAGACGCTCTTCCTTGAGCTTCAGTCCCTGGCGAATTCCTTCGTCATTGATGAACCAGCCGCGGTACCGGAATGTGGCCGGCCCGAATGTTTCGTTCAACGAGACAGGCAACTCGATTTCCTTCCTGGGGGCAGGCTCGTGATCAGTCCAATAGTACCAGGGATCCACGCCGAGAATTTCTTCCGAAAGCGCATACGCGGCATAGATTGCACCTCGTTTGTCCGCCCCGGCCGCCACCAGGGTCTGGCCTCCAGCCGCATCAACACAGACCTGCAGGACAAAGCTTTCCGGCCCGGGGAAAGTTGCCCTAACCAACTCCTTCAGCTACGGCCCTTTTGAACCGATGCAGATCACTGGCCCTTGCCAGTTCTTCGGCCGTTCCTGCAGAACGATCGGCCGATGCCCGAACACCTTGTACCAATCACGCTGCACATCGGCCAATGCCCGTTCTACGGCTTCCGGTTCGTCCTTCGCAACCACCCACAGGGCGTATCCGCAGTCAGCCGCATCACCGCAGTCTCATCAGCTCTCACCACTGCGGCCCCGATAAGTAATAATAACACCAACATATTCATTTCCCCGATTCGACTCCCTCCGCTATGCGTTTCGACTTATCGTGATTTATCAAGGAAACGTCTCTGGGTCTTACTGTAATTGCATCCAATACGACACCGGGATCCGGCGTCCAAAGCCGGAGCACATGCCGGCCCGTTCTTGCCACTGCGAACGAAAAACGCACCGTGGCACGGTTATTCCGGATTATGTCACGCCGCTCTGGAGCGCTCTCATCTGCGTTTTCGCGGCCGGAGTTGCTGCCATCCACAAAGCCCGTTTTTACCGGCGCTCCATCCAGGCTGGCGGCAACACGCAACTGCATGCCGTGGCTCAGGCGGAACGAAGGCAACACGTGAACAAGAATACTGAAATTCGTATGGACTTTTTTCCACGCGAACTCGTATTCCAAATGCGGCGCCGAATTCATCGACTGCGCCAGTTCCCAGGCATTGGATTCCGTCATCGGAAATAGCGCCATGGCGCGCCCGTTCCAGCCCAGACCTGATATCACCTCCCATCGGGCATTGTCGACCTCGAACTTGCGCGTAAAGTCCGCAGCATCGAATGTTTTAAAAACACCGGATTGATCAGGAACTTTTGTTGGAAGAACAGACATGTTCCGATTTTCGATGAAACTCCTGTCAGCCCGGGGATGTCCATTATTCAGACTGATCGCCATCATGTGGCGCCATTTTCCACCTGCCAGCGTTTCGTTGTAGTACTTTGTCTCGCGGGTGATCACTTCGCACCATTGCTCCCCAGCCGGGCGGGATTGTTCAGCGACAACAGAGTCGTTTGTTGCCCGGAGTTGTCGATCGAGTTGCAACGCCATCAGGCCCGAAGCACAGAGCATCTTGACCGGATAAAGAACTGTTTCGAAATACGCATCTTGAGCCTGATCGCTAATCGATTGCCTCAACGCCCCGGCGCGACCCGTCAGTGCCTCGTAATCCTTCATCAGGCTTGCGCGCATGGACGGCCCAAGAGACTGGGTCCAGTCCAGGGAATACGTTGTCTCCGGCCTGCGTATGAAGCAAAGCCGGAAAAACTCGTTCCAAATCCCGCCGACAGGTTTCGCATTCTCAAAACCGAAAAACTCGGCGGCCAACGCCTCAAGATACGCCGGCTGGGCCGCCGGTCCAAACGCATCCACATTCCAGGCAAGGCGCGCCCAAAAATCCATGCTGAGTTCCTGCGATTTCACGTCCCCGACATTGAGCACCCACATTGTGCGCGCATCATTGTCCCAGGCCTTGCGCATCTCGACCCATATCTTGGCCGGCGGCGTGGAGTTGAACCAGACGTATTTCTCAGGCGCGCCAACGTAGTCGACATGGTAGTAGACGCCGTTGCCGCCGGGGCGTTTCCGTTCACTGAGGCCGGGCAGACGGCGGATATACCCCCAATTATCATCCGGCCACACAATGGTTACATCGTCCGGCACTTTCAAGCCTGCATCATAGAGAGGGAGGCCTTCCTTATAGGGAATAAAGCATTGGGGAACGGGGTTCCAATGCGGCCGCGCATAGGTGTCCAGCAGCGTGCGCTGGTCGGTTATGGCCTTCTCCACCAGAGCCATCTGTTCCGCCACGGTATTGCCGCCTTCCATGGGCGAGTCATGAATCCCGCGCATTCCTACGGTCCATACCGCTTCGTAAGGTCCCCGCTTTATTGCCCAATCTTCCCAGTATGCGAGTATCCTTTCGCGGTTGGTATCGTAGCGCCAAGGCCCTGCCGAAGCGGGCATGAATTGGTTATTGCGGAGCATGGGCTCGCAGTGCGAAGCGCCAATAACGATGCCCCATTGGTCCGCCAGCTCAACATTTCCGGACGTGGCGCCGAACTCCTTTTTAAGAAATCCATCCTCCCGCCACATGGACGGCCAAAGATAGTTCAGACGCAGCCGCAACATCAGCTCAAACACTTTCTCATACGTCTTGGGTCCCACATCGTTCAGTTTCGGATCAAGGGTTTTCGTCGCCCAGGGAGAAAATCCCCATTTTTCGTCGTTGATGAAAATGCCCCGATACTTGACGCTTGGAGCCCCGGTAAACAGTGTGCTCGACCCTGCATAGAGTTTTTCGCGACGCGCCACCGGAACATCGGCCCACCAATACCACGGCGAAACGCCCATACCCCGGCAAAGCTCCATCACGCCGTACGCCGTGCCACGCCGATCATTCCCGAGGATGACCAGCGCCCGCTTCACTCCCGGCAGCGGCCCGACCACGGTCTGTATGCCAAAGGCTTCCCAGCGCCCTCGCAACGCCGTCGGATCGAGCTTTCCCTCCTTCACCAAGCCGTCCACCACGGCCGATTTCCCGAGCGTGCCGATCAGGATCGCGGTCCGGCCCAATTGCTTCGGATCGTTCTTTACCTCGGGGCGTAGCCCCGTGACCCGCTCGATATCATCGGCCAGCAGCCGTGCCGCAATACCAACGAGCGGAACCGCATCGCGATCAACGAAAATATCGGCGACCTGGCCACCTTCCGCCAGACAGACCTTTGCAGTCCGATCCTTCCAAACGTTCCAGTGGTCCCGAACGAGGCTCCTGCCTTCGTCCCACCCCGGAGCATTTGCGGCCTGCGACGACGCCGCTGCGGCCCAAACCAACTGAAGGCCAATCGCGAGCCAAAATATTACCTGACATGGCACCTTCATTATGCTCTGCCTCAGCGTTATAAACGAAATCATTAGCATCCCATAGACTCACCCACGGACAGCCCGGGAAATAGCGCTGACCGGGAGGTTGTTTTGCCTGTAACCTACAGGCATATGAAAAAACATCAAATGGATAAGAAATCGCTTTTCTGGCGGGGCAGACACACATCCGGTGAGACTGGCTTGAAACATTGTTTTTTCCTCCAGCTCTTGATGCTTCTCGTCATCACGTCAGCCTCTTATTGCGCGCGGCGATACCCGATGCAAATACGGATATTCCCCACTCAACTGAAAGAACTATACAATGATGGCTGGCGGATGTGCACTAAAATAATTACTCAAGAGTAAGGGGCTCCCTCCACGACAAAGAAGATAAGAAGAACACTTTTTGTGTTGTCATCCGCCGGGCATTCTGGCATATTTGACCGTTCAACGGTGTATTGTGCCCTTTTATTGGCACAGCGAGGGCATGATTGTTACTTGAAGGATTATTATGGCGAAAAGCAAAGTTTCAAAAACGTCGAGCACGAAAGCCACAGCTGCCTCAAAGGTAAAAAAGGTCGAAAAAAAACAAGCCCCCGCTCCATCGAAGCCGGCTTCTCTTCCCCAAAAACCTTCAAAAACGACTCCGACCAAGGCACAACCCGCGAAAGCGGTTAAGCACGCGACGGTTGAAGTCAAACCCCTTCCCGTTCCGGCCGTTCCTGTCAAAGCCAAGACCGGGAAATTAAAGGCTATTTCAATCCCCAAAATGACCGACGCGGCTCCCCGCAGCGGGTTGCTCGGCGAAGAGGGATCCGACCAGCCCGAACTTGAAGCCAAACCCGAGGTCGAGGGCGATGAGAGCGGAGCCACTCCTGCAGGCGGCTTGAGCTGGGAAGAACGCAGCCAGCGCATCAAGGATCTCGTGAAACTGGCCGAGGAACAGGGATACCTGACCTTCGACGATGTCAACGAGATGATCCCCAACTCGGTCATCAATCCCGAGGAACTGGAAGGATACCTGGAACTCCTTCGCAGCATGGATATTGAAATCATCGAGGCCTCGGACGCTGAAAAATTCCGCAAGGAACCGGCCAAGCAGACCACCTCGGTGGCCCGGGCCGAACGCCTGGATATCTTTGACGACCCCATCCGCATGTACCTGCACCAGATGGGACAGGTCCCCCTCCTGACCCGTGAACAGGAAGTGGAAATTTGCAAGCGCATCGAAAGCGCCGAAGTCACCGTCCGCAACCTCTTCGACGAACTCGGCGTCGCCGCAGACATGTACCTGCACACGGCCGAACGCCTGGAAAACGGGCGGGATCGTTTTGATCGCGTTATTGAGGACAAGTTTGTGGACAGCCGGGAGACTTATCTCAAGGCATTGCCCCGACTCAAGAAGGAACTTCTTAAAAACCGGGACAAGCTTCAGGCGGCCTCATCGCAACTCCGCAAAAGCAAGGCCACCGTCGCCCAGAAGGTCGCCGCCCAGAAGGATCTGGAGCGAGCCCGCAAGCGCCTGATCGAGCTCTTTGAAAATCTTTATTTCAAACAGAAAATCGTCGAGTCGATGGCCTCCAAGGCCGAGGATAACTACAAGGAAGTCCTCGCCTGCCTCGCCCAGATCGTCATCCTCACAAAGGCGCGAAAATGCAAAAAACAGGCCGATGCGCTTGCCGCCGAACAGCGTCATCAACGCAAACTGGAAGACCAGATGTGCCTGACGGCCGAGGAATTCATCGCCAAATACAAGCAGCTGAAAGACGCGATGCGCAAGGGCATGGTGGCCCGAACCGAGATGGTGGAAGCCAACCTGCGCCTCGTGATCAGCATTGTGAAGAAATACATGAACCGGGGCTTGTCGTTCCTTGACTTGATTCAGGAAGGCAACACGGGGTTGATGAAGGCCGTGGAGAAGTTCGAGTACCGGCGCGGCTATAAATTCAGCACCTATGCCACCTGGTGGATCCGGCAGGCCGCCACGCGCGCCATCGCGGATCAGGCCCGGACGATCCGCATTCCGGTGCACATGATTGAGACGATCAATAAATTGATGCGTGTCCAGAAGAAGCTCGTCCAGGAACTCGGCCGGGAACCCACCCCGGAGGAAGTTGCCGAGGAAATGAGCCTTCCCGTCGAACGGGTTCGCGCCGTCTACAAAATGGCCCAGCAACCCATCTCCCTCCAAAGCCCCGTGGGCGATGGTGACGACGCGCATTTTGGTGATTTTATCGAGGACAAGGGCGCTGAAAATCCGTCCGAAATGACCGCTTACAGTTTGCTGAAGGATCGCCTAAAAGACGTCCTTGGCACCCTCACTGAGCGTGAACAGCAGGTTCTTAACCTGCGATTCGGCCTGGCGGATGGATATTCGCGCACCCTCGAAGAGGTAGGTAAACAGTTCAACGTCACTCGGGAACGAATCCGCCAGATTGAAGCCAAGGCGCTCCGGAAACTGCGTCATCCGACGCGGATCCGGAAACTGGAAGGGTTCATCGAGATGAAGTGACCGGCGCAGGACGTCGTACCTCTCGACGTAACCCCCCGGAATCAGTAGCAGAAGGAATGGATACTATATGTGTGGTGCATGCGATATGACTTGGTTGCAGTGTTTGAAACAAATGGATGTGATGAACCTCGTGGCGCTCTGCGCCGCAACGCTGGCCTTGTTTCTGGCGGGCGTTCTGACCGGTCTTAAGCTCGGCGGCGGACGCCGGAGCAGCGGCTCAGGATATGGCGGAGGCAGCCGCACGGTTCGCTCCCCCGATCTCTATATCGGGAACCTGATCGAAGAGGTCAGCGGCGAGGAACTTGAGAAGCAATTCGGCAAGTTCGGTGATGTGAAGGAAGTCCGCATGGTTCCGCCCCGTAACGGCGAAACCAAATCCTTCGCGTTTATCACTATGGGTAGCGTCGAGTCCGCCCAGGCCGCTCTGAACGGCATGAACGGACGCGACATCATGGGACGTAAGATCGTGGTCAGCGAAGCACGGTCGCGACGCGGCGGAAACGGCGCGCCCCGGCGCGGCGGCTCCCGGCGCTAAACCGGAACCGGAACACGTCAGCAGGCCAATAGCCCCGAAAGGGATATTGGCCTGTTTTCTTTTTACAGTCTCCCTTTCAGCCGGTCGCTCAAGGTCGTGCGACGGAATGACACATGGTCGTTCCGGATCGCCATGTTCACAGCCTTCCGGGATCCCACCAGACAAACCAGCTTCCGCCCCCGCGTCATCGCGGTATAGAGCAGATTCCGCTGAAGGAGCTTGAAGTGGTGCATGCTCATCAGTAGGACTACCGCCGGATATTCACTTCCCTGCGATTTGTGAACGGAACAGGCGTAAGCCAGATCCAGCTCATCGAGTTCCTCGGCCGCATAGGCCACCCGGCGCCCATCATAATTAACGATGACCTCCTGCCCTTCCGGGTCAACCCGTTCCACCTGGCCGATATCCCCGTTAAAAACGTCCTTGTCATAGTTGTTCCGGATCTGCAACACGCGATCCCGGGCTTTATACTGCCGGCCAAACCGGCTCAGCGAAGGTCCCCCGGGATTCAACGCCTCCTGAAGAATAATGTTCAGGTTTTCGCACCCGAGCTGGTTCCGCCGCATCGGCGTAAGCACCTGAACCTCTGTCATCGGATCAAACTTGAATTTTTTTGGAATCCGGGATGACACCAGTTCCAGCATCTTGGCGATCACATCCTCGGGGGTATCCGACTCAATGAAAAAGAAATCCCCCGTCCGGCCCTCTTCCGGCGTTTCGAGCGGAAGCCCGTGGTTCACGCGATGCGCATTTTTAACAATCCAGCTTTGCGACTCCTGCCGGAAAATCGTGTCCAGCTTCGTCAATGGAACCACGCCCGAGTCAATCAGGTCACGAAGGACGTTTCCCGCCCCGACGCTGGGAAGCTGGTCGGCATCCCCCACCAGAATCAGGGTCGCCTCGGCGGGCAGGGCCCGCAGGAAGGAATTCATCAATTGGATATCGATCATGGAAACTTCGTCCAGAATGAACACATCACCCTTGATCGGATTCTCCAGACCGTGTTCAAAGTAACGGGTTCCCGGAACATATTTCAGCACGCGGTGGATGGTTTTGGCAGGCATGCCCGTTGCCTCCTCCATGCGCTTGGCCGCCCGGCCGGTCGGGGCAGCCAGGCAGATGGACAGTTTGCGTGCGTTGAAGATATCCACCAGCGCCCTGACAATCGTGGTCTTTCCCACACCGGGACCCCCGGTAATGATGGTTACTTTTTTCAGGAGCGCCATTTCCAGAGCCGCCCGCTGGGCCGGGGCAAACCCGATGGCCATCAACCCTTCCGCCCAGGTCACCGCTTTCCCGACCTGGATCGGACTGTGCGGCAGCGCGGTCGTCATCAGCCGTTCCAGCATGGCCGCCACACCGGACTCCGCCTGATACAGAGGAGTCAGGAACACATTCCCGCGCTCCTCCACCAGGGTTCCGTTTTCAACACCCTGTCGGATGGCCGTCTTCAGGATATCGCCGGGGATCTCCAGCATCTGCTCTGCGGCGGGAATCAGGTCTTCCCTCGGGCAGAAACAATGACCCTCCTCGGCCATGGTGGTCAGGATATACAGAATCCCCGCCTTGGCCCGGATCCCGGAATGGGGCTCGACGCCGATGCTCAGCGCGATACGGTCGGCCGTCTTGAACCCGATCCCCCAGACTTCATGGCAAAGTCGGTAGGGATTCTCGCGCACCACGGCAACCGACTGATCGCCGTATTGCTTATAAATCCGCATGGCGCAGGCGGTACCAACTTCGTGGGATTGCAGAAACACCAGGATATCCCGAACGGTCTTCTGGGCTCGCCAGGATTCCTTGATCATTTCCCGGCGGGCGTGCCCGATCCCGTCGACCTCCTCCAGTCGGGCCGATTCCTTGTCGATGATTTCCAGCGTGCGTTCCCCGAATGCCGCCACCAGACGCTCGGCCAGTCCGGCCCGGATTCCTTTGATCATTCCGCTGGCCAGATACCGTTGGATTCCGGCCACGGAATGGGGAGGATGACACTCTATTTTGCTGGCCTGGAATTGTCGCCCGTGCTTGCTGTGAACCGTCCATCGCCCCTCGGCCTCAAAAAGTTCGCCCTCAGTCAGGGCGGGGCAATTCCCGACGACCATGATTTCGTCGGGGTTATGTTTTCCGCGCGGAATCACCCCGCACACGGTATAGCCCGACTCGTCGGAATGGAAAAGGACGCGGTTCACGGTCCCCTTCAGGGTTTCAAGAGGGGCTTCGACCGGGGCAGCGGAACGCCCGGATGAGGAACGCGATTTGGCGAAATCAATTTCGTCTTGCACAATGGCCGGAGATGCTACCAGAGACGAACCCGGGCAACAACCCACAACCCGTCAGACCTGTTTCTGACGGTAGGATTCCACTTCCCAGTTCTCGATAAAGAGCCGGGCTCGGTCGGTCATGAACTGGATTCCGCCAAAGGCTTTTGCCAACTGGCACACCAGTGCCCCGTCCTTCGCCAATTCCAAGGCCAAGGAAGCCTGCTTCATGGCGGGCGAGACACCCAATACTCCTGCGGGCGTTATGACAACCTTGGGCATGTAGCCATGGGCGGTCCGGAACGCAGCAA
>CAMDCX010000069.1 GCA_945890715.1 PVC group bacterium | reverse complement strand
CGGGATCTGGTGCTTTGGGTGGCGCGCCGCCAGACAGGGTTGACCTTGGTGGAGTTGGGACGAAAAGCAGGCGGCATGGACTATGCCGCCGTGACCATGGCCGTGCGACGGTTCCCTCTCGAGTCTGCGGATTATGGGGAGTCGGGAATTTGTGGAGGATGCGTTTCGGCGGCACCGTCAGCATTTCAGTGCGCGGCGGGAAGATGGATCGAGGTCGATGAAGGGCAGCACAAAGGGCAAGGGGGCGGGAGGGGTCCATAGGGTCACGGTCTGGTTACGGAGATCTTGTAAAACCGTAACGGCACGGAGGTCGGATCGGTGAAGGACATGACGCCGTTGGTTCCAGGGAGATTGACGCATCCGGATAGGGGTATCCAGGTCGATCCGGAAGTCAGTTGATCATTGTACGAAACCGAGTAGTGGCGGTTCGAGAGACCGGCCCACTGGATTACAAAACCGTTTTCATTCCCTATAGCGTTGCCGGTGACGCCCAGGCGGAAAAAGCTGGAAGCTCGGGAGGCGTCAGTTCCTGCAATATCCTCACCGGCATTGGAGACGCCGTCATGATCCCAGTCATCCTCTGATGACAAGGCTAGAAAAGCGACTTTGGCCGACTGGCCGATCCAACCCATCTTGTCCCTGGCCCAGACATAAACGGTATTGGTCTGGTTCATGACCAGCGTACTGAACACGCCCGTCGTTGTGAGTTTCAAAGTGCCGTTTGTCGTTCCACCACCATCCTGAAGCGACAGGTAGTAGCCCTCAATTCCGGTTCCTCTGTCAGTGAACCCGCTCCATGAACCGGTAACCGAGTTAACTCCGATGCAATAATTGCCGAAGGGACTCACGGTCAGGGATATTGCGGCACCGGCAGAGGAGGGGGGATTGGCGTCAATCCAGTAAGGTCCCTTGTAGGCCGCTTCGCTGAGGTTCCCGAAGTTATCCTGCGCCCGAACCCAGACCCAGATATTGGTGCCATCGCCAGGGGAGGGGATGGTGGCCTTGCGATTGGTGGTGGTGCCTGAAGGATTAAGCGACATGATATCGGTTCCTGCTCCATACAGGTAGTTTTTTAGGCCAATGCCGCTTCCGTCGGTGACATGATTCCAAGATGAAAGGATCGATGGGCTTTTATTCCACCCCGCGATGGCGTGGGTGTTGATGGTGAAATTGGTGGGTGTTGGCGGTGCCTCGTTATCTACCATGAACGGTTGGCTGGTGACCCAACTGCTCCAGAAGAGACCATCCCAGGTACGGCCGCGTACCAGGGTGTTGGAGGCGGCGTGCCACCCGCACCCTGAGGTCTGGGAATTCCAGAGCGCGATGATGGCATTGGTGATAAGGCCTGAAGCAAGGCGTGTTATGAGATTTGAAATTGAGGCGGATTGGGCGTTATCAAGCCAGGCTGTTCCTGCATCAGCCTGGACAGCGGTGAGCCAGAGATTGCTCCAGGGGCCACCTACGGAGGTACTCCATTCACAGGCCATCTGACAGGTGTCGCCATCGGCATCATAGAGTTGATTTCCAAGTGTTACCAGTCCGGTGCCATTGGTGGAAGTCTGGGAAGCGGTTTGCCAGATCAGTGTTGCCGGTGAGCGGACGGTCATCCGGACCGGAATGACGGCGTACGGTTTCACAGGGTCATTTCCGGAAATAAAAAGCGTGGACTGCCGTTCGCCGGTGGGAATGCCCGCACTGTTCAGGGTGACAACCGGGGCCACGCTAATGCTGTTTGCAGGAAGCGTGAGTTGGTTGGTCGCGAGCGACAGCCAGGATTGGGGCGGAACAACCGGTGAAATCACGATGTCGTCAAGATACCAGCCTTCCTCCTCGGTGTTGTCGTCGGATCCGAAATGGAAGCGGATAATGGCGACCGAGCCGGTAAAAGCCGAGAGATTGAAGGTCGCCTGGCTCCATGATCCGGTTCCCGCAAAGCAGGGGGTCTCATCCGGCCAAGGTGATGCGGCGTAGCCTGAGATGAGGTTCGGGTAACCGCCGACGGGGGCGATTTGCTGGAAGGTGACCCCCAGGTTGGTTGAAATCTCAACGATACCCCCGTCCCAGCAATCGTTGTAATTCCAACCCCACCGCCAAAATTGCCCATCCAGTTCGGTTTGGATCCAGTAGCGGAAGGAAAGTTGTGCCCCGGCAGGCAGAATGATGGGGGGCGAATCCAGTTTGGCGTGCATGCTGCTGCCATACGTTCGGGTGGCAGGATCCCCGCAATACCAGGCGGTGGAGCCAGAGGTGCTCCGGTTGGTGGAACGATTCCAGAGATCAACCGTCCCGGAGTGGCTCCAGCCTGCGGTTCCATTCTCCACGGTATTGCTGTGTCCGCCCCACAGGATGGATAAATCGGCGCGATACTCAGCACCCCCGCTATTGGTGACCGACAGCGCCAGCGTGCGGGTGGTCTCGGGGAGAAGCATTGCATCCAGGCTGGTTGGCGCCAGCGTGACAAGGGGATATAGAACCGCAAAGGTGTTGGGGCCGTTCGTGGAACTACCCTGCAGGTCGGACGCGATGATCGAATAGACGAAGGTGTCCCCGTTGCTTCCCGGTGCAGGAAAGACGAAACTGAAATCATTGGCGGCGCCGGGAGTCATGGCGTTGAAAGTGATACTCCCCCCGTTACGGTTCCACATAACAATGGCGGAGGCAACGGTGTAATTGTCGGTGATGGTGGCCGTAATAGTGAACGGTGCCGGACGGGATTGGGGATCGATCAGGGGGGAATGTTGAATAACGGGAGGGCGGGGAAAGGACAAAGGATCCCGCGGGTCAGTTCGATCCCGGAATTCATCGCGGTTCACGAAGCCATCACCATCAGTATCTTCCAGAAGACTGACAGTCGTGGTGCCGAAATAAAAGCACTCCCACCAGTCCTCGAGGCCGTCGTTATCGGCATCCCGGGTTGTGGGCAGATAGAGAGCCTCTACAACACGGGGGGCGGTCATGATGATGCCCGTAACGGGATTGACGGCGGCGTGGGTGGAATCGGGCTGGCGTAGGCCGTTCACCGTCCATCCGATGAACGTGTAGTTGGTTCCGTACGCGGTAACGGTTGCGGTTGCGGTCTGGCTCGTGGCCGTGGTGCCGTCTGCACACCAGAAGGTTTTATTCAGGATTGTGGAGACGAGGGAGGTCTGGACAAGGGCGACCTCGTGTCCCCATTGCCAGGAAAGGGTTGAACTGTTTGTGAGCGTAAAGGTGAAGCGATTCGTGAAGCCGGTTTCAGGCACACTGCCGTTTCCTGTCCAGCCGGTGCAACGCCATCGCGTGCCATTGGTGGGGGTCGTGGCGACCGGGGCAGACGCCTGAAACACCTTGCCTGATGGATAGTTGAAGAGTCCATAGGACGGGGTGACGCTGTCCAGGGCTGAGGGACTTCCGGTGACAGTGAGCGTGATCGGGGAAACTACTTTAAAGGTGTAGGTTGACAGGGGGGCATTGGAGGGGATGCGCAAAGTTTGATTGGATCGCGAGACGGTCTGGAGCCAGTACTGGATTGTGGTGCCTTCGGGGTGTGCTGGAATGGCAGCCTCGAAACAGGTGTTGCTGAGGGCGATGAGGGAGATGGATGTGTAATTGGTGGAGCCATCGGCATTCCAGAATAAGCTTGCCTGGTTGGTGTCGTTGAGAATGGCCGGTCCGATCAGGGCCCTAACGGGATAGTCGGCCCCACTGTTGAAGGTGTCTTCAAGAGGTGTATGCACGATGCGGAAAAGTGTTTTCAAGGCCTTGTAGGCATTGAGACGGCCGCCGGTGACGGTTTTTCCGCTCAGAGCGGGAAGGGGATCGGTTCCCCGCAAGATGGCATCCCGGATATCCTCAAGGCGGGCTTCGGGCCAGGCATTCCAGAGAAGTGTGGCGACCCCGGCGACATGCGGGGTTGCCATGGAGGTTCCATTCTTGGGAGCGTATGCGGCGCCGGGAACGGTGCTGAGGATGTCGACGCCCGGAGCGCCAAGATCAACCGAGGTGGCGCCATAGTGGGAAAAATAAGCCAGTCCGTCGCTTGACGTAGTGGCCGCTACGGCGATGATGTTCGATTCGGTGTAACTGGCGGGATAGAAGGGGGTGATGTCATTATTAATTCCTGAATTGCCTGCCGCAGCCATAAATAATATTCCCAGCGCGTTATTTTCCCGGATGGCATCACGGAGAGTGGCGGTGTAATCCCCGCCGCCCCAGCTGTTGCTGGTGAGTCGGATATTAACGCCGCGCCGTTTGAGATCGGCGACATAATGAAGCGCGTCAGCGGCGTCGGAGTCCGTTCCGCTTCCGCTGTTATCCAGAAATTTAAGAGCCATGATTTTGCAGCGCCAGTTTACCCCGGCCACGCCGGTGCCGTTATTGCCGATGGCCCCGATGGTGCCTGCGCAATGAGTGCCATGACTATGGCCGTCCATCGGGTTATTATTGTCTTCCGAAAAGTTCCAGCCGCGCACATCATTTGTATAACCATTCCCGTCGTTATCCAGCCCATTGGCAGATTCAGCGGTGTTGCTCCAGATATTGTTGGCAAGATCGGGGTGGGTGTAGTCGATACCCGTGTCAATCACGGCGATGACAACCTGGGTGTCGCCGGTTGCCCAGTCCCACGCCTGGGGGGCTGAGATGTCGGAGCCGGGGCGGGCTGCATTGTAAAGCCCCCAGAGCGAGCCAAATTGAGGGTCATTGGGAACGGTTTGTTGTGACCGGACAATATAATCGGGTTCGGCATAACGGATAAGGTCTTTATTTTCATTCAGCATGGCCAGCAGGCGAGGCAGAGCCTCTGTGGATTCCTCGGCGATACTGATGAGATAACACCTGGGCATCTTCATGTTTTTCCGGATGGTCAGTCCAAGGGAGGTGACGAGGGTTTGGAGTTTCGTTATGTCGGCCATGTCTGTCAGGCGGATCATGGCATGATCGGCAATCATGATGTTGCGGGAGAGGATGGAGTCGGGTTGTCCGGAGGGGCCGGGGCGCACAACTTCCTCGACGCGCCAGAGTGGATATTTGAAGTTGGATTTGACGATGCGGATCCGCCGGATCAGTCCCGGCGTGGCGGGATCTTGGATTTCCTTTGATGCCAGCACCGGCATGGAGGCGGTAGGGTCATTCGTTTGCGCCGAGATCAGCCCGGAAGTTGTTCGGGAGAGCGCGCCTGCTGAAAGGACGGTGGCAGAAAATGAGGGGGTATTGGTGGGTGTCGCCGGGATAGGAGTGATTTTCGGGACGGCAGGCGGAGGGACATCAGGAGTATCGGATCGGCTGGAACGGCCGATCCACCACGCCCCTCCCACGAGTACGCCAACAGCAATGATGGCGCCCACCCCCGACAGCCGGTATCGTGTTCTCATTGAACCCCTATTGTACACGATAGGGGAGGCTTGTGGCAATGAGCCGATTGACGGCTACTTCAATCCGCGTTTGACCATTAGAACCATGTCTTCCTTGAGGTTCTGCAAGTCTTCTTCGTGCATCACTTCGTCCTGAAGGATCTGGAGAACCATATTGTAGGTCACGGGATCCCGATCGCGGCTGAACTTGAGCAGCTCGTTATAGTGCTTGATTGCGCACTGTTCCCCGCTGATGTTCTGATCGAGGATGACCTTGACGTAGGGATCCTTGGGGGCGTCGTAGCCGCAGTTGGTCAACTTCAGCCAGACATCCGGGCCGAGGGCAGGGGTGCCGCCGAGCTGGATGATCCGGTCGGCGTCCATTCCCGCATGGCGGAGTTCATCGGCGGCATGCTGGGTCAATTCGGCCATGACAGAGTCCTTCATGGGACCCTTCACCAACTTGGCTCCCAGCCAGTACTGGTAGTAAGCAAGCCACTCGTCACAGTATAATTTATTCAACATGGCGATGATCTTATCCGCATCTTTGCCTACGATCTGTCTTCCTGCAGTACCCATAATGACCTCCTTGTGTTATTTTTTTTGTTTCATCAAAGTGGCGCCGCCCAATTCGCCGAGGGTGGCCTTCTGGAGATCGGTCCAGAGTGTGCCCTCGCCGGCATGGAGGATATTGATTCTGAGATCGGGACGGAGGGATCCGGCGAATTCCCACATGCTGAAGGCAATGGGGTCGCCGAAGGCCTGGGTTTTCATCTGGGCGCCGCGGGCGCGTTCGTTCTCCACCAGTTTCATCGAGTCGGCGGCCGCTTTTCCCAGTGTGCGCGTTATGTCGGCCCGGACTTCTGCGGTGTTTTTATCGATCAGCGCAATTTGTTTGATCGTCCCCGCCGCGATTTCCGCCACCTGTTTTTCCTGGTCGGCCTTGATTTCCGCCTTGAGCTTCTGGGTTTCCTGGGCCACCTGGGCGCGGCGCTGATCAATCAGGGACATGCCGGTGTTGAGGTCGGCCTGTTTTCTGGCTGTGTTCTGGCGTTCAATGTTGGTCAGATCCTGCTCCGTGGCAATACTGGCCTTTTGAATGGGATCCAGGATTTGCAGGGGGACATCCACATGCCGGATGAGGGCATTGTGGGTGATGATCTTTTTCTCGGCCATGGTCTTCGATAGCGCCTCTGTCATGTCGGTCTGGAATTTCTCCCGGCCTTCGCCGACGATGAAATCCTTCGCGCGGTATTCCGAGCCTTTGTTGCGGGTGATGGACAGAATCTGCGGCATGATAATCTTGTCCACCACGGCGGGGAGATCCCCGTAGCTGCGGTACAACCAGGCGATGTTCTCGGGGAGCAGTTCGAACTCGACCGTCATGTCGAGGCTGATCAGGAATCCGTCACGGGAGGGGAAGGTGACGTATTCGTTTAATACATGGACGCTGTCGCCGGAGCGTTGCGGAGCGACGGGTTTTTTTGCCGCCGGCAGGGCGGTTGCCCGTTGCGCCATTTCCATGTCCGCCTGTTCGTAATAATCCCGGCGTTTGGCCTTCTGTTGTTTCAGCATATTGTCCTGCAGGGCGTCCATAGCCACATTCTGGACGGCGATCTGTCCCTTGGTGATCACGGCACTGCCCTCGCGGCCAAGCAGGGAGACCTGGTTGAGGCCGATCTCCAGGACATTGATCTGGAATTCCTTCGGATTTACATAATACAGGCCGGGCTGGAGAATATCCTCACGCACTCCCTTTTCGCCAGGCTTGGCGAATGCGCCTTCCGGTGCCTGCCTTCCCGAGAGCGAGGTGATGAGCCCGACATACCCGATGGGGATCACGACGGCGTCCTCGATCTTGACCTCATAGCCGACGGGGTTAAGCCGGTATTTTCCGGGGCCGAGAACGCGCCTGGCGATACCCTTCTGCCCCTCGTTGGCCAAAAATTCACCCTGGGGCAGATCGGCACCCACCTTGGCGGTCACCACCCCGATTTTTCCCGGAGGGATGTCGATGACGGGCATGATCTGGATGTTGTATTGATAGGGATTGCGGAAATGACGGCCTTCCCCCAGAACCTGCTCCTGGATTCCCATCTGTCCCTCCCGAGCGAGGATCTGGCCGGGCTTCAAGGCGGCTCCGGTTTTGGCGGTAATCACGGCCATCTGGTCGGGATAGACATAAAACCGGCAGAAGCCCCATTCCCAGATGAAGACGATGAAGAGAATAAGGGCGATGGCGGCAGCAATGATGGATTTAAGCGAAGTCATTATTTCACCTCCTTGCGGGTCTGGGGAAGATAGGGAAGAAAAAGAGTGCCGAGCCCGTCGCCTTGATCGGAGCTCATGATGGAGTCGATACGCGGCCCCACTTTCTTGTAGAAGGTGTATCGCGCGTAATTCAGACCGTTGCTGAAGGCCTGAACCTGGCTGGACAGCACGGCGGCTTCCGCAAGGTTCTGCATGGTGACCACATCGGCTTCGGCCTGAGCCTTGAACATGACGGATTTGGCCTGGGCGATGGCGGCTTCATTCTCGATCTTGGCCACTTCCAGTTCGCGGTTGGCCTGAACCACGCGCACAGCCTGTCCCTGCTGGGCGGCAATGACTGCCTGGATGCGGATCGTATCGGCTTCCACCTTTTCGCCGCTCTGACGGGCCAGCATCTCCTGCTTGACCAGTTCCGCCTTGGATTTGGCCTGCCCGATTTCCATATCGTATTTCTTGCTTTCCTGGACGGCCACTTCGCGGTCACGGATGATGCTGGAGATTTCCTCGGGGGGGCTGATGTTGCGGATCAGGACCGACCGGATGGAGACGCCCCATTTTTCACAGGTGTTCCTCAGGTGAAGTTCGAGATCTTTCTGAAACTTCTGGCGGGTCTCCCCGACGATAAAGGTGGTAGCTGGGTGTTTGCTTCCCTCAATGCGGCTGAAGCCACGGGCGCGGGGCAGGATGACCTTTTTAATGATGTCATTCATATCGCCCACGCGGTGGGTGAGAAGGGCGGCTTGTTCGCCCTGAAGGGCAAATTCGATGGTGCCCTCGACCATGACGCTGAATCCGTCCATGGTGAGGAAGTTGATCGCATCCAGCCCGCTCATCTCAAACCGCTGGCTTTGGAGGTTGACCTCCGCGACGGTGACCAGATAGGGGTTGAGGTAATAGGTGCCCGAATCAAGAACGGTCTGCAGCACGCCTTTCATAGCCGCCCCCACCAGAAACCCGTTCGGCTTGTTTGAGGTGATTCCACTAAGTACATCAGCCCCGGTCAGCGAGGTCACCACGCCCACAAAGCCGGGACGGATGGTGATGGCGTCATACAAATCCACCCGGAAGGCGTAGGGATTGATGCGGATTTTTCCCGGACTGAGAACATCGGCCAGAATTCCTTTCTGGCCCGGGCCGGCGATGACCTGGTTAGGGAGCAGATCCTGTCCGTACAACCGGGTGAGAACGCCCAGCTTTCCGGCCGGGATATCCGTGATTTTATCCATCCGCCAATCCCAGAAAAAGGGATTCCGGAAGTAGCGCCCTTCCGCCAGAACTTCCAACTGGATACCCTTTTGATCCGGGGTTTCGGCGATCAACTGGCCGGACGGAAGGTCCTTTCCGGTTTTGGCGATCAGGATGGCAATATGCCCGCTGTCGGGCTCAATCCGGCAGAAGAACCAGATAAAGACGGGAATGAAAAGCAGGATTCCCATTCCGAAGAGCGGCCAGAATGTCGCCCGCAGCATGGAGAACGGGCGGGGGATCGGGGGTGGAGATCCAAAGGCGTTATCATCACGGGATACTCGATTCATCAGCATACCTCGCTTTTTGGTTAATGGCTGTGACTTTAGAGTGCTTTTTGAAGGGCGTCAATCGTTGCGTGAAGGGGATGAGGCTGACGGGTGCGATTGCACAATAGTGCACTCGCACCGAATTCAGAAGCCAGAATTCAGAAGTTGTAGGCCAATGAGTTATGTCTGTTATCAGGGAGTTCATTCGAGTTCATTATTTAGGACATCACTTTGGGAATCAGGTAATTGCGTAAGTTGTTGGATATCAATTCTGACTCCTGACTTCTGACTCCTGACTTCT
>CAMDCX010000068.1 GCA_945890715.1 PVC group bacterium | reverse complement strand
GCGGCCTCGCCGACCGGTGCTCATCTGTTTGAAGAATAGTGGATAACCATGGGACTTTACGACCGAGATTATATGCGCGACAAGCCGGTGCCCGACGATGATGAGGGGCCCGGATTGGATCGGTTGGCCTCAGGCAGACGGAGGCTGATTGTCGCTGGAGTGATCGTTCTTCTTGCCGGGATCATTGCGGCGCTGATGTTCAATTAAACCGCTTTGCAAACGTTTATAAAAGTATATTAAAGTCTTTTAAATAGAGCTTTAAGAGTGAGGTTGGTTGTGGCAGTGTGCTGCGGCGTGAAACAGCGTATTGACTTTCAATCACAACTACAATACATTGTGAGGCAGTTTAAGAATGACATTCACAGAGCATCCGGTGTTTACGAAACGCATTATGGAGCTTCTCACGGATGAGGAGTACCGGGAGTTTCAGGCGAAGTTGGCGGCAAACCCGGAATCGGGGGATGTGATTCCTGGACTGGGAGGGTTGCGCAAGATTCGGTTGGCGCTGCCCGGGCGAGGGAAGCGCGGTGGAGCACGTGTGCTTTATCTCCTCTTCGTGAGCGCGAGGACAGTATTTCTGCTGTACGTCTTTGCGAAAGGCGAGTTCGAGGATCTTCCTCCCGATAAACGGAAGATCATTCGGGGATTGGTGGATGAGATCAAGAAGGAATTTGAGAATGAAACCAGATGACTTTGACCTGAACGCTAATGAATTGATCCAGGCGCTGACCGATGTGCGAGATCATGTGACCAGGCGGCGCACGATCACGATGCGTACGACAACAGTCGCACTCCCGCCACGTGTGGAAAGTATCCTGCCGCAGGAGGTTAGGGCGATCCGTCGAAAGTTGAAGGTCAGTCAGGCGGTATTTGCGCGGTTGCTGAATGTGCCGGTCGTGACGGAGGCGAGTTGGGAGGTTGGCCGGCGAAATCCAAGCGGGGCGGCACTAAGACTGTTGCAAATCGCGAAGAGGGAACCGCAAGTTCTATTAACTGCAGCGGAGGCGTAATAGTAGTCGCTGTCTTGCCGGGATGATTGCGATGTGGGTCACCTCTACATCACCACATCGGTGATGGCTAACGCTCCTGCACCCAGGCTTCGGTTCGCCTCTTCCAGTTTTTCGCGACTGGAGAGGACGCAGATGGGGCTCGATTTCAGGCCGGATTCCAATACTTCCAGAAGGGCCTCGCGCGCGGCGGCCGGGGTGACGGCCAGGCGTGCCTGATAGAAGGCTTCCCGCAACTCGGGCGTGACGCCCTGTAAATGACGGGCCAGGGTCTCGCCGGTGGCTTCGCTCGGGCGCAGGGGTTTTTCATCACCTTTTGCCGTTCCGATGATGGCCCGGTCAATATCCGCCTGGGACCACGCGGTTGACCGGACAAAGTCGGGCGTTCTGGCAAAGACATCCAGAGTGCGAACCACATGCGGATCGCGGAATGAGGTCATGAAAAGGGTTCCGGACAGGGGATTGTAGGACATTCCGCCGCCGTAGGCATTACCCTTGAGCCGGATCTCGGGCAGGAAATAGTCGAACCGGACCATGTGCGTACCGATGACGAGCGCCGCAGAACGGGGATCGGTCAGTTTCGGAGCGCGCATTCCCTGGGCGCAGTGTGCGACTTGGGTGGGGACGGCGAGGCCCTCGCGGGGTACCGCGATCTGAGATTTCAGATCTGAGATTTGAGATCCCCCGGGGACGGGCATTGCCTGAATCCAGTCTTTCGTGGCGGACTGGACGGCGGTGAAGGCCTTGTCGGAACCGGTGAAGCTGAGGGTCAGGCGGTCGGGGGAGAGGATGAATGACCGGATCCGCTCAATGCGCTCCATGAGGGCTTCTGCCTTGGTGTCGAACTGGTCGCAGAGCGTTGCGGCGAGCGCCGCCTGGGGAATTCCGTGGCATTGTTCGTCCAACAGACCGACGGGCGTCAGGTATTGACCGGCATGACATTGCGCATAGCTGAGTCCGTTTTCCAGAATATCGCTCCGGATGCCGGCGCGGTTTTGCGTGAGGATGTCGCGGAGGCGTTCCCGATCACGGGGATCGACGGTGAAGACCAGATCCCGGAGTACGGCCAGCGCCTCATCGATCTGGTTGTCGAGCGCTTTGCAGGCGAAACGCATGGTGAGCACCGGTTGGCCGTGAGGTCCGGCGTGGTGCTGGAACGACGGGGAGCAACTGATGCCGCCGGTGGAGGCCGCCATGCGTTGGGCGATGACTTCGTAATTCATCCCGGCCGCGCCGAGTTTGGTGATGGCGTCGCTGTAATGCGGGAGGTATTGCCAGAGATCGGCGGGAAGTCCTTCAAGATTCAAGCTGAAGTGCAGGTAGTTGATGCCATTGGAGAAAACATCGGTTCGAAGCAACGGCACCTCCTGGATCTGAGATTTGAGATTTGAAATCTGAAATTTAAGAACCGTCGTCGGGATATGGCGGGGCTTGGCGGGGAGATCGCACACCTTGAGCTGAGGGAGCAGGGCGATGGTGTCGGGTGAATTCGGTGTTCCGGCCTCATCCTCGATAGCGGCGGCCTCGTCGGTGAGTTGTTGCATCTCGGTATCGTTCCGGCGGGCGCGCTCGGCAGCCATGCGTTCTGCGAACGCCGCATCGGTCCGGGCCTGGCAGGTTTTATCAGGGCTCAATACAGTGGTGAGCCGGTGCGGGTTGTTGCTCAACTGTTCCGTGATGAGGCGGGAGAACAGGTTGGGATCGGCCTCAACCCGTTTCCGGCAAGCTTCAAGATGATGGCCCATATCCAGGAAGGTGAGCGGGTCGGCTCCATGAACCCAGGCGTTGAGCACATGGTTCATGGTGTGGAGCGGGAACAGGGATTGAATTTCCAGATAGTGATAGGCGGTTTGTTGGAAGGCGGACTCGATCCATTCACGTTTCAAGCCCTGATCGGCGATGGTCTTGAGGGAGGACAGGACGAGGTGCTCGAAAGCGGCGGCCTTATCAGGATCGCTTCCCTTGATCCCCACGCTGAAGACGGATTCGGGACCCAGATCCATGTCGCCGCAGTCGAGGATATCCTGTCCGAGTTTGGAATCCACCAGCGCCTTTTTGAGGGGGGCGGCTTCGTTGCCGAAGAGAACATAGGTGAGGATGTGACGGAGCACGGCTTGTTCGGGATCCAGGGCATTGCCCGTAAGCCAGTTCAGAGTGATAAATGTTTTTTCCGAAAGGGATTCATCCTGGGCGACGGGATAGGTGTCGGAGGAGGACACAGGCGTGACCCAGCGTGGTTGGCGGGGCGGGATGGGGACCGGCGGTTGCCGGGTGTAGCCGGTCAGTCGGGGTTCCAGAAATTCCAGCGTGGTGGAGGTCGGGATGTTCCCGTAGAAAAAGAACAGGGCATTCGACGGATGATAATGAGCCTCGTAGAAGCGTTTGAACTGGTCGAAGGTCAGATCCGGAATGGAATCCGGATCGCCCGCATAATTAAGGGCGTAAGGTGTGTTGGGAAGGAGGTGCTTGACCCAGGAATAGAAGAGCTTGCTTTCCGGGCTCGAGAAAACGCCCTTCATTTCGTTATAGACGATGCCGCTGACCGTGAGGGTGCCGGTCGGGTTTTCCGGATCGGCGGCGGTGAGATGGTGGCCCTCGCGCCGGAAGGTGTTTTCGGTGAGGAGCGGGTGGAACACGGCGTCGAAATACACTTCGGCCAGGTTGAACAGGTCGCGATCGACATTGCTGGAGACGGGGTAGTAGGTGCAATCGGGGCCGGTCATGGCGTTGATGAAGGTGGCCATGCTCGACTTCAGCATTTCGAAGAACGGTTCCCGGACGGGGAAGCGTTGAGAGCCGGCAAGGACGGAATGTTCGAGGATATGGGGGGCGCCGGTATTATCCGGGGCGGGGGTGGGGAAGCTGATGGAAAAGAGATTCTCGGAGTCTTCGCAGTGCAGGTGCAGGGCGCGCGCCCCGCTTGCGGTGTGTTCCAGTTCAATGGCGGTTCCGCGCAGAGCGGGAACGGGGGTGATTTTCCGGACGGTGAATCCATGGATCACGGCACCCGGGATCATGAGGGATTGAGTTTTGGACATAGCCTTCTCCAGACGGGTTTTTTGAAGGCGCCAAGATGGGACAAATGCGAGGGCGCGTCAATAGCCATCCTTCGCTCTGCGCTCTCAGTGTCTTGGTCGGAGACCATCCGTAGCTCAAGCCGACAGGCGCAGAGCGAAGGATGGCGGAGAGGGAGGGATTCGAACCCCCGGAGCCTTGCGGCTCTCCGGTTTTCAAGACCGGCGCGTTAAACCACTCTGCCACCTCTCCCGAGTGCTGCAAGGGAATTGCAGGGGGGGTATAATTGGACAACGCGGCCCTTTTTATCAAGCGGATTCGCTGGGGTGGGGGGCGGTTGGACCGTATTCCGGCAGGTCAAACCAGAAAAGACTCCCTTTTGTTTCCTCGCTTTGGACACCGATTTTGCCGCCATGAGCCTCCGCAGCCAGTTTGCAAAACGTGAGGCCAAGGCCGGTCGAATGGCGTCCACCGCTCTGTGCGCTGTGCATCTGATAGAATTTCTCAAAGATTTTCTGGTGATACTCGGCGGGAATTCCTTGTCCATTATCCTGGATTGTGACCCGGACAAACCCGGCGTTACGGCTGATTCCAAAGTGGATTTCACCACCGGTTTCCGAAGTGAAGCTGATGGCGTTGCTTAGTAAGTTGTGGATGACGCGCCTGATCAGGATGATGTCCGCGTTTACAACGACGCTTTCGGCTTCGCTTTCAATCGTCAGGCGTCTTGATTTAATGAGGGGAAAGGCGGCTTGAAGGGTGTCTTGAATCAGCAGAACCAAGTCGCAAGGTTCGGGCTTCAAGGGGATGAGGCCGGCCTCCATACGGTTCACATCGAGGATGGAGTTGATCATCTCCATCAGGGTGTGGGTGGCGGTCAGGGCTTCATGAACATGCTCCCGGATGCGGGGATGGAGGGTGGTGTCGGCCAATCCCTGGATCTGTTCCAGGTGAATGTTGGCGCTCCACAGGGGGTTGCGCAAATCGTGGACGATCATGTGGACGAGGTTGTCCCGCATTTCTTCCAGGCTCCTGAGTTCGGCGTAACTTTTCTGGAGAGCCCGCTGCTGTCGGCGCAACTCAAGATGAGTTTTGACGCGGGCCACGACTTCCGTGATCTCAAACGGCTTGACCACAAAGTCCACTCCGCCGACAGAAAAGCCCCTGACCACATCCGTGTTCCGACTGTGACCGCTGATGAAAATCACGGGGACGTCCTTCAGGATTTCATCGGCTTTCATGGCTTTGCAGATGTCATATCCGCTGATATCCGGCATGGTGATGTCGAGAAGGACCAGATCCGGAATCGTGGTGCGGAGAGACTGAAGTGCAAGCCGCCCGCTGAGTGCGGCCCGCGTCGAGTATCCCTCCTTTTTGAAAACCTCGGACAACAATTGAAGGGTGGAGGGGGAGTCATCCACGATGAGGATATCAGGCGGCGAAGAATGAGCAGTTCTCATAGGCATGGGTTGGATCATAGCGTGAATCCGTTTCGTTTGGCCAGATCGTTTCAGGGCCATTCCGGGTTGTTCCCCCGGCGGGACTGTGCTAGCATCCCCGCCCATGAATAAAGACCTTGAGGAAGTGTTGGTGGTTGACCGGAGTCTTGTCGAGCGCATCGGGATGTTCCAGGGGCTGATGCTGGATACGGACAAGTACCTTCCTGAATTGCTGGCTCCCCGGAACTACCGGTTTGTTCCGCGTCACAAGGCCGAACAGGATGAGTCCTTGAAGCAGCTGATACCTTATTTTCTCATCTGCCATCAGGACAAAATCTGGTGCTATGTGCGGGGCAAGAAGTCGGGCGAGGAGCGCTTGGTGGCGAAAGCCTCGATCGGAATCGGCGGGCACATCAATCACGAGGATCTTGACTTGTTGGAGACAGATATCTACGGGCGTGCCGCTATCCGGGAGCTGGAGGAGGAAGTTGCCGTTCCCCGGGGCTACACGCACAAGGTTGTGGCGTTGCTGAATGACGATTTAACCCCCGTTGGACGCGTGCACCTGGGGGTCATTCATGTGTTGCGGTCACCCTCCGCAGAGGTCAGCAAGCGGGAAGGCGTGATCACGGAATCCGGATTCAAGACCCTACCCGAACTCAAGGGGATGTTCGACCGGATGGAGACCTGGTCCCAGATCTGCCTCAGTCAGATCGACGCCCTGCTCGTGCGTGGGTAATTCAATAAAGAGAAGATGACCACCCGCTTCGCTGGAGAGACGGAGGGGCTCAGGAGAGAGGGCGATGAAGAAAATGTTGCGGCATTTTCGTTCGGGAGTACCCGAGCCAAAAATTCCGCAACACCATCCTGGAGAAAGAGTGGACGAGTGGTGGGTGGCCGCAGTCAGCTCTGCTTGTATTTCTTAAGGGACGGCGTTGTGCGTCTTCCTCTCCCCGGATCCCCTCCGTCTCTCCAGCGAAGCGGGTGGTGAGGGTTGTTACTTCAAGCAGCCGGCTTTTTTCAGGTTTTCAGTGATCCGGCTGGCGACGGGTTCGTCGACGATTTTGAATTCCTGACCGGTGACCTGCTCATACGCCTGGATATAACGCCGGGCGGCTTCCAATCGCACTTCCTCGGTTAGGGCAGGCGGAACGCCATCGCCCCGGAATCCTTGAGAAACAAGCCATTCGCGGACATATTCCTTGTCGATCTTGCGCTGGTCCTGACCTGCCTTGAAAAGTTCTTCATAAGTGTCGGCGAACCAGTAACGGGAGGAATCCGGAGTGTGGATTTCGTCGGAGACCACCAGTTTTCCGTTGAGTTTTCCGATTTCATACTTCGTATCCACCAGGATGAGTCCCTGTGCGGCGGCATGTTTGACGCCTGCGTCAAAGAGTGTGAAGCAGATTTCCGCCGCCGCATCGAAGGTGGCGGCATCGATCAGCCCTTCCTGAATGGCCTCCTCGCGGGAGATGGGGCGGTCGTGTTTTTCATGCTTGGTGGTGGGGGTCAGGATGGGGCGTTTGAGTTTCTGATCCTTCTTCATGCCCTCAGGAAGAGTGTTTCCGCAGAAATAGCGGACGCCCCGCTCGTAGTTGTACCAGGCCGAGGTTTTAGTCACGCCCGTGATGTAACCCCGGACGATAAATTCCAGAGGGAGTTGCTCGCACTCGTGAACCACCATCACATTCGGATCCGGGATGGACATGACATGGTTGGGAACCAGATCCTTGGTGAGGTCAAACCAGAACGCCGCCAGTTGATTCAGAACCTGACCTTTGAAGGGGATGGTTCCGATGATGCAGTCGAACGCCGACACGCGGTCGGTGGTAATGATGACCCGGCGATCCTTCTGGAGGTAACTTTCGCGAACCTTGCCCTGGTGGCGTTCGCCCAGTCCCGGAAAGTTTGTTTCATTCAGCGTGTTCTTGAGTTCGGCCTGGATGCGATCCTGTGTAATCATGGTCGTTTCTCCTTATGTCGTTATGCCAGTAAAGTTAATATCGCCGGCGTGGTCTGCCAGGCGCGCTGGTTTCGGAAATGGTCGAGTTGGCGGGTGCACAAGCCCCTGATCTCATGGGTGAGGTTGCGGGTGGTCCGGCCGACGGCCGCCTGACCCAGCAGAAGGGCGGCGGTGGTTTCCAACCCTTTGAGGCCGAGGAAACCCTGGCCGGAGGTTACATCCCACACATCGGAGAAGGTCGCCAGAACGATGCGGATGCGCTCGAAGAGAATCAGTTCCATGCCGAAATCCATGGGATCCATCAATTGCCGGGTGTCGAGTACCCAGACGGTTTCCCGGCCGCAGGCAATCCAGGTGGCGGGATAGATGATGCGGTTTCCGAAGAGCCGGATACGCCGGGCCAGAGCGGCTTCTCCCGACGCGGCGAGCGCCTGAGCCAGCAGATCCCGGGATTGGCGCAGATCCAGTTCTTCCGGGATGACCTCGATCTGATCCAGATACAGGGCAACCCCCTGAGCGGCCTCTGCCAGCGGCCCGTGGGAGGCCAGCGCGGAATTGCCGCACAACGAGGGGACATCCTCCATCAAATGCCCGGCAATGCGGGCGCGCGCGGTTTCGGGGGTGGTTTCATCCTGCCAGATCATCAGCGGGTCACCATCCCCTGGATCGCGTTGATGAATTGGTTCACATCCTTGAATCGGCGATAGACCGAGGCGAAACGGACATAGGCGACTTCATCAATCTTCTCCAGGCGTTCCATTACCTTTTCGCCGATGACCTCGCTGGGGACTTCCCGTTCGTAATCATTTTCAAGTTCGGAGATAATGCTGTCCACAA
This sequence comes from PVC group bacterium, assembly GCA_945890715.1. Lineage (GTDB taxonomy): Bacteria > Verrucomicrobiota > Kiritimatiellia > CAIKKV01 > CAITUY01 > JAABPW01. The sequence continues at coordinate 1,409 of CAMDCX010000068.1, read as the reverse complement.
GCGCCTCGATCTGATCGATGCTGATGGGGCGTTTCTCGCAGGCGCGGGTGACGCCGTTGATGAGTTTTTCGCGGGAGAGTTCCTCGTGGCGCTGGTCACGCTTGATGATGTGCAGGGCCACCTTGACCACTTCCTCACGGGTGGTGTAACGATGACCGCAACTGTCACAGACCCGGCGGCGGCGGATGACTTCCCCGCCGCGAGAGGCCCGGCTGTCAATGACCTTGTCTTCATCATGGCCGCATCGCGGACAACGCATAGTTCACCTTAAGTAGTTGTTGGGAGCCGATGTTACGGGAAAAAAACAAGGCGGTCAATCCTGTGAGATTTCGGATTGAAGATTTGAGCTCAACGAGTACACTACCGGCAACTTTTATAAAGAAAGAAGGATATCCCATGGCGCGTGTTTATAACTTTGGTGCAGGTCCCGCCGTATTGCCCGTTGAAGTGCTGGAAGAGGCCCAGAAGGAACTTCTGGATTTCAAGGGTTCCGGCATGTCCATCATGGAACACAGTCATCGGGGCAAGGACTACGACGCCGTTCACGCCGAGGCAATTGATAATGTCCGTAAACTTTTGAAATTAAGCGATGACTACACGGTGCTGTTTGTGCAGGGCGGGGCCAGCATGCAGTTTGCCATGGTTCCCTTGAATCTGCTCGGCGCCGGGCAGACGGGCGACTATGTGGATAGCGGAGCCTGGGCCGGCAAGGCCATCAAGGAAGCCAAGTTGGTCGGCAATGTCGCTGTCATTGCCAATACCGGCAAGGATATCCCAACCCGCATGCCGAAAAACGAAGACCTGAAGTTGACCCCGGGTGCGGCGTATGTCCATATCACCTCCAATGAAACCATTGCCGGGTCCCAGTGGAAGGTGTTTCCCAAAACCGAGTCCCCGCTGGTGGCCGATATGTCGTCCGATATTCTGTCCCGCCCGTTTGACATCAACCAATTCGGATTGATCTATGCCGGTGCCCAGAAGAACCTCGGGCCTTCCGGTCTGGCGCTAGTGGTGATGCGCAAGGATCTGGCGGATCGTGTTCCAGCCAAGATTCCGACCATGCTGAAGTACCAGACCTACATCAAAGAAAATTCCCTGTATAACACCCCGCCGACCTTTGGCATTTATATCCTGTCGCTGGTGACGCGGTGGATGCTCAAACTCGGCCCGGAGGCCCTTTATAAACAGAATGTGGACAAGGCCGCCAAGATTTATGCCGCCCTGGATTCCAGTGCGTTTTACAAGGGAACAGCGGTCAAGGAATTCCGGTCCGACATGAATATCACCTTCCGTCTGCCCACTGAGGTGCTGGAGGAAACCTTCATCAAGGACGCCTCCAAGCTCGGCATGAAGGGCCTGAAGGGGCATCGGGACGTCGGCGGCATCCGCGCCTCGATCTACAATGCCTT
>CAMDCX010000067.1 GCA_945890715.1 PVC group bacterium | reverse complement strand
GTTTCGGCGTTTTACAAGGGGCGGGCCCGCCCCTTGTAAAACGCCGAAACATTCTCTTCCTCTCTCTCAACCCTCCGCCCCCTCCGTGGTGAGTCTTTTCTTTTTTTCTTCTCAGCACAGCACGTCGCGTTTGCCGGCCCTGACTTGATCTACCAGTTTTTGAGAGATGGCTCGTTGCTTCGGCTCCATGGAGGCCAGGGTAGTGGTGATCAGTTTCTCGCCTACGGCCCGGGTGGCGGGGCTGCCATAATCGAGCAGGTATTCCTCGAATGTGGACAGGGCGTTGGGGTCGCAGTGATGTTTAATGTCGCCCGGCTTTGCCAGATCCATGAAGTCCGCACCCGTTCGGCCCAGCCGGTAACACCCGGTGCAGAAGGAGGGGATATAGCCCAGTTCCGCCACATCCCGAACCACCTCATCCAAGTCACGATGATCGCCTAGCGAAAACTGGCTCCGGTCTTCCTGTTCCCCGTCGCCATACCCGCCGGGATTGGTTCGGCTTCCGGCCGAAATCTGGGAGACGCCCAGCGCAAAGGTTTCGCGACGCAGACTCGCGGTCTCGCGGGTGGACATAATGATTCCGGTGTAGGGAACGGCCAGTCGTAAAATGGCCACAATTTTCCGGAAATCCACATCCGAGACCGGTTTCGGGGGATGGTGGGCGGTATCGGATCCCGCTGCCGGTTCAAGACGCGGAACGCTGACGGTGTGGGGTCCGACTCCAAACTCTTTCTCCAGGTGGCGGATGTGTTGCATCAACGCCAGAATTTCGAACCGCCAGTCGCACAGCCCGAACAGTACGCCGATTCCAATGTCATTAATTCCCGCTTCCATGGCCCGGTCCGGCGCGGTCACCCGCCAGTCGTAATCAGCCTTTTTCCCGGCCAGGTGAACCGACTTGTAAGTGTTGCGGTGGTAGGTTTCCTGGAACAGCTGGTAAGTCCCGATGTTGGTGGCTTTCAATAGCTTGAATTCGTCGGACGTCAGCGGGGCGACATTGACATTGACCCGGCGGATTTCCCCTGCGCCTTCGCCCCGGACTCCATAGACGGTTTCAATGGATTTAAGGACATAAGAAAACCCCTCGCGCGGGTAGGACTCCCCCGCGACCAGCAGGACGCGCTTATGCCCCTGACGGATGAGGATCCGGGTTTCTTCGGCAATTTCCGCCTGGGTCAGCGCCCGCCGTTTGATTGCCGTGTTGCGCGCGCGGAAGGCACAGTACAGGCATTCATTGGCGCACAAGTTGGAGATGTACAACGGGGCAAAGATCACCAGACGCTTCCCGTAAATCTCGTCCTTGACCTTTCGTGCGGCGGCGAACAGTTCACCCAGGAGTTCAGGATCACTCAGGGAAGACAATTCCGCCACCTCCTTTAACTCCAGGCCCTTCATCAGGAGTCCCTTTTCCAGAATGGCGCGAATCCGCGCGGAATCCGGATGGGATATGGATTCAAGCGTCGCCTGAATTGCCGTTTCATCAATGGGTGTAGGATGAGTCATGCTGGGTACCTCCTAAAAAACGGTGAAATGATACTACGGCGGGGGCAATAAAGACAAGGCGAGAATGAGGGGCGCCCTATTGAAACACGAGGGAATTGTTGGTAAGGAGGGGATCTGAATAGGAGACGATTCCATGATTTTGGATAAACTTGAAAATGCAGAGCGGTATTTTTCACTTCACCCCACATTCGCCCCGGCCTTTGAGTGGCTTCGGATAAAAGATCCTGGAGACCTTCGCGCAGGCCGCACGGAAATTTCGGGAGAGCGACTCTATGCGAGTGTCATGCGGGAAAGGGGACGGGGACAGTCTGCCGCCAAATTTGAAACCCATCGTCGTTACATCGATATCCAGTATATCGCAGAGGGCTCTGATCTCATGGGGTGGGCTCACACGGGGCAGGGCCTGAACAGTCTAGGCTATGACTCCGCCAAGGATCTGGAGTTTTACACGGATCGCCCCGAAATCTGGATTCCCGTGCCGACCGGGCATTTTGCCATCTTTTTCCCTGAGGACGCCCATGCCCCCATGGCCGGAACCGAGGGGATGCTCAAGATCGTCCTTAAAGTCGCCGTGTAAAAGCCAGAACCCGAAGAGAAGATTTACCACCCGCTTCGCTGGAGAAAACGGAGGGGCCGGGAGAAAGAAAGAGAATGTTGCGGGAATTGAAGGCGGCGAGTACACCGCCTTCAATTCCCGCAACCCTTTCCTTGAAGAAAAATTCGAGAAGTCCTTCTGAAGCCCTTTCTCGCCCCATCCCCCTCAAGGATGGTGTTTCGGCATTTTTATACGGAGTACTCGCCGCATAAAAATGCCGAAACATTCTTTTTTCCCCAACTCTCCGTTTTCTCCAGCGAAGCGGGTGGTAAATCTTTTTCCGGCCTTAGAGGTGGCTTAGGGGGATTTTCCCGATGGGATGCACGTTGAAGCCGATTTCAAACAGGGTCTTATGGTCGAGACAGTTGCGCCCGTCGAAAATAAAGGCCGGTTTGACCATGCTGTCATAGATTCGCTTGTAATCCAGGGTGGCATAATCTTCCCAGTCCGTTATGACGGCAAGCGCATGCGCCCCTTCCGCCGCCTTGTAGGGATCCGGCTCGTAGGTGATCTTGCCCGCCAGATCAGCGAGGTCTTTTTTGGCATTCTCGAGCGCTTTGGGATCCGTTACCACCACGGCCGCCCGTTCTTCAATCAGATACCGGCAGACGCGGATCGCGGGGCTCTCCCGGGTGTCGCCGGTATCGGCCTTGAAGGCGAAGCCAAAGACGGCAATGCGTTTCCCGGCAACAGTGTTGAACATTGTGGAACTCATCTTTTTCGCAAACCGGTCTTCCTGGTACTCATTCATGGTGACCACCTGCTCCCAGTAGGTCGCCACTTCGGTCAATCCATAGTGCTGGCAGAGATAGACCAGGTTCAGGATATCCTTCTTGAAGCACGAGCCGCCGAAGCCGACGCTGGCGTTCAGGAACCGGCTCCCGATGCGGGCATCCATGCCGATGGCCCGCGCCACTTCGGAAATATTTGCCTCGGTTCTTTCGCATAGCGCGGAGAGACTGTTGATGGAACTGATACGCTGAGCCAGAAAGGCATTGGCGGCCAGTTTGGATAATTCACTGGACCACACGCTGGTGGTGAGAATGCGGTTTCGTGGAACCCAGTGCGCATAGACGTCCGCCAGCGCCGCCACGGCACGGTGTCCGGATTCGGTGTCATGTCCGCCGATTAAAATCCGGTCGGGAGTCTCCAGATCCTTGGTCGCCGTGCCCTCGGCCAGGAACTCGGGATTGGATAGCACTTCGAAATGAACCGTTTTGTTACCCGAATGGAGGATCCGTTCCATGGCTTCGGCGGTACGGACAGGGAGTGTGCTTTTCTCGACCACAATTTTGTCCGAGGTGGCGTTCGCCTTGATTTCCCGCGCGGTTTTCTCCCAGTACTGAAGATTGGCGGCACGTCCCGCGCCCTCTCCGAACGTCTTGGTGGGGGTATTGACGCTGACAAAGATGATATCCGCTTCCCGGATTCCCGCTGCCACATCGGTTGAAAAGAAGAGATTCTTGTTCAGTGTCGCCTTGACCAGTTCCGCGAGGCCGGGCTCATAGATGGGGAGGCGATCCGATTGCCAGGCCTGAATCCGGGCGGCGTCAATGTCCACGACGAGAACTTTGATGTCCGGACATTTTTTCGCGATCATGGCCATGGTAGGCCCGCCGACATAACCCGCTCCGATGCAAAGAATGGTCTTCATGTTGTATGCTCCCTGATTGCTGAGGCGGGATACTATCAAAAGTCGTCAATCAGGCAATTCCCAACTACCCGCCCGGGGAAAGATTGACCACGGAGGAAGCGGAGGGTTGAGAGAGGAAGATAATGTTGCGGCATTTGTCACGCAGGGAAATACCCTGCATGAAAAATGCCGCAACACCGTTCTCTGAGGAGGAAGAGAGGGTTTTTATTGCGCAACAATCAACTCGGCTTTTTCTCCACGAGAGGTGTTTCGCGATTTTAAAAATGGGGTACTCGCCATTTTGAAAATCGCGAAACATTTTCTCTCTCTCAATCCTCCGTCTCCTCCGTGGTAAGGATTTCTTCTTTCCCCGCCTTGCCTGACGCGATACCTTTCCCTCATGTCTATTTCGGTCAATTTGGTTCAATGTGCGGATTATTCTGCAGTTCATGCCGCTATGGGTCGGCTTCTGGAAGGGCTCGGCGGGATGGATCGGTTTGTCAAACCCGGCCAGTCGGTACTGATCAAGCCAAACCTGCTTTCCGATCATACCCCCGAGGAGGCCGTCACCACCCATCCCGAAGTCGTTCGCGCCCTGATTCACCTGGTCAGAGCCTGTGGCGCCAAGCCCTGGGTGGCCGACAGCCCGGCCGTCATCGCCGATCTGCACCGGGTTTGGGAACGAACGGGCATGGCGGCTCTGTGCCGTGAGGAGGATGTCCCTCTGGTGAATCTGGAGAAGGCGGGCTCCCGGACAGTTGAGGAGGATGGTCTCCGTTTTACCATTGCCAATCCGGTATTGGAGGCTGACGCGATTATCACGGTGCCAAAGGTCAAGACCCATGTTCTCACTGGGCTGACCGGCGCGGTTAAGAATCTTTATGGCACCGTGCCCGGCCGCCAGAAAACCATGTTCCACAAACTGTATCCCTATCCGCAGGACTTTGCCCGCCTTCTGGTGGCCATCTATCGCCGGATCCGGCCCGTGCTGGCCATTGCCGATGGGGTGGTGGGGATGGAAGGGAACGGGCCCTCCGCTGGCGCGCCTGTTGAGCTCGGGTTTCTGGCGGGTTCATCCGATGCCCTTGCGCTGGATGCGGTGCTGTGCCGGACGCTGGGACTTGATCCCCGCACTATTGTCCACCTGGAGGCGGCCCGACGTGCGGGGTTGGGCGTGGCTGAGTGGTCGGAGATCGTCATGGAAGGGGATCTCATTGGAGCCCTCGCGCCCCGGGAGTACAGACTGCCCAGTACGGTGCCGCTTAACTATGTGCCGCACTGGCTTGTCCGATTCGTTCAGCCCCTGATCTGGCACCGCCCTCTTATTTCCGGAGCCTGTGTGTTTTGCGGGAAATGCGTCACAGCTTGTCCCGCCGAAGCGCTGCAGATGAAACTCCGCAACCGGCCTGCGTTGAAGGCTGAAAAATGCATTGCTTGTTGTTGCTGTCACGAGGTGTGTCCCGAGCACGCGATCACGATGCAGTCCAGCCCCTTTTTCCGGTTCGCCCGCCAATTCACCAAGGGGTCGAGAACACCATAGGATTTTACCACGGAGGAAGAGGAGGGTTTGAGAGAGAGCCCTTCGACTCGGCTCAGGGCAGGGAAGAAAATGTTTCGCGATTTTCAAAATGGAGAGTACCCGCCTGCAACGCTGTAGCACTGCGGGCAGGCCCCATTTTAAAAATCGCGAAACACCTTCCGTGGAGAAAAAGCCGAGTGGAGTTTCGAATCATTAACACCTCTTCCGATCCCCCTTCAGGAGCGGTGTTGCGGCATTTTTCATGCAGGGTATTTCCCTGCGTGAAAAATGCCGCAACATTCTCTTCCGCCTGCTCTCTCTCACGCCTCCGTTTCCTCCGTGGTAAATCTTTTTCTTTTCGGTATAGTAGGCCCCTTTATGAAATATCGTGTGAAACATCTGGTGGAGTATGCGGGGCTGAGGGCGGTCGCCGGGATGGTGACGCTTCTGCCGTACCGGGCGGCGCTGGCCGTGGGGTATGGGGTGGCCTGGATTGCGTTTTATATTGGACGATTCCGCCGCGGGGAGGCGGAGCGGCGCATTCGCGAGGTGTTTGGCGACCGGTTTGATGATTGCGGGGTGCGACGTATTGCATGGCTGTCGCTCCGCAACCTGATGTTCACGGCGGTGGACATCATGCGGACGCCGACCATCACGCTCGAGACGCTTTCGCGGATTGCGGATTATGGCGAAATTCAGCGGGTGGCCGAGACCTACAGGGCGAGGGGGCGTGGTGCGATTTTTGCCGTTCCCCATATGGGCGCGTGGGAGTTGCCGGGGCGCTCCATGATTCTCCGGGGAACCCCGTTTTTTTCGGTGGCGGGTAAGCAACGTAACCCGCTGTTCGATCACTATCTCAATTCCACCCGGGCCCGGTCGGGCATGCCGATCCTGATGCGCGGGGCCTCAACCTTGAAGCAGATTATCAGCCGATTGAAGCAGGGCGAGATGCTGGCGCTGCTTCCCGATGTGCGGATGCGGACCGAGGCGGTGAAAGTGCGGTTTTTGGGGAAGGAAGCCAACATTGGCGGGGGGATGGCGATGTTTGCCCGGCATGCCGGAGTGCCGATTTTTCCGATCATTGTCACGCGTGTGGGATGGACCCGGCATGTGGGGCGGATTTACGCTCCCGTCGAGGCTGATCCCGCCGCTGACAAACACGCCGATATCCAGCGGATGAGCCAGACGGTGATGGACATCATTTCGGCCGCCATCATGGCTGAACCCGAGCAATGGTTCTGGTACAACAAACGCTGGGTTCTCGAGCCTGTTGAGGGGAAATGATGAAGGATGAAGTATGAAGCGATTTTTTAGAACGAAATCCCATGAGCAGATTATGGAGGATGTGGAGAAGGCGGAGCACCAGATGCATCGGGTGCTGGGACCGTGGCATCTGACCCTGCTCGGAATCGGTGGCGTTATCGGCGCCGGAATCTTTGTGCTTACCGGGCAGGCGGCGGCCAACTATGCCGGGCCGGCCATTGCCCTCTCCTTTCTCATCTCCGGACTTGCCTGCGCCTTTGCCGGGTTGTGTTACAGTGAGTTCGCCTCCATGATTCCCGCCTCAGGGAGCGCCTACACGTATTCCTACGCGACGCTGGGTGAGGTTTTTGCCTGGATTATCGGCTGGGATCTGATTCTGGAGTATCTTTTTGGGGCCGCCACGGTGGCGGTCGGCTGGTCGGGCTATGTTGTGAGCTTTCTTCAGGACTGCGGCGTCACGCTGCCCCCGGCGCTGGTCAACGCGCCGTTTTCCTACACGCCCCAGGCCGGGCTTCACCTGACGGGCGCCTGGTTCAACCTGCCTGCCATGTTGATCGTTGCGGTGGTAACCGCGCTGCTGGTGCTGGGAATCCGGGAATCGGCGAACTTCAATAACGGGATCGTCATCATCAAGGTCACGGTTATTCTGCTCTTCATTTTTCTGGGCATGCGCTACATCAAACTCGAAAACCTGACGCCCTTCATTCCGCCGAACACGGGGGTATTCGGGGAATACGGGTGGAGCGGGATGATGCGTGGTGCGGCGGTGGTGTTTTTTGCCTATATCGGGTTCGATGCCGTCTCCACGGCGGCGCAGGAGGCTCGGCGTCCCCAGCGCGATGTGCCCCTCGGCATTCTGATCTCGCTGGCGGTCTGTGCGGTTCTCTATGTGGCGGTGGCAGTGGTGCTGACGGGACTTGTGCCCTATACGCAGTTGAATGTCCCGCACCCGATGGCGGTCGGGATTGATGCGGTGGGCCCGGCACTGGCGTGGCTCCGGCCGCTGGTCAAGATGGGCGCCATCGCCGGACTGAGCTCGGTGATCCTGGTACTGATGCTGGGACAATCCCGGATTTTCTATTCGATGTCGCGGGACGGTTTGTTGCCTGCGAAATTCGGCGCGATTCATGCCCGGTATAAGACGCCGTGGTTGGCAACGACGATTACCGGCGGGGTATCGCTCCTTATGGCGGCGATTTTCCCCATTGGGTTTCTGGGCGAGCTGGTGTCCATTGGCGCGCTGCTGGCGTTTGTGATGGTCTGTGCGGGGGTGTGGGTGATGCGGCGTACGAAGCCCGATGCCCAGCGGCCGTTTCGAACCCCGTGGGTGCCTTTTGTGCCCCTGATGGGAATGCTCCTGGCTGGCGCCCAGATGGTGGCGCTTCCGTTTGACACCTGGCTTCGTCTCATTCTCTGGATGGCCCTCGGCCTCGGCATCTATTTCCTCTACGGCCACCGCCACAGCACCCTGCACAAGGCGTAAGAGAAGATTTTCACCACCCGCTTCGCTGGAGGAGGCGGAGGGGAACAGGGGAGAGGAAGAAAATGTTGCGTGATTTTCACTAATGGCGAGTACCCCATTAGTGAAAATCACGCAACACCCTCGTGAAGAAAAAGCCGAGTTGTGATTCGCTCAATTAAAACCTTCTCCTATCCCCCCCTGGGAAACGGTGTTGCGGCATTTTTCGCGCAGGGTATTTCCCGGCGTGACAAATGCCGCAACATTTTCTCCCCCCCACCCCCTCTCTCTCTCTTTTCTCCGCATCCTCCAGCGAAGCGGGTGGTGAAATTCTTCTGCTTTTCTTGATTTCGGGAGGCTGACGGGGTACCCTGCTGGCCTTTTCAACAAGGAGATTTGACCATGGATGTGCAGACGTTGTTTGCGGAGCGAATTGGCGGGGCGAAATTTGGAACCACCAACGAGATTTATAAGTTCGAGAAGATCAAGCGCGCCAAGGCGGCGGCCCGGACGGCCCGACCCGGCATCGAACTGCTCGATTTCGGCGTCGGTGAGCCCGACCAGATTGCTCCCAAGCCGATCCGCAAGGCCCTGAAACTGGCCGTGGACGATCCTGCCAACCGGGGCTATGCCGATAATGGTATTCGCGAATTCAAGGTGGCCGCCGCCGAATACATGGCCAAATTCTTCGGGGTCACCGACCTGAATCCCGATACCGAGATCTGCCACAGCATCGGCTCCAAGCCGGCCCTGGCGATGATGCCGTTGTGCTTCATCAATCCCGGGGATGTCGCCCTGGTGACCGTGCCCGGTTATCCCGTTCTCGCCACCCATACCCGTTATCTCGGCGGGGAAGTGGTCAAGGTTCCCCTGAAACGCGAGAACAAGTTCTATCCCGATCTTGACGCCATTGATCCCGCCGTTCTCGCCCGGGCCAAATTGTTCTACGTCAACTACCCCAACAACCCGACCGGCGCGGCGCCGACGGAAGCGTTGTTCGACGCGTTGATCGCGTTTGCGAAAAAGCACAACCTCCTCATCGTGCAGGATGCGGCCTATGCGACGCTCGTGTATGGCCAGCCGTTGTCCATCCTCAGCCGGCCCGGCGGACGGGAGGTGGCGCTTGAATTACACTCCATGAGCAAGAGTTACAACATGACAGGCTGGCGCCTGGGTTTTGTGGCTGGCGCGCCGCGTCTGGTGCAGGCGTATGCCGAGGTGAAGGACAATGTGGATTCGGGCCAGTTCAAGGCCATCCAGCTGGCGGCTTGTGCGGGCGTGGCTGACAAGGCGCTGGCGGACAAGATCAAGAAGCATTATGAGCGGCGATTGAAAAAGCTGGTGAAGGTGCTCAAGAGGGTCGGGTTCAAGGCCAAGATGCCCGGCGGCACCTTTTACCTGTATGTTCCCGCGCCGAAGGGGGCGGGGAGCACGGTTTTCAACACGGCGGAGGACGCCTCGCAGTATCTGATCCGAGAATGCTTGATTTCGACGGTACCGTGGGATGATGTGGGCTCCTTCCTACGCTTCTCGGCCACCTTTGAGTCGAAGGATAAGCAGGATGACGACCGCGTTATCGCCGAGTTGGAGCAACGCCTGTTCAAGGCCAACCTCAAGTTCTAGTTCCTTCCTTACAGGAGTTCAGAAAACCGGAATTGTCGCACCTTTGAGCCTGTGGGCGAGGCTGGATAGCGGGCGATAAGCGGGTTTAAGGGGTGCAGGGATGCGCCTGCGGCAAAAAAATGTTGTCGCAGGCGTTTTTTTTGTTGCTTTTATTAATA
>CAMDCX010000066.1 GCA_945890715.1 PVC group bacterium | reverse complement strand
CCGGGTCAGATCCACTTCCAGCGGACACTTCCAAAAATAGCTCATCGATAAACTCTTCCCACTTTTAACACCGATCCGATTCCCCTCACCCCCGAAGGACAGTCCTGCCAGTTCAAGCCTGTTTTCGAAACGGATCCTGGCGGGCACCGCCGCTGGAGGCACCTGCTTCACTTCATTTGCAGGAACGGAAAAACAGCCCTGCTCCGTCCAGAACACATGAATTTTCGGCTTCGAAACAGAGGCCTTTTCGGGAGCCTGAACCACGAACAGACTCAACGATCCAATCCGGCTTTCGGCCCAGTCCACCCCGGCGGCACGCAACACCTCCCGGCTTCGTGGCGCATCCCGTTCATCCATGAATAACCCGGTCGTCTCCCGAAAAACCAACGTATACGGATTCGTGGAGTCCTGAAGAGGAAGGTCGTCCCATCGCCGCGTGAGCAAGGTCGGCACCCGCACGTTCATCTCCCCGGGAGGCACCCTCCCGGCAATCCGGTCGGCCAACCAGCGCGGAGCATAGACCTGCCGGACCTTGCGCCCTCTCAGATATTCCACACAGCGGTCGACCGAGGGAGGATTTTCAACCGGACGCGGGGCCTGTTCCATAAACAGCACCTCATTGAGCCGGATTGCCTCTTCATTTTTCCCGAGATTATGGAATGTCAATCGCACTTCACTCACCCCGCCCGTTGGCGCATTGACCCGGAATTCCTGAAAGTACTGAATTCCCTGAAGAGCGACAAAGGAACCCGACCAGAAATAGCGCGTCGTCACCGTGGGCGGCAACAGGGAAACCCAGGGCGCCCGGGGATCCAACCGCCCCTCGATCGAAATCAGACCCGGATATCGCCCGGAAAAACTGTGCAGCCGAAGCCCGGCGAGTAACACCGGATGGGAAAGAGAAAACTCAAGACTCCGTATCGATTGAGGAGAAACAACTCCGCTCCAGGATTCTGCCAGAGTCACCCCGGGACTCGAGGCTATATACCGCCACTCCTCCGGCGGCGGAACGGCTCCGTACACGACCGACACTCCATTGACGTCCACCGTCTGGTGCGGACTTCGCGTTGCCGTCAGAAAGGCTTGAATATTGAAAAAATTATCCAGGTAGGCAGGCCGCTCCGCCACCTCCGCCCGGCGGGCATAGGGGACATACCGTTCCATCGGAAGCTCGGCCACGCACAATTTTTCCTGCGACACATAGTTAAGCCAGTGGTAGGCATAATAGTCGGCCAGGAAAACCCCCTCACACGCGGGCGCCACTTCATGCTCCAGCCGCTCGGCCAGAGCCCAACGCGCCCGATCCCCGGAAACACCATCAAACATCCGGGGCATCACAAGGATCTGGCTCGGAAGAACCAGGCCCGCGACGATCCATCCCCACGGAAAACGGAACCGCTGGAGAAGTCGATCACACGCCACCCCGATCATCACCGCCAGGGCGGGAACCACCGGAAGCAGGTAGCGACTGGCATGCGCCCTCACATACTGAGAGGTGCTGTAGAGTAAAACCATCACCACAATCAGAAGGGGAACGGCCAGTCGGAAATAAAAGGTTTTCTTCTCACCGCCCCGGAGTTTATCCCTGACCAGAATCCAGATAAACCCGGCCGCCAGCGCCCCCAACATCGCCAGCCGCGCCACCCCACCCCATGTCTCCGGCGACATTTCCACAATGGACAGGAATAAGCTCCGGAAACTTTCGAACCCGTCCCGGAACCTCACCTTCCCGAACGAGGATCCGAAATCAAACGAACCCCATTGATGCGTCGCATTCCACCACCACCACGGCAGGCTCCCGATGAAAAATCCAAGAGTCACGGGCACCGCGCTCCGCCGGATCAATCTCCAACGCCAGCCGGCAAATACAATCAGCCCGGCCACCAGAAGAAAAACCGTCACGAGTTGAGTCGCCCACCAGGCAATTCCCGCCGCCAGACCAATCAACCAAAATGCACCCTTCGAGGGCTGTCCCCCCTGGTGTTCAAGCGTCACTACGCGGCAGGTCAACCAGAGCGCCAGCAATCCGCCCACCATCATGACCATGTAGCCGCCGCGCGGCACCACGGAATAATGAAGAAGCGTATCGGATCCCACCACGCAATAGAGCATTGCAATCAGTCCGGCCCGTCGACTCCCGGCATCCCGGGAAAAGCCATACACCACCGGGAGCAGGCAGGCTCCCACTAGCGCCGTGCCTAAATTGATGGGGAACGCCGTACTGTCCCCCTTGAGGAGAAAACTCATCAGGGCGGAGACCAGGGGTTCAAGCCCCCCCATATAGGGCTGGCCATAGAAAAACACGGGGAAATCAATCCCATTGGCCATGTGTCGCGCCATCAGGGCAACAATCCCGAAATCCCCGTTGGCCGAATAGCGCATGGCCCAGGCCATCATGATTCTCACGGCAAGCCCAAGGCCAATGACCCCCACGATCACTAGCGGCCAACCCCACTTTTTCATGTTCTGTACGGTATGCTTAGTCATAACACGATTCCGATAACACTCATTCACCCCTCCACACCTTCAACGCGGAAATCGTCCAGGCTCGCGAGAGTCTCGGACGGGAAATCTCCACCTTCACGCCGCAGGCGAGCCGGGGTTCTGGAAATACGAACTGCACCGAAATATCACTATAGGAGGGATGGCCACTGACGATCGAAAACGGGAGCGGAAGGGCAGGCATGTTGGTGGCCACCTGGATCCAGTTCGTTCCAGCCTCCCGAACGAACACAGCCACCGCTTCCGGGAAGTCGCCGCCCGAGGATCCGTGGGACACCACCACCCCGCGAATCTCGACGGGCTTGTCCCAGGTTACCGACACCCACATGCCGGTCATTTGCAAAAATCCAGCACAACGCCAGAATTGAGAAGAGTCATCCACCATGTGATGCGCCAATTGGGGGGCGTGGCTGGCCTCCGCCTTCATGGCTGAGAGAGGTAGGAACGGCCCCTGAATCACCCGGGTTTTGGGAATAAAATCCGTGAACACCTGATACACACCCAAACGGGTTCGGGTTGCCCCCATACTGGCCGAAGCGAGATCCAGCTCGAATTGCTCCGGGGAGAATCGTCCTCCGTCCGCCAGAATATAAGCCACAGGAGTGGTCGCATCCACCTCCCGGATAAACGGTAAAGGCCACCCCGGGAAACGTTCGTTATAGGGTTGGGCACAGACAATGTGACGGTCCGTCTTAAACGTGATCCGATAGGCATCCGCATAGCTGGCATAGGCATGGGTGATCTGGCGCTGGCGCAAGTAGTCGAGAACAGGACGCAGATCATGCGATCCCAATTCCCGGGAAAAGTCCGGGCGCGCCCAATGCCGGATCAGCAGGACCGTGGTATACGCATTGAACACGGCCAGAAGAATGGCGAGCCCCGCGAGCCCCCTGCGCCACCACCCTGTTGAGGCCTGATAAAGGCAAGCCACCACAAAGGGAAAACTCATGACCATCGGCGTCAAATACCGATAGGCATGCGAGTTCGTTCGCGCCCCGAACAGGAACAAGACCAGGCATCCCCAGGCGATGGCTACAAAGTAGAGCAGGGGCGGAAGGGCCTTCCAGTGTCTCTGTCGCCATCGGAGACACCCCACGACGGTTCCGATCAGGAGGAGAACCAGAAGGGTCACCCCCGCCACCCTCGCACTATCCCCGTGATGCAGAATCCGGGTCGCGCTTCCCGGAACAACGGGGCACCCGATCCCCATGGCATTGGACAACGTCAGAGGCAGATACCCGATCAGCCTGCCCAGCGCTTCCTGCCAGGAGACGATTCCCGTCACAACGCCCGGCGCATCTCCATGGAGCAGGCGGGCCAGAAAATACGGAATCAAGCCCACTGCGGCGCCGATGGAATAGACCCCCACCGCCCGAACGGCGACCCGCCAAGGGCGACAACTCCCCAGCATGACCCCGCCTGCTACAAGAACCGGTAACGCCAGGAAAAACCCGCTACACGCCAGGCCCGCCGAGCCCCCTGCCAGAAACAGCCAACCCACGGACTCTGATTTCTTCTCCGTAAAGCGGAGAACCAACCAGGAGGTCAGACAACAGAGAACCATCAGGGTCGGATATCCCGGTAGGGCGCAGCCGCCTTGGAGAATCAGGAGAAAGGAGGAGCCGAACAAAAGCAGAAGCGCACCCGGCCAGGTCTCACGCAGGCGTCCACAACGCAGCAGAGCCAGCCACGCCAACCCGAGTGTCGTCAATCCGAAACCGAACGCCATGATACGGGCACCGAAAGCCGTGCGGGGCAGGACATCCACAAACGGCGCCATCAGGTACGCCTCGAGGGGAAAGACATACGGCTGACCCAGCATGAAAAGCGAAAAATCCCCCGCGGCAATCTGCATCGCCTGGAGCGCCATGATGCATTCGTCGTCAAAGGCGTCCATGAACTGACACCCCGCGAGGAACAGCGCCAGGCGAAGGCCCACCGCAAGGGCCACACTCACGCCAAGCCCCCAGAAAAACCATCGGCTGGAAACTCCACGAATTTGAGGTGTCGTTGTCATGTTTTGAGCCATTCTGTTTGTCACAAAATTCAACCAAAAACAACCTTTTCAAACAAGAAACGGAAGGGTTGGCCTTGTTTATCCCTTTCCCGATGGTGTATAACCCCCCCCTATACTTATGATCACAACTCGCCATCAACGGTTCAGCAATCCCCGACTCTGGTGGGGATTCCTGATCGCCGCCCTTGTCCTCGCGGGTCTGGGACTGCGGATCGTTAAAGCCTGGCAGATTCACACCCTGCCCGATTCCGATTACAGTCTGGTCGCATTGATGGTTAAGCATATCGCCGAAGGAACGGATTTCCCGGTTTTTTTCTACGGCCAGATGTACATGGGCACACTGGAACCCGCCCTGACGGCTCTCCTGAGCAAAGTCATGGGAGTATCCCTGTTTACGACATTTCTGGGCACCACGCTGATCGGAGGACTGACGCTCCCTCTGATCTATTTATGGGCCCGTGAAGCTGGCGGTCGCCATGCAGGCCTCGTGGCTCTGTTGATCAGCCTCGCGGGTTCCGATGCCTACCTCCATTATTCCGTGGCACCCTGTGGTGGGTACATGACCATGCTGAATTGCGGACTCATCGTGGTGTATCTGGCATGTCGAATTGTGACCCGTCTGAAGACCGGTTTAAAGGTCAGTCCCGCCGCCTATATGGGTCTGGGCCTGGCCGGTGGCATAGGCTGGTGGTCCAGCCAGTTGATGATTGTTTTTCTGATCACCGCCTGCATCATTCTGCTCGTGGGAGTTTCGAAACCTTTGATCGGAAACGGACTGCGGCTGGCACTGCCTTTCTTTTTCATCGGCAGTGCCCCCTGGTGGATCTGGAATGCCACACATTCCTGGGCGACCTTTGCATTTGCCGGAAACCTTGGAGCCATGTCTGCCAGTGAAGGGATCGTCGCCTTTGGAAGCTCGCTTTTAAACGCCCTGGATTATGCGGCTGCGGGAAACGTCGGCAGGTTTCTGTTTCTGGGACTGGGACTGGTCGCAGCCACGGCTTTCTTCGTTCTTCTGATCCGGGATTCCCTATCACAGAAAGGCGGCGGGCCGTTTCTCTTCAAACTCGCCGCCCCGCTGGTGGTGTTGGCCCTCCTCTCGGTGAGTGTCACCTCGAAATATGTTTTTATCGAAAACAACCAGCGCTATTACCTCCCCCTGCTTCCCGCCATTGCCGTGATGTGGGGGTGCGTGGCGGGCTGGTTAATCCAAAAAAAATGGCTGGTATCCGGCTGGACCCTCACCGTCATTCTCGCCGGAGTCCATCTGGCTCCAATCGCTGAAATGAGCCGGATGCGGATAGCCGGTCAACAGGAATCGAATCGGATTGCCGCCACCGTGAGCCCCCTGTGCGACGGCACCCTCGTGGGCGCTTATTCATTCTGGCATTGGCTAAATTTTTTATCCGGCGAAAAACTATGCGTGGTCGATCCAGCCTGGGAACGATATGCCCCCTATGAGCGGCGTTGGGAATTGTCAGCCCGCCCTGCCATCTTGAACAATTACGAGAAGTTTCATGAGTTTCTGGCCTACTCCGGCACCCAAAGCCAGGAGCTTGATTTTGACGCTGCGCGACTGACGGCGGCCCAATGGCGATCTCTGCGGTTTTCGGCCATCATGTTCCAGGCGCCTGATGCGTCCACCGTCCATGTCGACTACGCCCTGACCCCCCCCTCCGATGACTGGGATTACATGGACACCGCCGTCGTCAGCCAGGTCCGGGATCACCAGAAAATCTTACCTGAAAACTCCCTGACCGATATGGACCTCAACACCGGCTGGGGAACAAGGCTCAAGGCCGGGGCCGCCGCCGCACTCACCTTCGAGTTCCGTGAGCCACAATCCCTGTGTGGATTAAGACTGTTTAGCGCGAAGGAAAGCACCCCTGCGAGTCTGTCCATCGAAGGCATGGCACCCGGAGACACCCAGTGGCAGTCACTCCTACCCCGAATGAATTTCAGCAGCTATTTCTGGTCGGGACCATTCCTGAAATGGGAAGGCGTTCAGGGTCTCCCGGAAGTCCGCTTCACCAGCCCCACAGGCGGGGTGAACCGACTCAGAATCACGGTACAATTCCCCGATTCAGACCCTCTCCTTGTCCACGTGGATGAGGTTTTGTTTTTAAAACAGGCTCCCCATGTCACGCGCCAGTTACCCTCCATCGATGACTGTCTGGCCATGCTGGATCAAGAAAAGGTGCACTCTTTTTCCGGACCGCGCTGGGTTACGGAACGCCTGGCTTGTCGCGAGTCACGCCGACTCACCCTTAACGCCCCCTCCTCCCTCTCCCGGTCAGTCCAAAATTTGCCCGTCCGGGATTCCAGTAAACCGGCCACACTGACTTTTGAGGAAACAACCGGATTGTTAGTGGAGTCCCGGGATGCCCCCCGGTGCCGGTTGGTGCTGGAGCATGCCGGCCAACATTGGACAGAGCGATCTCTGGAATCCATGATTCTGATGGTCGTGCCTAAAACAACCAACGAAATTGACAGGGTTCTGAGCGCTCCGATGTCCTGGACTGAGAGGGGCTGTTTCATAAACGATACCGGGTTGAACCGGAAAATCCAGGCACACAGACTGTTCCAAAAAACCATGGCTGAAAAACAACAGCTCACTTCTCCGGCCTTGATTGAGAGGCTTGAAAAAGCCGTGTCACTTTATCCACAACACCAACCCGCCCGTCAGGCTCTCGTGGAGGCCCTGCAGCGTGGCGGCCCCTCCACGAACCGCGCCACACAACAACTGATTCTCGCGGAACAAACCCATCCCGCTCTGGACGGGCATGCCGTTTTCCCCGGGGGCGTCACACTGGTCGGCGTTACGCTTTCCACCACTATCGTGGCTCCCGGCCAGACTGTCGAGGTCACCTACTTCTGGAAATACCCCCGCCCCGCAGATCCGGAACGATATGCCGCCTTTGTGAATTTCCAGAAAGGAAAGGAACGATTCCAGGATGACCATAGTTTACTGAACGACGTCCCCGCTGAAATTCTTTCCTATCAGCCGTTTGAAGAAGTATTCTCCTATGTCCGACGCCTGACCATCCCAAGCACCGCTTCCCCGGGTGACTACAAGATTGTTATTGGACTCGTTGATATGAAACATCATCAGAAGCGGCTGAAACCAGCTTCCTCTCTGCCCGTTATAAAACAGGGAGTTCATCTACCCGGCTCAATCAAGATATTGTGAGGCGTTAAACTATGATGTCACTGCTTTCCTTATGGGGTTTCTTTTCCCGCCGAGCCAATGGATTCTTCATTGCGCTGGCGTTGATCACCCTGCTGGGCGCAGGACTGCGTTTGATCAAACTCGGCGAGTATCCCGGCGGCTATGGTCAGGACGAAGCCATTAACCTGTATGACGCCTGGAGTCTCCTCACCACGGGCGCGGAGCACCATGGCGACCGCTGGCCCCTGAACTCACGTCAGTTCGGAGATTCCCCTTCCACGCTTCCTTCCTATCTCACGATGCCCTTCGTCGTGCTGTTCGGCCCCACCGAGTTCGCCACCCGGCTACCCTGCGCCCTGCTGAATGTGGCCGCCATTCCCCTCATCGGCCTTCTGCTGTTCCATCTTTTCAGAAGTCGCGCCGCCGGACTCTTTGCCGCCACCCTGCTCGCCGTATCCCCGTGGAATATCTATTTCTCACGCTGGGCCGTCAGCCCCGGCTTCGTCACCTTCTACCAAATCGCAGGCATGTGCCTGATGATCCGCCTCTTGACCGGTCAAAATCACCGGATCCGCGTTTATGGCTCGGCTATCCTGACCGGCTTCATTTTCTTTCTCTGGACCCATCAATACCTGTCGCAGTATTTCTTTGCCCCCCTGATGATCGGGGTCGGCCTCCTCCTGTGGAGCAAAACAAACTGGCCTCGAATTTTCGTGGCGGGCGGCGTGTATTCCGCCTTCATGCTTCTTGCCATCCTCACGCGCGCCCACGATCCCGCCACGGCCGGACGCCTGCAGAATGAATGCATTGTCTTTGCCGACCACATCCTGAGGAATTTCTGGCATAACTACTGGGATTACCAGTCCTTCCAGTATCTCTTCCATGCCCCACCCATGCTGGCGCTCCACCAGATTCCCGGTGTGTCTCACATCCCGCACAGCCTCGCCCCTTTCTATGGGCTCGGATTGGCCACCCTCCTGGCCGCCATCTTCATCCCCCGCCGTCTGCTTTCTTTGCTAGGCCGGCCAATAACCCCGGATGATATCCGCCACTGGCGCCGCGCCGCCCTCTGGATGCTGGCGGGCTTCCTGCTCGCCCCGATCGTGGGTGCACTCTTTACGCAGAAAATGTACACGGCCCGGATGACTCACCTGCTAACCCAGGTTCTCCTCATCACCTCACTGGGATGCGCCACAGTCTGGTATCTGCTCCGTCGCATTCCGCTCCGCATCGCCGCCCCGGTGTTCGTGATTCTGCTCGCCTTCTATCTCGGACAGTCCACCGTCAAGACCTTCAAGGGCCTCGCCAGAAATGATCTCTTCTTTAAGGAATACCTCCAGCAGGGTGTGCCGGATGTCATGCGTTATCTCGCCCGTCAACCCGACGTCCGTTCCGCGCATTTTCCCCGCATGTTGCAGGGTTACATCTATCACCTGTGCTTTACCCCCGTTCACCCGACCCGACTGAACCACGCCGAAGTCTCTCCGCCCTCCCCGGGGCCCGATGAGCGTTGGCGCTACGCCGAGGTCAATAAGGTCGGAAATTACTTTTTTAATCAGGATCTCAATGCCGTCGATATTGCCAAGAACTCCACCCTGCGCCATCAAGTGCGCGACAGGAATCAGATCTGGTATGATCTTTACGAGCGGAATGGGGACTGGTTTGTGGTGAAACATTCGGAGACTCAACCATGAAAACTTTCGGAAAACTCCTGTTGCGATTAAGCATCAGCGCCCTCTTAACCTTCGTTATGTTGGAGGCCGGACTGGGCTGGCTTTGCAGCACCGGCAAATTGAAAATTGGAAAGCCTGCCTACTGCCTGAGCAATATCGGTTCCCGGTTCTGGGCTGACAGCAATCCCTGGTTCGGGGTCTGGCACGATCCTCATTCCTCGTTCAAGCATGTCTCGCCCGACACAACCTTGACCTATCACGCCAATGCCTGGGGCATGCGGGATCGGGAGCGCAATAAATCAGCTTCGGGGAAAAACCGAGTGGTTGTCCTCGGCGATTCTTTCATGGAAGGCTGGGGCGTTGCCACGGAAGACCGCATGAGCGACCGACTGGAGCGC
>CAMDCX010000065.1 GCA_945890715.1 PVC group bacterium | reverse complement strand
CGTGCTTTTTCACGGGCGCCAGCGAGGGCGGGTGTCAGCAAGCCTGCCAGGATGCCGATAATCGCGATTACGACCAACAACTCGATCAGCGTGAAACCCTTTACCTTGCGGAAAAACTTGCTCATCCTGTTCTCCTTTTTAGTGACCTGTTACATCCCAGCCAGCAACTTGCAATGGCTCTATCCATTGAAGCCTATACCATCCCCCGATATGCGTCAATAGTTCACCCGACACTTTTTCACCCACGGGCGCATATGAGCTCCGTAGGGGTTTGTCGTAATCGTAATCTTAATCGTAATCTTAATCCGATTTTTCGTTTCGCGTTACGTAGGAGCCCCTATCTTCATGAACACGATCAGGCGACGTGCTCCTGATTAATCCTACCAACATGGAAACAATTCGAACCAGAATCGCTTTACCCGGGCCGGCCTCAGCAAGCCTTTTTTTAGCTACAAGCACATCCAAACACGCTGCACATTCCAGCGCCGAACCACGAGCGATATCGAAGAACCGGCATCGATCAGCGGCTGTATATTTCCCATTCCCTTCAGCAATGTTGAGGGAAATGGACGTAGCGGCCCGGTCAAGCTGACCGTGTACCGCTAGATTCTTTGGAAGCGTTTCGAGAATTTCATCTGACCAAACGACAAACTTGATCGACTCCTGGTATACGCTCAACTTTTCATGATCAAAACTTGTATTCATGAGTAACACTGTAGAGGGGGCCGGAGCGTTAAAGCAAGATCAGGATTACGATTAAGATTACGATTACGATTATGAAGTGTTTTCGCCCCTATGGAGGTCATATGCGCCCTTCACCCACTCACACGCATGGCTTCCTGAACGGGACGGAATGAACGGCGATGGGCAGGACAGGGGCCGAGTTTATAAAGCGACTCCATGTGAACTTTGGTGCCATACCCCTTGTGGCGGGCAAATTGATACCCGGGATACAGGCCGTCCAGTTCCATCATCATCCGATCCCGGGTCACCTTGGCAATAATACTGGCCGCCGCAATGCTGAGCGAACGGCCATCTCCCCCCACAATGGCTCGCGAGGGACAGGGAAGCCCCGGCACGGGAAGTCCATCCACCAGAACAAAATCAGGCAACGGCGACAAGGCCTGGAGAGCACGCGCCATCGCCAGATGGGTGGCACGAAGAATATTGAGGTGATCGATCTCCGACACATCCGCAACCCCCACGCCAAACACACAGGGGCAGGAACCCGTCAACAGAGAATAACTCTCCTCACGCTGAAATTCGGTGAGCGTTTTGGAATCATTGATAGCCTGAAGGCGACCATACAGCTCAGCCTCCAGGAAGGCTCGGTCAAAAACAAGTGCCGCCGCCACAACCGGCCCGGCAAGGGGGCCCCTGCCGGCTTCATCCACTCCCGCCAGCCGGACCACACCGCTTTCCCAGGCCTGACGTTCAAATTGAAGCAAGGGAATCCCTTACGCTTCGGTCTTGTTCTTCGCGCGCAACTTGGCGCTCTTACCCACGCGGTCGCGCAAGTAATAGAGCTTGGCGCGCCGGTTCTGACCGGAGCTTTCAACCTCAAGGCTGGCCAGATTGGGGGAATTAACCGGGAAAATACGCTCCACCCCGACGCCGTGCGAAATACGGCGCACGGTAAAGGTCTCGGTGGCACCCGTCCCATCACGGGCAATTACCGCGCCGGTAAACGCCTGAATGCGCTCTTTGCCGCCTTCGCGAATTTTAACCTCAAGTTTGACGGTGTCGCCGACGCGAAAAGAAGGCAATGCTTCCTTGCGCAGGTTCTCTTTGTGAATCATGGCCAATGCTTTAGCAATCATAGTTCCCTCATTCTCAACAAGTCTGGTCTTTTTTCCTTCGTCCGGTGCTCCGACTGTTCTTTCCGCCACCGGGCTATTTCCTCATGATCCCCTGACACCAGAATTCCGGGAACGTCCAATCCCCTGAACTCCCGCGGTCTCGTGTATTGAGGATACTCCAACACCCCGTCCGTAAACGATTCTTCACGGATGGTCTCATCGTTTCCCAACACTCCGGGCACCAACCGAACCACGGCATCGATCACCACCGCCGCCGGCAGAACCCCGTTCGTCAGAACATAGTCCCCGATCGAAATCTCATCCGTCGCGAGGTGCGTCCGAACCCGCTCATCCACGCCCTCATAATGTCCACATATAAAGATCAAATGCCGGACTTTCGAAAGCCCGACCGCCTCCGCCTGAACGAACGGCCGTCCCTGGGGGGTCATCAGAATCACCCGCGCTCCGGGCGTCCGAACCGACTCCACCGCCTCGAAAAGAGGCTCAGGCTTCATCACCATTCCCGGCCCGCCTCCGAACGGACGATCATCCGTCGTCTGGTGCCGATCCGTGGTAAACCGCCTCAACTCCACCGTATTAAAAACAACCGCACCCTTTTGCACGGCCCGCTTGAGGATACTCTCCTCCAGAAAGCCTTTCAGCATCCCCGGGAAAAGGGTGATCACATCAATCCTCAACGGCGAATCCATGGCGTTATTCCGCCAGTTCCAGAACCGTCCGGCACCCCTTCTGGGACGCATAATTACTGACCAGGGTTCGAAGCGCGGAAATCGTTTTCCCGCTTCGCCCGATCAGGCGCCCGACATCCTTGGGATGACAACGCAGCTCCAGAATCGTCGTCTGCCTGCCCGTCACTTCCGTCACCACGACTTCATCGGGATGCTCGGCCATCGCACGGGCGATGAACATCACAAAGTCCTTCATGCGGTTGCTTTGGCTGCCGCCCGGTTTTTCTTGATCAGGCTCTTCACCGTATCACTCACCAGGGCGCCCTTGCTGATCCAATGGTCAATACGATCCATCTTCAAGCCGAAATTAATCCCTTTTTTCTTGGGATCATACCATCCCACGATTTCCAGGTTCTTCCCGTCACGGGGAGAACGGCTATCCGTCGCCACCACGCGGTAGCTGATATCTTTGTTTGCGCCCGTACGGGTCATTCTAATTTTAACTGCCATTCAATGCCTCCCTCAATCAAAACCACGTCCCGAAACCCCAAAAGGGTTCCGGCGCCAAGACTCAAAAGCCGCGCAATATGTCACATTCTCATCGGGGACGCAACCTCTTTTGCATACTCCCCATCCGTTTTGCCATCTGGCGCGTCTGATCGAACTGCTTGAGCAGTTCATTCACATCCTGAACCTGGGTTCCGCTTCCCGCGGCGATCCGCCGTTTCCGGCTGGCGTTCAGAATCTCCGGCCGACGCCGTTCCCGTGGAGTCATGCTCTGGATAATCGCCTCGGCCCGTTTTGTGGATTTCGCAAAATCCTGTCCCTTGCCCGCCTCCCGGAGCTTGGCCTTGACCTGCCCCCCCATTGGCATCATCTCAATCAGGCTCTCCATGGATCCCATTTTCTTCAGCATCGTGAGTTGCCCGAGGAAATCTTCTAGATCAAGCCGGTTCTTTCGAACCTTCTGCTCCATCCCCGCAATCTGCGCCAGGTCAACCGATTCCTGCGCCTTTTCAACCAGGCTGATGATATCGCCCATCCCGAGAATCCGCGACGCCATCCGTTCGGGATAAAACGGCTCCAATTCGCTGATTTTCTCCCCCACGCCCGTATACAGAATCGGGCACCCGGTCACCGACTGGATCGACAGCGCCGCACCGCCACGGGCGTCTCCATCCAGTTTTGTCAGGATCAAGCCCCGAAGCTCCAGTGCCTTGTGGAAGCCCTCCGCCACATGAACCGATTCCTGCCCGATAGCCGCATCCACCACCAGAACGGTATTCCGGCATGTAACGGTTTCCCGGAGATCCTTTAATTCCTGAATCAATTCCTCATCAATCTGGAACCGGCCCCCGGTATCAAATAGAACCACATCCCGCCCGGTCAACTGGGCCCGATCCAGCGCGCGCCGCCCCAGCGCAGGAACGGTTTCGCCAGGCTCCGGAGCCAGCATATCCACGCCGACCTGCTTGGCCAGAACGCCCAATTGTTCCACGGCTGCAGGCCGCCGGATATCCGCCCCCACCAGCAGGACATTTTTTCCGTCCTTCTTCCAGAGTGAGGCCAGCTTGGCCGCCGTGGTTGTTTTTCCCGAGCCGTGCAGCCCCACCAGCATGACGGGCGCGGGTAACGGATTGAGTTCCAACCGGCGATTCTTCGGGCCGCCCAGCAGCGTCACCAGTTCATCGTGAACCCGTTTCACCACCTGCTGACCGGGTGTTATGCTGTGAAGGACTTCCTCGCCGACGCATTGCTCACTCACGCGGGCCACAAAATCCCGGGCCACCTCGTAGTTGACATCGGCCTCAAGCAGAGCCATGCGGACTTCGCGCATGGCGTCACGGATATTGGATTCCGAAAGCCGCCCGTAGCCGCGAAGCTTTTTGAATACCGACTCCAACGATGTGGTCAGCGAATCAAACACAGCTCACCTAGGCCTTCACCTTGCCCGCCGCAATACTGAAGACCAGACCGCCATCGCCCTTGATCACATTCACCTTACCGGCATCCCGGAAGTCACCCCTCAGAATTTCCTCAGCCAGCGGATCCTCCAGGTACCGTTGCACAGCCCGCCGCAGCGGCCGCGCTCCCATAGCCGGATCAAATCCCTTCTCTAACAGGAATTCCTGCGCCTCAGGCGTCAAGGTCAGCTTGATTCCCTTCATCTCCAGACGGCTCTTCACCTTGCTCACTTCCAACTCCAGAATGCGAACCATCTCTGGCCGCTCGAATTGGCGGAAGACCACAATCTCATCAATCCGGTTCAGGAATTCCGGCTTGAACAGCCGCTTAACCTCCTCCAACATCCGCGCCTTCAGGGTTCCGTAATCCATGGCCGGACCCGATTCCGTGAACCCGAGCCCGCCCTTCCTGATAAAATCGGAACCCAGGTTGGTCGTCAGAATAATCACCGTGTTCCGGAAATCCACATGCCGACCGGCACTATCGGTCAGGCGTCCCTCCTCCATGATCTGGAGCAGCATGTGCATGACATCGGGATGCGCTTTCTCGATTTCATCAAACAGCACCACCGAATACGGACGGCGCCGCACCTTTTCAGTCAGTTGCCCGCCTTCGTCATACCCCACATAGCCCGGCGGCGAACCCACCAGACGGGAGACGGTGAACTTTTCCATATATTCGGACATGTCGAGCTGAATCAGGGCGCTGGATCCCTCGAACATGAACTCAGCCAGTGTTTTCGCCAACAGGGTCTTTCCTACACCGGTCGGTCCCAGAAAGACAAACGAGCCAATGGGACGCCGGGGATCCTTCAAGTCGGCGCGCGATCTGCGCAACGCCTTTGATATCGTGACAATGGCATCCTGCTGCCCGATGACCGTTTTCTCCAACTCCGTCTCCATGCTCAACAAGCGCGCCAATTCCTTGCCTTCCATCTTCTTCAAGGGCACTCCGGTCCATTTCGACACAACGGCCATCACATCGTCTTCGGTCACCCGAATTTTTTTCTTTTTTCCGGCCTCCTGCCACTTTTTCACATTCCCCTCGAGGGTCTCGCGCTCCCGTTTCTCGAGATCGCGAAGGCGGGCCGCGGCCTCAAAATCCTGACCTTTGATGGCGACTTCCTTCTCCAGGCGAATCGCTTCAATGGCCTGCTCCTTCTTGCGTAGCTCCGGGGAACGGGTCGTGGCCAGGATACGCGCCCGAGCCCCGGCCTCGTCAAGGGTATCAATCGCCTTGTCGGGCAAGTTTCGTCCGGACAGATACCGGTCCGTCAACCGGGCGGCGGCATCCACCGCATCATCGGTGATCTTGACGTTGTGATGCTCCTCGTACTTGTGGCGGATCCCCTTGAGAATACGGATTGCATCCTCCACGCTGGGCTCCTCGACCTTCACGGTCTGGAAGCGCCGCTCCAGGGCGCTGTCTTTCTCAATATACTTCCGGTATTCGTTCAAGGTCGTGGCGCCGATACACTGCAACTCCCCGCGCGCCAAAGCCGGCTTAATGATATTCGAGGCATCCATCGTTCCCTCGGCGGAGCCCGCCCCGACGATGGTGTGGATTTCGTCCACAAACAGAATGACATTCCCGGTCCGCTTGATCTCCTCCATCACCGCCTTGATCCGCTCCTCGAACTGTCCGCGGTACTTGGTGCCGGCAATCATCAGCGCAAGATCCAGGGCAATCACCCGCCGATTGCGAAGGATATCAGGAACCAGTCCGGAGATGATCACCTGGGCCAGTCCCTCGACAATCGCCGTCTTTCCAACGCCCGCCTCGCCCAGCAGAACGGCATTGTTCTTGGTTCGGCGGCACAGAATCTGGATACAGCGCTCCAGTTCGGATTCCCGGCCGATCATCGGATCCAGGCCGCCCTTGCGCGCCAGTTCGGTCAAATCCCGTCCAAACGCATTCAAAGCAGGAGTCTTGGGTTTGGTGTCACCCGCCGGGGTCTTGCTTTTCGGTTCCGGCGCGGGAGTGTCCTCCCCGGGCTCGTAATTCGGATCCAGTTCTTTCATGACCTCGACCCGCGTGGTGTCGGGATCCACATTCAAATTCCGGAGCACCTGGGCCGCAACGCCTTCCCCCTCCCGCAACAATCCCAACAGGAGGTGTTCGGTTCCGATGTAGGTATGGTTCAGGGAGCGAGCCTCGGCGGACGCCAGTTGGAGCACCTTTTTGGCGCGGGGCGTAAAGGGAACATTGCCCATCGTCTTGGTCTCCGGTCCCTGTCCGACCGACTTCTCGACTTCCAGCCGCAGGGATTCCAGAGAAATTCCCATGCGCTCAAGCACCGTGACGGCCACACCCTGCCCCAACGCGAGCAGACCTAACAGGAGATGCTCGGTTCCCACATACGAATGATTGAACCGATCCGCTTCGCTCCGCGCCAACTGGATCACCTGCTGGGCTCTCGGCGTATAACTTCCTGAATTATCCATAAACCACCCCTCCACCCTTCATCATCCTGTCACGTCACTGTAGCCCGGCACACAACCTCCCGGATCAACCGGGCACGCGCCTGATCCCGCTCATCCGGAGGAATCGCACGACCTTCGGATTTCTGGAGATGGCCAGGCAGCGAAAACAACGTCAACCGGTTGGCGCTGTCCTGATCAAGACCCGATATCATACCAAGTTCGCAGCCTAAACGCAATGCAGACAACATATCCAGGGCTTCCTGGGAGGTTAAAACCCTGGCGTGGGACAACACCCCGTAAGCACGCCCCACATAATCCGCCACAGTGGCCTCGCGATGTTCCAGCAATCTCGTCCGGGCATTGGCCTCATGATGCGCCACCTCGCCCACAATCTGGATCAACCGCTCGATGATCACCGGCTCCGTTTCCCCGAGGGTCGTCTGGTTCGAAATCTGATACATGTTGCCCGATGCTTCGGTGCCTTCCCCCTGAAGCCCCCTGACCGCCAATCCGATCTTGGTCAACCCCTTGATAATCGGCTCAATTTCATTGATCAACCTGAGCCCGGGCGCATGAATCATGACACTCGCCCGAAGCCCCGTCCCCACATTCGTCGGGCAGGCGGTCAGATATCCCAGATCCGGGGAAAAAGCGTATCGCAACGACTGCTCCAGCTCGGTGTCCAGCGCACTGATTTCCGTCCAAAGTTCCGGCAACCGGAACCCCGGTCGCAGGGCCTGCAGGCGGAGATGATCTTCCTCGTTGATCATCACGCTCAACACCTCGTCCTGGCGAATCACCACTCCGCTCCCCCGTGATTTCTGGGCAAGATCATTGCTGATGAGATGGCGTTCGCGAAGAAACTCCCGGTCAATCGGCGACAGGGTTTCCAGTTCCAATTCAAGACAGGGCGTCAAGGATGGCAATGAATGAAGAATCCCCGCCACCCGGGCATGGATCCGGGTACATTCATCTTCCCCTGCCCATCCGGGAAAGGCCACCCCTTCAAGGTTTCGGGCCAATCGGATCCGACTACTGACAATGATCCCCGCGTGCGGCTCCCCTCCGCCTGCCGGGCCGGACGCCAGCCAGGCTCCCGGGTTATGAATCAGGTCATTGAGGGTCATGCCCGGCCTCCCGGATTTGATCCCGTAACCGGGCAGCCTCCTCGTAGTGCTCCGTCCGGATAGCCTCCTGAAGCTGCTTCTGAAATTGCGAGAGACGGGCTTCCTTTTCCAATCCCTGACACCGGGACTCGGGCATTTTTCCGATATGTCGACCGCCCTTATGCATGGCGGCCAGCAAGGGCCCCAGTTCAGCCGAAAAGGTCTCATAGCAGGAGGGGCAACCGAGGCGCCCGGTTTTTTTGAAATCACAGCCCCGCATATGGCACTGGGGACAGCTTTTCCCGGAAGCCTTTCCCTCGCCGGAGTCCTCTTCCACGGGAGTGCCCATTCCGAAAAGGATTTCCGGGATCGACATGACGCTCTGCACATTCAACCCGTTTTCCTCGGCGCAATCCTCGCAGAGATGAAGCTCCCGGGACTGCCCGTCAATCATCTGGGTCAGGTGAATGGTCGCCTCATGCTGCTGGCAATGTTCGCAATGCACGCGACCTCCCGGTTTTACTTGATTGGTGTGCCGCTTGAAGAGGCAAAGCGATGAAATGCGGCGGCCAATTTTCGGGTGACCTTTCCGGGCTTCCCGGCGCCAATGCTACGCCGGTCAATGACCACGACCGGGATCACCTCCGCCGCGGTTCCGGTCAGGAACACTTCATCCGCCGTATAGAGCTCGTAGCGCGTCAGCACATCCTCCCGGACCGTCATCCCGGATTCGGCGGCCAGCTTCATCACCACATTTCGCGTAATGCCCTCCAGCGTCCCGCACCAGGCTGGCGGCGTGAGCAAGGTGTTTCCACGAACCACAAAGATATTGTCGCCCGTGGCTTCCGCCACAAACCCCTGCGGGTTCAACATCACGGCCTCCAGGCAACCGGAGTTGATGGCCTCAATCTTGGCCAGCACGTTGTTCAGATAGTTCAGGCTCTTGATCTGGGGATTGATCGACTCGGTATGGTTCCGGATCGTGCCCACCGTGACAATGGACAACCCCTCATCATAAAGCTTCTTGGGATACAACTGGATCGTTCCCGCAATCACAATAACCTGCGGTTTGGCACAATTGTAGGGATTCAACCCCAGCGAACCCACCCCGCGGGTGACAATCAACCGGATATACCCATTCATGACGCGGTTGGCCAGACAGGTCCGCACAACCGCCTTGGCAACTCCGTCCCGGGTCAAGGGAATCTTCAGGTCAATGGCTTTTGCCGAACGGAACAGTCGTTCAACATGCTCTTCCAGCATGAAAACACGCCCATTGTAGGAACGAATTCCCTCAAAAACGCCATCTCCATAAAGCAGTCCGTGGTCAAAAACAGAAACCTTGGCATCCTTCTCCGCAACCAGCTTGCCATTTAAATAGATTTTCATCAAAACTCCTTACCATTTCCTTGTACCTATCCCCCGCCATCCCGTCAATGGTGATTAATGCTTAAAGCACCGTTGTCCCGTGAACACCATCGCGGCGCCTGTTTCGTTACAGGCTTCGATGACCTCATAATCACGATCGGAGCCGCCCGGCTGAATCACCGCCGTGATCCCCTCGCGGAGCCCCACCTCCACGCCGTCGCGGAACGGGAAGAAGGCATCCGACACCATACAGGATCCCTCCAAGCCGGCCTTCTTCGCCACCGTCTCCTCATCAATGCCCCGACGCTTCGAGTCATCCGTCAGCGTGTTATAGGCAATTCCATGACGCTCCCAGCAAATCCTGTCTGAATAATTACGGTAGGCCTTGTCGCGGGCATACTGGGCCATCCCCACCCGGTCCTGGCCTCCGGCTCCAATACTGACAGTAACCCCGTCCTTGACGTACAGCACCGAGTTGCTGATGACGCCGCATTCCACCAGCCATCCGAAAAGCAGGTCCGAGTATTCCTCTTTCGTGGGCATCCGGTTGATCCGGTATTCCTTGCC
>CAMDCX010000064.1 GCA_945890715.1 PVC group bacterium | reverse complement strand
TCCCGGTTTCCTGAAATGGATTTTGAAAAGCGACTTCGCCAGCGACACCAAGGCGATTGTCACCAAGATCCTCGAAGGCAAGAAAATCGATCCGATCGGAGCCGGCATCGCCGATCAGTTGGCCGGACTCAAGGATCCCGAGGCGGAGTAATACAATCCGTTCAGCATCCGCAGCACCACCCGCCCCACGGTTTCCAGACTGGCGGGGCTGAGCTTATCCAGGGTATCGGCAGGCGTGTGCCAGTAGTCGTTCAGGCCGGGCGCCGACCCATAATCGAAATCAATCAGATCCACGGCGGGCATACCGGCATCCAGAAATGGCTGGTGATCATCCAGGACTCCCTGTCTTGAAAGGGAAAATTTCTCGCGGGTTCCGTTTGCCTCAGCCGCCTTAAACACGGCGGAAATCAGTTCAGGGGTGCCGTTCCAGGGGATTGCCACATTCAGATCCCGATCCCCGATCATATCCAGTAGAATCATGGCCCGCACCGTACGGGCTTTCCCGGACGCCACCAGCCCGGCGGCAAGATGGCGACTTCCATGAAGGCCATCGTTCGGGCCGTAATTAACCTGACACTCCTCCCCATCCAGAAAAGCTAGCATCACAGAAGGACGTTCTTTCGTGCCCGCCTTGAGGATCGGAGCCAGCGCCAGCAGCACCCCCACTCCCGATCCCGAATCATTCGCCCCGACAAAGCCTTCTATGCCGGACTTCGTGTCCCAGTGGGCGGCCAGAATAATCAGGCCGGGCTTGGCTCCCGGTAGCGTCGCCGTGACATTGATAAAGACTCCGGTTCCTTCGGGAGTGGCATCGCGGAATTCATCCCTTTCGGCCGTCACGCCCAGGGAAGTCAAACGATTGATGAGCGCCGTGGCGGCCCTGCGCGCGCCTTCCGTCCCCGGCACTTTCGGGCCCAGAGCAACAAACTGCTTTACTTCACGATAGGCGGATTCTCCTGTCAGGACTGACGGATCATAAGGAGGTGACGCGGTCGGCGCCTGCCGCGGCCCGCATGAGGCGCAGATCAGGAGACCGGAAAGAAAAATCCTATTCATCCGCGATCCGTAAGACCCAGAAGATCCAGAACGCGATCCAAGTCGTCATTCGTATAAAAATCAATCTGGACACTGCCCTTGACTTTGCGCCCATTGGCGGTCGTCCGGCAGGGCTGGATCTGGACACTCGTCCCGAAATACTGGTGCAATTTGTCCGTGAGGAACACCAGATGACTGGCGGGAATGTCCTCTTTCCCCGGCGTCCGCTTCTTGGGAATTTTTCGAGCATGCTCGATGATTCGCTCAAGATCCCGGACCGACAGGCCGTCCTTGATCACGCGCTCCGCCATCCGGCACTGTTCGATTTCGATCGGAAGCGCCAGAAGCACCTTGGCGTGACCGGTGGAAAGCAGCCCCTCGACCATGAACTTCTTCACTTCCTTGGGCAGGGCAAGCAACCGCAGGGCATTGGCAACTGAGGCACGGCCTTTGCTGACTTTTTTGGCGATCTCGTCCTGAGTCAGATTGAACTCAGTCGCCAGAACCTGATACCCTTCGGCCTCCTCAATCACATTCAAATCGGCGCGCTGGAGATTTTCGATCAGTCCGATTTCCAGGGCTTGGAGATCGGTTGCCTCGCGAACGATCACGGGCACCTGCTTCAGCCCGGCTTCGCGGGCGGCACGCCAGCGCCGTTCACCGGCGATGAGCTCGTATCCCTCTTCCGCCTTCCTGACCAGAAGCGGCTCCAGCACGCCGTGTTCCTTGATGGAGGCCACGAGTTCATCGAGCGCCTCCTTCACAAAAACCCGGCGCGGCTGAAATGGATTCGGACGGATCCGGGCGGCCTCCAGCATCAGGGAGCCGCCTGCCTCTGTTGCGGAAGCCGGGGCGGCCTCCACGGGAGTATCCCGAATCAAGGCTCCCAATCCGCGTCCCAATCCATGCTTTGCCGCCATTGTGATCTCCCTTTATTTCCGGGCAAACAACTGACCCGCACGGGACCGGGAATCCAGTCCGGGACGCAAGCCGGGGCTCGTCCGAACCGCATCCTCGTCCGTCTTCACGGCGTCATCCGAACTCGCGGCCGGCATTTCAATATCCAACGCTTCGCCGGAAGCGGATTCGGAAGGACTGATCTCCGATTTCCCGATCAACGTAACCCCTTCCTCCACCACCAGGCGGCGACCCTTGATATCACCGGCCACGCGGGCCGTTCCCTTGAGCTCAATACGCTCCTTGGCCAGGATGTTGCCCTTCACCATCCCCAGCACCACGATCGAGGCGGCGGCGACATTCCCCTTGATGGCCGCCCCCTTCTCTACCAGCACATCCCCGGCGCAGGTCAGGTCACCATTCAGTTTGCCCGACATTTTCACGCCGCCTGCGCACTTAATCGAACCGGTAATTTCAACATCATCCGCAATAATCGTCTTGGCTTCGTCCATGGTATTATTCTTTCTCTATTATTGTTTAAGGATACATTCCCGCCCGCATCAGACCGGTCGTTTCCGGCAGATCGAACAGAAGATTCATGTTCTGCAGGGCCGACCCCGCCTGCCCCTTCATCAGGTTGTCGATGTGCGAAATCACCCGCAACTTGCGGGTGCGCGCATCGACATCCACGATGAGATTACAGAAATTGGTTCCGCGGACATGCATGGATCCAATGGCGGCGGACCGGTCAAAGATCCTCACAAAGGGACTGTTCTTATAGAACTCGCGATAGAGGGCAATCACATCCTCCACCTTTGTCTCCGCCTTCAACTGTCCATACAGACTCGACATGATGCCGCGGCAGACGGGAACCACCTGCGCGGTGAAGGTCACGCGGATCTCCGTTCCGGCCTGCAAACTGAGTTCACGTTCGATTTCACAAACATGCTGGTGCCCCGCGAGCTTGTACACGTTCATGTGGTCGTACCGCGCCGGGTAATGGAAAACGGCGTTCGGCTTCTTGCCTGCGCCCGAGACCCCGGTCTTGCAGTCGCAGATCACGCTGAAGGGATCCACGAGATTGTGCTTCACCGCCGGGGAGAGCCCGAGGATACAACTCACGGCAAAGCAACCGGGATTCCCGATCACAGTCCGCTTCGCGTTGATTTTGCCGCGATGCAACTCCGCGAGGCCGTAAACGGCCTGGGGAAGAATATCCGGCGAGGCATGGGTGGTGGCCAATCCGATCCGGCTGGCATATTCCGCATAGCTATCCGGGGAGTTGAACCGGAAGTCACCGCTGTAATCCACCAACTTGGCGCCTGAGGCCAGAATTTCCGGGGCCAGCTTCATGCCAACGCCATCCGGGGTGGCGGTAAAGACCACATCGACCGGCTGCAGAGCCACCGGATCCTGGGGATCCACAATCGGAATGTCACAAAACCCGGTCAAGTGCGGATACAACTTGCTGATCGGCGACCCGACATCCGTCACATCCACCAGGGCCGCGATTTTTGCACCCGGATGATGAAGCAGAAGCTCCACAATGCCCACGCCGCCATATCCGCCCGCCCCAATAATTTTTGCTCGAATCACGCCTTGCTCTCCTTATAGAAATGAATCGTTGAAACATAGTTCCCGCCCCACTGAGTGTCAAGAGACGGTTTGAACTTCTTCTAAATAGTGGTTGACACCCCCCCACTTCATGGGGTAAACAGGCACGCTTTTTACGGTCTGAAAGGTTGGAAGCAGTCATGAAAACATCTCTACCTAAAGAGAGCGAAATCCAGCGGAGCTGGTATTTAGTGGATGCGGCGGGAAAGCCGCTTGGGCGTTTGGCGGTCAAAATCGCCAATCTCCTCCGGGGACGCAATAAGGTAACCTTCACCCCTTCCTATGACACCGGCGACTTTGTCGTCGTCGTCAATGCCAAGGATGTGAAACTGACGGGCAGCAAGGATGCCCAGAAGGTGTATCAGCGTTACACCGGGTTCCGAAGCGGCCATAGAAGCACAACGGTCGCCATGATGCGTGAACGGCATCCCGACCGCATCATCAAAAAAGCTGTCGAGGGCATGCTCCCGGGCAATAAGATGAGCACGAAGGTCATCAAGCGTTTGAAGGTGTTTGCGGGCGCTGAGCATTCTCATGCCGCCCAGAACCCCAAAGTAATCGAACTGAAGTAACGAGGGACATCACGTGGCCGAAACAGTCGCAAAATACAGTGCAACGGGACGCAGGAAAACATCAGTTGCCCGGGTGACTCTTACACCGGGTACTGGCAAATGGGTCGTCAATAAAAAGGCACCCGACATCTATTTCGGGAATGAAGCAACGCTTCATTATATCCAGCAACCCATGAAGTTGACCGATACTCTGGTCAAGTTCGACCTGTCGGCCAGATTGACCGGCGGGGGAATCGTGGGCCAGGCAGGCGCGTTGCGCCACGCCATCTCCCGCGCCCTTCAGGTCTCGGACGTCTCGCTCCGCGCGGTGCTCAAGGCCAGCGGTTGCATGACGCGCGATTCCCGCATGAAGGAACGCAAGAAATACGGTCAGCCCGGCGCCCGCAAACGCTTCCAGTTCTCGAAGCGTTAAAATTGGGACACGGCTTTGCCGTTTCGACAAAAACCCCGACCCTCACGGTTCGGGGTTTTTGCTTTTCCGCCGCCTAACCCGGCATTGCCGGAACCAAAACGAAGAGTTTGAACAGAAGTCGCAAAGCCCGCAAAGAAAAGGTTTTCTTTACCGCCTCCGGCGGAAAAACAATAACCCTTTGCGATCTTCGCGACTTCTGTTCAAATTTTCTTCCTGTCCAATCGTAAGGCACTAAAGCACAATCGTGTTGAACGATTCCGGCTGCAGGGGAAACGCCAGCATCCGACCGGCATCCTCCAGCACAACGCGCTTGAACTCAGATTCGGGATTCTGGATCACCAAAACCCGGCTCTCGTCGTCCTCATTATAAAACACCACCGCACGGGACGCCCATTCCCCTGTCACTCTCAACCGGACGGCATGGCGATCCACCAAACAGGAGAAATGCCGGATGACGTGATAATCAGGAGTCAGGGAACAGTTCCGGGAGACAGGATTCACAACAACCAGGGAATTCCGCCCGTTGCCTTCCATATCCCGCCCCCCATCGGGAAACACCAGATTTTCATAAAAGCAAAAACAGGATCCACTGCTGATCGCCTGCTGAACCACCGCAAAGGTCTCATGCGCCTGAGCCCAGGTGTTACCCCCATCCCCGCCTCCGCAATCCGACTGCATCAACGGAAGTTCCGGAAAGGCCCTGCGAATACGGATCAGCATGTCGCGGGCCTCATGTTGGGTGGCGAGCCCGGAGAGAAACTGCATCGCCAGGGGATCACTCAATACCGGCAACGCCTGATCCGCATAATGGATTGAATCGAGGGGACCCAGCCAGAGCCGCGTCGAAATCCGTCGTTTTTGAAACATCGGCCCCAGGTAGGCCCGGATGAAATCGCGGAGCTGCGCGCCGGTCCAGATGCATCCCGGCCGCCGCTCCTCCGAGGCCGGATCATTCTGCACCAGGAGATGATCAATGATGACGCCCTCCTTCCGGTAATCCGCGACGAACCGCGCCAGATAAAGCGCGTACGCTTCAAGCATCTCGGGATTCCAGATAATCCGCCCGGCGCCACCCGCCCCGATTTTCTTCATCCACTCCGGCGGACTCCAGGGACAGGCCACCACCTTGAACTTCCGGATTCGCTCAAGCGGAATGCGGACAAAAGGAAGCAACCGGTTTCGATCCCGCTCCACCGAAAATTTCCGCATCAGCAGATCACCCCGGTTGTCGTTATAGGAATAGGGATCAACAGCAAGATTGGATGCGCCCACGGGGATCCGCCCGTAATGGAACCGGCACCCTTCCTCGTGATTGAACAGCGCATGCACCCCCCGCTTCCGCTCCCCGGGCTTCAGCGATGCCAGCGCCGCCCAGCCTCTCTCCGAGAACCCGCCCCCAAACCCCTCCCAAAGCTGATCCATGCCGCCTTCAAGACTGAGCCCCACCTCCGCCTTGCGCGTAACAACCGGACGCCCCTGCACAGCCCAGGGCCGCGCCGGTGTTGAGGCAATCCACACTCCGCTCCGTCTCTCCATCCGGGCAATCTACAGTCATTGCACGTCCCGCTTCAATGCACAACTTGAGATCCCCCCCTCTGATTGGCGTTTGATTTCCCCTCACTCTTGCGCTATTGTCGTATGCTCCATTGATAACAGACAGGAATGTGATTATGACCCTTGATAAGAAAACAGGCTCTTCGAGAAAAAAAACCAAAGTTGCGGCTCCCATTCAGGATTTGCGCCAATACCGCACGCTCGATACCGTTGAGGCCTTGAAGTTGAGTTTTGAGAATCATCTTCGATACACCCTGGCCCGCGACCAGTTCTCCGCCACGGATCGCGACCGCTATATCGCCCTGGCCATGGCCGTCCGCGACCGCCTGGTCGGCCGGTGGATTGAAACCAACCAGACCTATGTCTCCCGTAATGTCAAACGCGTCTATTATTTGTCGCTGGAATACCTTATCGGGCGCGCCATGGGCAACAATGTCATCAACCTCGGACTCGACCAGATCGTCTCCCAGGCCATGGCCGAACTCGGGCTCGACTGGAATTACCTGCGCGACCTGGAGCGCGATGCCGCACTGGGCAACGGCGGCCTGGGCCGGCTCGCCGCCTGCTTCATCGATTCCCTGGCCACACTCGAACTTCCGGGGTACGGCTACGGGATCCGCTACGATTATGGCATTTTCCGCCAGGCACTCCGCGACGGACATCAGGTCGAGGAGCCCGACAACTGGTTGCGTGACGGAACTCCGTGGGATATCGAGCGCCCGGAATACCAGTTCCCTGTCCATTTCGGGGGCGAGGTCAAGGATGAGCGCGATGACCAGGGGCACCACATCTCGCGCTGGGTCAACTATGACACCATCATCGGGATGCCCTACGACTTTCCCGTCGCCGGTTACGGCAACAATACCGTCAACAACCTCCGGCTCTGGACCGCCAAGGCTTCGGAAGAGTTTGACCTGTCGTTCTTCAATAACGGCGACTACATCCGGGCCTATGAGCAGAAGATCCTGCGTGAAAACATCACCAAAATCCTCTACCCCAACGACCGGATCGAACAGGGCCGCGAACTGCGCTTTAAACAGCAGTACTTCTTTGTTTCCTGCTCCATCCAGGACATTTTGCGCCGGTTCCGGGTCAGCAACACCGACTGGCGCGTGCTCCCGGACAAAGTCGCCATCCAGCTCAACGACACGCATCCCTCGATCGGGATCGCGGAGATGATGCGCCTGTTGATCGACGAATACTCCCTCGAGTGGGATCTCGCCTGGGATCTCGTCACCCGGGTATTCGGCTACACCAACCACACCATCATGCCCGAGGCGCTGGAGAAATGGCCTGTTCGCCTGTTCGAGGATCTGCTGCCCCGGCATCTGACCATCATCTATGAAATCAACCGCCGGTTCCTGCGCCAGGTGATGAACAAGTTCCCGAATGACCACGAGCGTCTCGCCCGCCTCTCCCTGATTGAGGAAGGCGGCGAGAAACAGGTTCGCATGGCGAATCTGGCCGTGGTGGGCAGCCACAAGGTCAACGGCGTGGCCAAGTTGCACTCCGAACTCATCAAAGAAACCCTGTTCCGCGACTTCTACGAACTGTGGCCCCAGAAGTTCACCAATATGACCAACGGCATTACCCAGCGCCGGTGGCTGCTGAAAAGCAATCCCGCCCTGGCTACCCACATCACCAAAAAGATCGGGGAGGGCTGGATCAAGGATCTCTTCCAGCTCAAGAAACTGGAACGGTACACCAAGGACGCCGAATTCAAGTCGCGCCTGCGTCAGATCAAGCTGGAGAACAAACAGAAGCTGGCCGACTACATCCGCGTCGCCCATGGCGTGGAGGTGGATCCCGCCTCCCTGTTTGATGTCCAGGTCAAGCGCATGCATGAATACAAACGGCAACTTCTCAATTGCCTGCACATCCTGCACCGTTACACCCAGCTGAAAAAGAACCCCGATATGGATATGCTCCCGCGCACCTTCATCTTCGGAGGCAAGGCGGCGCCGGGTTATGCCATGGCCAAGCTGATCATCAAGCTCATCAACGACCTCTCCGC
Organism: PVC group bacterium; assembly: GCA_945890715.1. GTDB lineage: Bacteria > Verrucomicrobiota > Kiritimatiellia > CAIKKV01 > CAITUY01 > JAABPW01. Next base: position 2,476 of record CAMDCX010000064.1, on the reverse strand, counting down.
CGTGGTCAACACGGATCCCGATGTGCGCGGCCGGATGAAGGTGGTCTTCCTGAGCGATTACCGGGTCTCCCTCGCCGAACGGATCATTCCCGCCAGCGATCTGAGCGAACAGATCAGCACCGCGGGAACCGAGGCCAGCGGCACCGGTAATATGAAGTTCACCCTGAACGGCGCGCTGACCATCGGCACGCTCGACGGCGCCAACATCGAAATCCGCGAGGAAGTCGGTGAGGAGAACTTCTTCCTCTTTGGAAAAACCGTCGAGGAAATCAATGCCCTGCGTCAGATCGGTTACAATCCGTGGGACTATTACAACCGCAATGAATCCATCCGAACCATCATTGACTGCCTGTCCGGGGACTTCATCAACCTGGAACAGCCCGGCCTTTACCGGCCGATCCGGGAAGCCCTGCTGGAGCATGGCGACCACTATATGCATCTGGCGGACTTTGAGTCCTATATCGAAACCCAGCAACGGGTGGACGAGACCTACCGGAATCAGGATCAATGGGACCGGATGGTGGTTATGAATATTGCCAATATGGGCAAATTCAGCTCCGACCGGACTATTATGGAATATTCACGCGAGGTCTGGAATCTCAAGCCCTGCCCGATCAGCCTTCCGAAAAACGCGGGGTAAGGAAGACGGTCGGCGAGGCCGCCGACCCTCCCGAAATGCAACAAATTCTTGAAGTTTCAACCCGGGAGGGACGCCGGCCTCGGCGTCCGGGATTTTATTTTGCTTTCCTTTTCTTCCTCCTCACCCACTCCACCTTCGCCCTCGGCCCCCACGAAATTCTCCTCCTGGCAAACAGGAACTCGCCGCGTTCCCTTGAATTGGCCCGGGACTATGCCGCGCTCCGGAAGGTTCCCGAGGCCAACCTCGTTACACTCGATCTTCCTTACCCTGCCTCCCCCGAACTGTCCCCCACTGACTTCAATCGCCTGATCCTGGAGTCGGCGCAGAAGGCGGCACGGGCACAGGGCGTGGACGACCATATTCTGGCCTGGGTGTATTCGGTGGATTTCCCATTCCGCATCATCTCCACCCCACCAACCTCCCTCCAGGGAATCACCTTCGTGAGAGGTAAACTGCCTCTCCCGGATATCATCGGGAACGGCTCCTATGCCTCTCCCCTGTTTGCCGGACCGGACACCCCGACCCATCCGGGATTCCCCTCCCAATCCCTCGATGTTCAACGCGCCTGGCTTGGAAAAGACACCCCCCTCCCCAGCATGATGCTGGGCTTTATGGGGCCAACGGGAAACACCCGTGAGGAAATTCTGACCTGCCTGCGAAACGGGGTGCGTGCCGATCAGTCCCGACCCGATGGCGCCGTATTGATTGTCACCAACAACGACGTGCGTTCCCTCTGCCGGGCGTGGGAATTTTTACCTGCCGCGCGTGAATTATCCGCACGGGCCATCAGCATCGTCATCACCAATGACTATCCTCAAAAAGATATTGCCCTGATCGGCCTCATGGCAGGTGCAGCAACCATTCCGGGGCTGGACGCAAACCGTTTCGCCTTTCGCCCCGGCGCCATCGCCGATAACCTGACCAGTTTCGGAGCTGCTTTCGACGCGGGCGGTCAGACTAAAATTACAGAGTGGGTTCGGGCAGGCGCTTCGGCCGCCGCCGGAACCGTCACCGAACCCCTGTCCATCTGGTCTAAATTCCCGACCGCCCGGGTCTTCGTCCATCCCACAGCAGGCTGCACCCTGTTGGAAAGTTATTTCCAGTCGATCCGCTGTCCGCTCCAGAGTCTCATCCTCGGCGACCCGCTTTCCGCTCCCTGGGGGTCGGCCTCCACCGTCACGCTCGGCGGCCTCCCCGCCGGAATTTTGACGGAACGCCGCACGGTAACCGCAGAACTCCGCACCCGCAACGGGGATTTCTTTAACCGGTTCCTGTTTTTGCTGGATGGCAAAACACTTCAGCCGACAGGTAAAAGCCCCGAGGTGACCCTGGATCCCGCCGTTCTCCCCCAAGGCCGGCACAAATTACGGGTTGTGGCCTACACCGTAGGTTCAGTACGATCCCAGATATTTTGCGATGCCGAATTCGAGGTAAAATGACCGGACTGAAAAAATGTGTGTTTTTTGATCGTGACGGGATTGTCAACCAGTCGCCAGGGCCGGGTTATGTGGAACGGTGGGAGGATTTCCACCTGCTTCCGGAGTTCGTGGACTCACTCCGAATCGTAACCGCACTGGGTTATGCCGCGATCATCATCTCGAATCAGCAGGGAGTAGCGCTGGGCTGCATGACCGCCGAAACAGTCGACAATATGCACCAACGGCTCCGGGATATCCTCAAGAAGCAACACGGCCTCAGCCTGCTCGACATTTTTTATTGCCCCCATAAAAGCGGAACCTGCGACTGCCGGAAGCCCAAGCCGGGCATGATCCTGGAGGCCGCCCGGCGGCACCAGATCAACCTCGCCGAGTCCTGGATGGTGGGCGATTCACCCGG
>CAMDCX010000063.1 GCA_945890715.1 PVC group bacterium | reverse complement strand
ACGCGTCAATTTCCGGACCGGCAAATTCATATCCGTCATCATACCCATAATCCCCTCGGAACTGCAATCAACGCGGCACATTGCGTCCGGGTCTAGACTTCTACAATTCTACAAGTCCTGAATTATATTTAGCTATTGATTTCCTATATCAGCAAGGTATCGTTGTCTCATGCATTCTATCCAGCGCACAGTCCAGCCAGAACCCCAAAACGCCATCATCCGCCTCCGCGGCCAGGCTGTCATCCTTGACTCTGACCTTGCCGCCCTTTACGGCGTGACGGTCAAGCGGCTTAATGAACAGGTGAAGCGCAATCAGAAAAGATTCCCTGAAGATTTCTGCTTCCAACTCACACAGGAAGAAGCCCGGCATTCAAGGTCGCAAATTGCGACCGCATCCACTGGTCATATCCGGTCGCAAATTGCGACCGCATCAAGGCGTAACATCCGCTACTGTCCCTATGCGTTCACCGAGCATGGCGCCATCATGGCCGCCAATGTATTACGCTCCGAACGGGCTGAGGAAATGAGCGTGGCCGTCGTCCGGGCCTTCGTGAAACTCCGCCGCCTGGCCCTCTCCGTCGAAGGCCTAGCCCGTAAGGTCGCCGCCCTTGAAAACAAGTACGATGCCAGTTTCAGCGCCGTTTTTGAAGCCATCCGGGATCTCATGGAACCACCAACACCACCGCGCAAACGCATCGGGTTTCAGTAGTGAACCATGGCCGAAACTTACTTTACCTGTCGGCACACAATTAACGTTCATTAACTCAATCCATAACTCCGCCAATTCGCCTTGCATCCATCGATCATATCCTTATAATGCGCCCCCGTTTTGAGTGACAAAACCGACTTGATCATGCTTCGCTGGAAAGGGTCGGAAATTAAGGAGAACAGTATGCGATACGTTGTTTGTATCAAACAGGTTCCGGAAACCACCGATGTGAAGATCAATCCGGAAACAAACACCCTGATGCGGGATGGGGTGGCCGCCATTATCAACCCTTTTGACATGTACGCCATCGAGGAAGGTCTCCGACTGAAAGCCAAGACCGGCGGCACCGTGACGGTTCTTTCCATGGGGCCGCCCCAGGCTGATGCCGCCCTGCGGGAAGCCATTTCCATGGGCGCCGATGACGGCATCCTGCTGTCCGATCGCGCCTTCGCCGGTAGCGACACCTGGGCCACCAGCTACACGCTCGCCATGGCCATCCGGAAAATCGGCGCTTTTGACATCATTCTCTGCGGCAAACAGGCTTCCGACGGCGACACTGCCCAGGTCGGACCGGGCATCGCCATTCATCTGGATCTCCCCCAGATCACTTATGTCCGCAAGATCGAATCGATTGATGAAAAAACGATCGTCGCGGAACGGTTGATGGAAAACGGCTACGAAGTCATCCAGGCTCCCCTTCCCTGCGTGCTCACAGTCGTAAAGGAAATCAATGAGCCGCGTCTTCCATCCCTGAAGGGCAAGCTGGCCGCCAAGAAAGCGGTCATCACCACCTGGAAGGCCGCCGATCTCCAGTGCGACCCCAAGTGCATCGGGCTGGAAGGCTCGCCCACCAAGGTGGTCAAGATTTTCACCCCGCCAGCTCGGCAGGGTGGCGAAATGCTAAAGGGCGAACCTTCGGAAATCGTCCCTCAACTCATAGCTAAACTGAAGGACGCCATTCTGGGCGCCGCCAACTAAGGAACCAACCATGAGCGATCCCATCAAAATCAACGAGAAATGCGTGTTTTGCGGCGCCTGCGTCAAAGCCTGCCCGTTCGGTGCCATCACCCAAACGGAACGTAAAACGGTCCCCGTCATTGACCTCATGAAGTGTACGCTGTGCGGCGCCTGCGTTGCCTCCTGCAAGTTCGACGCCATCTGGATGAAGGAGAAATCCGCCGCCACAATCGACCTGTCATCATTCAAGGATGTCTGGGTGTTCGCCGAACAGCATGACGGCGTGATCCAGTCCATTACCTTCGAACTGTTGGGAGAAGGCCGCAAGCTGGCCGACTCGCTGGGCATGAAGCTCTGTGCCGTACTGCTGGGCAGCAATGTTCAGAAGCAGACCGCTGAACTGATCGCCCGTGGCGCCGACAAGGTGTACCTGGTGGATCGTCCTGCGCTCGAGCATTTCCAGGATGAATCCTACGCCAATGTCCTGATCGACCTCGTCAAACGACACAAGCCCAATGTGTTCCTCTGCGGCGCCTCCACCATCGGGCGCAGCCTGGTGTCGCGGGTGGCCGTGCGGGTGAACGCCGGCTTAACGGCGGACTGCACCGCACTGGCAATTGATCCCAAGACCCTGAACCTGCTCCAGACCCGCCCGGCATTCGGCGGCAACATCATGGCCACCATTGAAACCCCGAACGCGCGGCCCCAGATGGCCACCGTGCGGCACAAGGTCATGAAGGAGGCCGATGTCAACCCCGCCCACAAGGGGGAAGTCTCGATGGAAACCATCGCGGAAGTCCTGCTTCACTCCAAGGCACGTCGCCTGAAATTCGTACCTGAGACCGAGACCACGATGAACATCGCGGAAGCCAATATCATCGTATCGGGGGGACGCGGCCTCCAAACGGCCGAGAACTTCGCCCTGCTACGCGAATTGGCCGACGTGATCGGCGCCGGCGTGGGCGCCTCGCGCGCCGCGGTCGACTCAAACTGGATCCCTTATTCTCATCAGGTGGGACAGACAGGAAAAACCGTCTGCCCTAAAATCTATATCGCGGCGGGCATCAGCGGCCAGATTCAGCATCTCGCCGGCATGCAGTCCTCGGATATCATCGTGGCCATCAACAAGGATGCGGATGCCCCCATCTTCAAAGTCGCCACCTACGGAATCGTGGGCGACTTGTTTGAGATCCTTCCCCTGCTGACCCAGCAGTTCAGGAAAGTTCTGGGAAAATAGCAGGCTTGCATTGGATAAAACCACGCTGTAGATTCAAAAAAGAGATTATTATTTAGGAGAACGATTATGAAGAGTGTGAATAAATGGATTGGCGCGGCTTTCATGGCTGTGACAATGATGGCGACTTCGGACTGTGTTGTGGCGGGAACGGCAACACCGGACTCGATCATCGTGATGCCTGCCCGAAAGCGCGTGGTGCAGTTGGCTTTCCAGATGGCCCGTTGCCAGACTATTGGACTGGTGACTTATAATACCAGCCCCACACTCAACGAGCCCCTGATCCACATCTGGAACGGCCAGAGCAAGGAATGGATCCAGATCACTCTTCAGGATTATATCCAGGGGAGCTTCATGTCCGGGGATCCCCAACATGTCTTCCTGCTGGGCGACAACACGACCATTCCGCTCCGGATGATGGACGACGTGTCCTGGTATAAGGATCTCCATCGTCTGACCACACTCGACACCACCGCGCTCATCAATGAGATCGGAAAAACCCTCAACTTCAGTTCGCGTCAGTGGAAATTTCTGGCCAGGGAAAATGGCCTGAAGATTGAAGACCAGAACGCCGAACGCCGTCGTTTCGGCCGCTGGGGAAGCCCGGGCAAGGAAGTGGATATGAAGCCGACCCGGATTGAATCCATTGAAATGCCACCGGCACCCATCATCGAACCCGTCGTGGAGCAATCCGCCCCCGTGGTGGTAACCCCCGCGGTGGTGAAACCGCCGGTTGTTGAAACCAAACCCGTTGTCGAAACGAAGACGCCGACAATCACCGAAAAAGTGACTCCTCCTGCGAAGCCAGCCGTCGTCGAGCCTCTCGCCATGCCGGTCACGACGACCACCATGGAAGACGACAAGGACGATCCCGCCGAGAAATAAACGGCCGTTCCTTATTCCGTCAGCTTACGACACCGGACGCCACCTTCGTGCAACAGGGAGCGCGTCTGGTTGCTGAACTCATACTCGCTCTCATACACCACTTCCTGAATGCCGGCATTGATAATCATTTTGGCACAGGTCAGGCACGGGCTCAGTGTTGAGTAAAGCGTCGCTCCGCGCAGGGCGATCCCGTGGTAGGCCGCCTGGGTAATGGCGTTCTCCTCGGCATGGCAGCAAATGCACTCCGCCAGGAAAGTTCCGGACGCCGCATCCCCGGCGCAGCGCTCACATCCGCCTTCGAAGCAATTTTTTACTCCGCGAGGCGTTCCATTATAACCGCTCGAAATCACACACTGATCCCTCACAATCACAGCGGCCACTTGTCGTCGGCAACAATTCCCACGAGTGGCGACAACCCGGGCGATGGCCATGAAGTAGTGATCCCAATCGGGACGGACAAAGGATTCTGTTTTCATGACACTCAAGATGCCTTCCCAACTGCGTCAGGTCAATCTCATTCCCCCTTATTTGTCCGGATCCGAATCATTCCTTCTTGTGCCGCCTCCTTCGATGGGATATAAAAACGGAGAAGAAGTTGGACGTTATACGGTCGCCGGTTTGATTATGAAACTGAAACCATCACGGAGGATGAACTTGAAGCACAGTATTTCAAAAGTTCTGATCGTTTGTTTCCTGACCTTAAGTATCCTTCCCCAACACGCTTCGGCAAAAAACAATACGCCTGCCCCCAATTTCGATGCCATCCTGGGACTCGCACGGGAAATGGCGGAAAAACCTTTTGTCGATGACCGCCGTCCCCTTCCCGCAAGGCTCAGCCAGTTGAACTATGACCAATTGCGGGATATCCGCTACAACCCGAAAGAATCGGTATGGCGCCGGGAACGGCTTCCCTTTCAACTCCAGTTTTTTCACCCCGGTGGTCTCAATCGGGATCAGATTGGATACTATCTGGTTGATGGCGACGATGTTAAGGAATTCCCCTATGACTCGGATCTCTTTGATTATGGCGCCAATAAATTGGGATGGATGGATTTGCGACATCTTAAATTTTCGGGACTCCGAATCCACTATCCTCTCAACACTCCTGAATATCTCGATGAACTCGCTGTATTCCTCGGCTCAACCTATTTTCGAGCCCTGCCCGCAGGACTCCTCTACGGCCTGTCTGCCCGTGCCATTACCATCAACTGCGGCGGGGACAATCCTGAGGAATTCCCCATTTTCAAGGATATGTGGGTTTTCAGACCAGGCATTCAGGGCAACCAAATCCAGGTGATCGGCCTGTTTGACAGTCCCAGCCTTACCGGAGTGTCCTCGTTCGTCATCAAACCTGGAAAAGAAACGATCATGGATGCGCGTGTGGCGGTCATCGCTCGAACCAACCTCGCCCACTACGGCTTTGCCCCCCTGACCAGTATGTTCTGGTTTGGCAAAAACGGAACCCGTCGTTTCGACGACTACCGTCCCGAGGTGCATGACTCGGATGGGCTACTCATGCACAATGGAAAAAATGAGTGGCTCTGGCGCCCGCTTGAAAATGATGGACGGGTTCGTATGAACTCATACGAAGACGTCAACCCGAAGGGATTCGGCCTGTTCCAGCGCGAACGTTCCTATATAGCCTACCAGGATCTTGAAGCGAACTATCACCGGCGCCCCTCCGCCTGGATCTGTCCTCAAGGCGACTGGGGGAAAGGCCGGGTACAGCTTCTGGAACTCCCTTCCGGAACGGAATTTCAGGATAACATCGTAGTCTTCTGGGAGCCTGAACAAGCCCTCGCTTCCGGGAGTGTTGCTAATTTCGCCTACCAGATCCGGTGGCTCGGCGAACATGCCTCGCTTCCCGAACTCGGCCGTACCGTGGGGATGCGCACGGGCTCCATCACTATGCCGCGGGCCCGAAAATTCGTGCTCGATTATTCCTGGTCGACTCTGGCTCAGGATGTCGCCGGTGGGGTCAAGATCGAACCTCAGGTTACGGTGACACGGGGACAGATTCGTCCGCTTTCGTTATCCTCGGAATACAGCCCTGACACCCGCACCTGGCGCATTGCCTTTGATGTGATCGCCAATGAAAATGAATCCAGCGTGGATCTTCGTGCCCTGATCAACAAAAATGGTGTGAACGCGACAGAAACATGGACTTACCTCTGGATGCCATAAAATTGCCGGCATGGGATCCGGTCATGGCGGCGGAATGGGATGAGGCCTTCGAAAAGGTTGAAAACTATCTCCGCGCCTGTCGTGTCGCCAGTCGCCTTCATCGGGCTCGGTTGGCCGCCCTGATTCTTCAACGGGCCATCGAAAAACGGAATGCTGATTCAGAGGGTGCCCCGGCCATCCATCTGGCAACTCTTGCCATTGACGAGGCGCGGCGCCTGATTACCAGGTGGATGAGCGGACTGCTCCCCCCCCGCTCTGACGACCGTCCCTATACCTTGCCCGAGGGCTATCTGGCGCTCTACCTCTGCGATGCGCCTATGCGCTGGCCCAACGCCTTTCTCAACCCCCAGTTGTCGCCTCCCGGCTTTTCCGAAACACTTCATGCCCGGCTCGTCAAAACCGGCCCGGAACTTGAAGTCAGCAGCATGGTCCCCCGCCCTCTGGATCGGGGCTTGATTCCCGATCTGGCGGATTCGGCCAGGGAGACATTCGACCGATTTCCCATCCTACGAACCCTGTTTCTCTGGCTCTTGATCAGTGCCGGCCTTGTTTTTCTGTTCTGGTATACACGACAATGACCAACCCCAACCCACCCACCAAAGTTGTCAATCTGGGACGTCTCCGGCACTCGGGCACCCGCCAGGCCTTCTTCTTTACCGTGGTGCTAACCCTGACCGGTCTGGCCACCTGGGTCATGGCGGACATTCTCTGGCGGGGCGGTCTCGACGGCATTGAAATCGCCATGCTGATCCTCTTCGTTCCTCTCTTCGGCATGGTGACATTGGGATTCACACAGGCCGTCTTCGGATTTTTCATCCTGCTGCGGCGAAAGAACCCCTGCAGCATTTCGCGAACGCTTCCAGACGCCCTTCCCGAAATGGCCACACTCCCCGCCACCGCCATTGCGATTCCGATCTACAATGAGGATGTGAGCCGTGTCTACGAAGGAATCCGCACCATTTACCTGGACCTCGTTCGAACAGGCTTCATCGAGCGGTTCGATATCTTCATCCTCAGCGACTCCAATAATCCCAACAAATGGATCGAGGAGGAAGTCGCCTGGATCGACCTGTGTAAACAAGTCAAGGGATTCGGCCGGATCTTCTACCGGAAACGCAACATCGCCCTGAACCGGAAAAGCGGAAACATCAGCGACTTCCTGCGCCGCTGGGGTCGCAAGTACCGCTACATGGTGGTACTTGACGCCGACAGCCTCATGGAAGGCAATACCCTGGCCCGCATGGTCCAGATGATGGAAGCGAACCCCACGGCCGGGATTATTCAGACCGTGCCGTCCCCCATACAGGGACATACTTTCTTTGCCCGGCTGATGCAATTCTCAGGGGTTCTCTACGGACCGGTCTTCCAAGCGGGTCTGAATTACTGGCAGGCGGGAAGCGGAAACTTCTGGGGACACAACGCCATCATCCGGGTGGCACCCTTCATTGATCACTGCGCCCTGCCGACTCTGCGCGCCTCGCCCGGGGGCGGGGGGAGCCGGTTTATGAGCCACGACTATGTTGAAGCGGCCCTGATGCGCCGCGCGAATTACGAGGTGTGGATGGCCTATGAATTGGGCGGCAGTTACGAAAATCTCCCGCCCACCCTCGTTGATCATGCCTGCCGCGACCGTCGCTGGTGCCGGGGTAATCTCCAGCACAGCTGGCTGCTCTCCGCCAAAGGCTTCCGCTCCATCAATCGGCTCCATCTCGCCCTCGGGATCCTGTCTTACCTTGCCTCCCCCCTCTGGTTCATCTTCATGATACTCGGCACCATCCAATGCCAGCTCTACTGGGCGGCGGGAGCACCGCCACGATTCGATTCGGACATCGGCCTGTCCTCCTTTCTGGACATCGGAGGCGGACGCCTGGCCCTGATTCTCTTCATCGTCACCATTGTGATGCTGACCCTGCCCAAGGTACTGGCCGTCCTCCTGACGATTTTCAACCGCAGGCGGCGCGTCGCCTTTGGCGGCAGGATACAGGTATTAATCGGATTTCTTCTGGAACATTTCTTCTCCGTCCTGATGGCGCCGATTCAGATGTGCTTCAACACCCGCTTTGTCACGGAAATCATGATGGGGCGCGATGTTCCTTGGAATCCCCAGTCGCGGGATGCCGGGAACAGTGTCGACTGGGGTGGAATTTTCAGGGCACACGCCGGACAAACCGCGATTGGCGTGATCTGGGCTATGGTCGCACTGCGAATCAATCCCGCCTTTTTCTGGTGGCTAAGCCCCGTGACCTTCGGCCTGATGGGCTCCATCCCCATCTCGGCACTTCTGAGCATGCCTGCCGTCGGAAGCCGGCTGCGCCGCATGAAACTGTTCCTCATCCCAGCCGAGAGCCATCCTCCCTCGGTCGTGACACATCTTGAGAAAAACATTGAAGCCATACGCCGACATCTGACGCCGCAAGACTGGATTGCACCCCACTACGGACTGATGCAAGTACTTCTGGACCCCTACCTCAATGCCGCCCACGGATCACTGATCCGGCAACGCAGAACCCCCCGCCCCCTCAATCGTTATCTTCGCGACCTGACCGACCGGCTTCTGACCAAGGGACCGGGCGACCTTAACCGGCGCGAACAGATGGCGCTTCTTCTCAACGCCCAGGCCGTAGCCGAACTCCATGACCGCATCTGGCAACTTCCCGAGGCCCAGCTCTCCCCCTGGTGGAAGCTCGCCATGCGCCATTACAACATCCTCACCGACCGCCCCCAGACCGCGCTGTACCGGTAATTCAGACACCCGAATACCTGATCATACAGCCACATCATGAACGCAAAGGGGACAACTTGCCTGTCACCAGCGTCCGCTTCAAAGCCACTCCATGGGGGGCACTACCGGCCAGAAGCAGCCATTCAGCCATCCAGGCAGAGCGACCCTCAAGGGTTTGTCTGCTTAATTCTTGTTGATCTTCGCTGAGATACGGACATTCCGAGGGGATTACATAGGGAGCGAGAAGCCGTCGACTCATCATCATAATTTCGCTATCCGTCATGATTTTGTATCCAGCATTCCCCCTGCCAGAATCAACAACTGACGGTGTTGCTCAGGCAGTGGAGATTTTGTTTTTCGCCACTCAGAACGAAGCGTTGTGAAATCACGCACATAGTTAGCGGCCAAGGATTGCATTTGATCAATTCGACGTTGATCCTCCTGCATTCTGTCATCCTGCTCAATGGCCAAGGCTGACACCACCTCGACTCTTGGCGCATTCTTAAAAAGCAGATGAACAGCTCGACGGCCGCATGATGCTGATTCATGCGGCCACCGCTTCACCGCTCGAGATAGGAGTTCATAATCCTGCAAGTAGGTAAGCGCAAGCTCCGGGGAGTTTCCCTCCAGACCCGCCACTTCCGCCAGAGCACCAATGATCGAATAATCACGTAATCGTCGGGTCTGTTTAAGCTGAACCAGAGACTCAACATCAACAACGTCAATGTTTTCAATCCTCATCGCGCGCTTCCACATTCGTTCCAGATCAGGAACACGCGGCGGTCGCGAACAGAAATCAGTACGCATTCGAAACCCTGAATCCGTCAAAAACTCAAAATGGCTTGTCAAACCAAGCTTAAGCCAATTCGGATGTAACGGAACGCCAAGCCGGTATTGTGCGCCATGTTGTTTCAGCACGTGAAGGATGGCTGCACAGGAAACCTCTGTTTCGCGAACAATCCAATCGCCATCCTTCGAGAACGCGGCAATGCCAAATACGACGCAGGCCTGCCCTGAACTCAACAGAACATCCGCGCCCGCCTTTCTAAATTCGTTATGGAGCTCGATATATGGATTTTTCATTTAAATATGACTAAGGATATCGCGCGTGACTGAGACGTGAGATCAAGCATCCGCTTTGCCAAGTCTTCGTCTGTAAGCGGCGTGAGTGAGTCCAGTTTTCCCGACAGAATCTCATCCAACCGCTCCGGACGGACAAACTGGAGGGCACCAGCACAATCCTCACCCACATGTTTGACGATATCGAAAGGGTTCCGTGGCGACACTTGAAACCGTTTTCCCCATGCCTCGATGACAGCAGGATTGTCTGGTAACAGACCTTGCAGAAAAGGACGGAGGCTCTCGTCGGAGTGTGATTTTTTCGCCAACGGAAGGGAAAGCGACACGGGAAAGCTGTCAGAAGAAAACTGCCAAACAGTCTCGTAGGTCAGGGAAATTTCATCTTTCTTCCGATCATAACCAAGGCTGCCGACCGGCCTGGAGCCATACAGAATGGAGAGTGCGTCCTTCATTACGTCAGGAGCCTGCGGCGACTGGGGTTTTACTTTGGAGAAACGCTTCCAGATTGATCTCGAGCGCTCGCAGCGTTTTTAAGACCAGGCCCAACTCCACAGTCTCCTTGCCCTTTTCAAGATGGCCGATCCAGAGGCGGCTCACATCCGCTTTTAAAGCCAATTGAGTCTGCGACCACCCACGTTGTTTCCGCTGATCCCGAACGAGTTCACCAATTGTGCAAACTGACTTAATCCTCATGGATAAATGGATATCACGGCATACGCTCGAATGCAACATTGAGTATGGGGTCACTAACGAGGGGGTAATGGCTTTCTCAAGGCTCCGTGGGAGGGGCGCTGTGCGCCGCGACCTTCTCCCGAGAGCCTGTATAGTCCCTGTCGCGGCGCACAGCGCCCCTC
>CAMDCX010000062.1 GCA_945890715.1 PVC group bacterium | reverse complement strand
CTTTTTCGGCACCCCGGACTCCACAAACCATGCCTTCATGCCCATATCCACCGCAAACACCTGCACTCGGCACCGTTTTCGGACAGACTAACCGCGCCCCCAGGCTAACTTACTCCGCCAAAAGCTAACTTACTTTGTCCATCGACCCGAAATTCTCGCGTGCCAACGATGCGGTTCTCCGCGTGAAACAATTTTTTCCCGAATTATTCATCCTTCATCCTCAGATGCCGTCGCAGTTCATCGAGGCGGATATCAGGGGATTCTGAGGTGAGGCGGGGGAATCTTCCTTTCGTCATCAGATAGTCGCCGTGGCGCTTGAGCATGATCTTGCCATCCTCCACCTCCACGATTTTGATATTCTTTTCCGCCGCCAGAATCCGGATTTCAGCCAGCTTCAGGAGCCGCTCGCATTCCGCCGGGATCGGGCCGAACCGGTCGCGAAAGGCCTGGCGCAGGGAACGGACTTCCTTGATGAATCCGGCTTCGGCAATACGCCGGTACATGCTGACCCGCAGGCGCTCGTCCTCGATGTAGGTGACCGGAATGATGGCCGAATGGGTGGCCCCTGTATCGGACGGCGAGAGGCTGATGAAGTCGAGGGTAATATCGACATCAATCACCGGTGGGAGCGGCTCGCCTTTCCGCTTGGCGATAGTGTGACGCAGCAGCTGGCAGTAGAGGCCGAACCCGACGGCCGCGATGTGGCCGCTCTGGTCGGCACCAAGCAGATTCCCCGCGCCCCGGATTTCCAGGTCGCGCATGGCCAGCCGGAACCCGGCACCCGCACCGGAATATTGCTTGATGGCCTGAATCCGCTTGCGGGCCGTGGGGTCGACATGGGCTTGGGCGGGAAGCAGCATATAGGCATAGGCTTTGTGCTTGGAACGCCCCACGCGTCCCCGCAACTGGTAAAGTTCGGACAACCCGAACCGGTCGGCCCGGTCAATCAGGATGGTATTGGCGTTGGGAATATCCAGGCCGCTCTCAATGATGGTGGTGCAGAGCAGCACATCAAACTCGCCTGCGGCAAACTGGCGCATGATCCCAGCGAGAGCACCGGCCGACATCTGGCCATGCCCGACACCGATCCGGGCCTCCGGCACCAGGCGCTGTAGCCGGTCACGCAGCCGGTCAATACTGCGAACCCGGTTGTGGAGATAGAAAACCTGGCCTTCCCGGTTCAACTCCCGCATCACTGCCTCCCGGATGACGGCATCGGAATCGGGGGTGACGATTGTTTCCACGGCGAGCCGCTCCTGCGGAGGCGTCTGGATGGTGCTCAAGTCCCGCGCCCCGGTCAGACTCATGTAGAGCGTGCGCGGGATCGGCGTCGCCGTCAGGGTCAGTACATCGACGAGTCTCCGGATATGCTTGAACTGCTCCTTGTGGAGGACGCCGAACTTCTGCTCCTCATCGATGATGACCAGTCCGAGTTCCTTGAAGGTCAAACTGGGTTGGAGCAGGGAATGGGTGCCGATGACGATATCGACCTTGCCTGCGGCCAGCCCTTCGATGACGCCCCGCTGCTCGCTGTGACTGCAGAAGCGGCTGAGCATCTCGATCCGGACGGGGAAGGGGGCCATACGCTCGGCAAAGGTCTGGAAATGTTGCTGGGCCAGGATGGTGGTGGGAACCAGCACCGCCACCTGACGTCCCGCCATGACGGCCTTGAAGGCGGCTCGAAGGGCCACCTCGGTCTTGCCGTAACCGGCATCACCACAGAGCAACCGATCCATGGGGCGCTTGTTTTCCATGTCCTTCTTGACTTCCCGGATGGCCGATTCCTGGTCCTCCGTTTCCTGATACGGGAAGGCGGCCTCCAGTTCATGTTGCCAGGGATTGTCGGGCGGGAAAGCAAAGCCGTCCTGCGAGTCGCGGCTTGCCTGAATTTCAAGCAGGGTTCCGGCCATATCCTGAACGGCTCGTTCAGCGGCGATTTTTTCGCGATCCCAGCGTTTCCCGCCCAATTGGTGGAGTGGGACATTGCGGCGGCCGACGCCGACATAGCGGGTCAGAAGGTGCGCCTGGGCCACCGGGACATACAGCTTGGCTCCATCGGCGTACTCGATGGCAAGGGCTTCGGTGAGTTGTTTGTTGACCGTGATTTCGCGCAAGCCGAGATAGCGACCCACGCCGTGTTCCACATGGACGACCAGATTGCCGGGCTCCATATCGGTCCAGTCGGTAATTCGGGCCCCGCTGACCAGGGTCTCGGCTTTTCGTGACGGCAGGCGTCGCCGTTGAATTTTCCGGCCGTAGAGATCGGGTTCGGCGACAATCAGGAGTCCGAGTGCGGGGCAGGAAAAGCCGCCGGAGAGCGGTGCCAGAATCATAGCCGGATTGGCCTGTTTGAGCAACGCGCCGTACGCCTCTGTGAATCGATCCTGTGTGCCCGTGCTGTCGAAGAAAATCGCTCCGCGCGTGCCCTCCTGGATGGAGGTGGCCATGGAGGTGAGAAAACGGCGGCGGGCCGTCTCAATCATATCCGGATGCAAGGCGTTGCGGGTAGTCACCGAGGGAATGGGATCCACGGGGTGGAATTCCAGGGAAAGGGATAAAGGGGTTAAGGGGTTCAGGGGTTCAGGGTGCAGGGGGCGGGGGGAGTGAGGGTTCAGGGTTCGGGGTTCAGGGTTCGGTGAGGAGAGGGGGAGGGAGCCGACGTAGACTTGGAGGATATCGGGGGTGGCGTTCAAGATTGCTTCGATGGAGCCGAGCCGGGCGACCAATGGGGAGGCCTTTGCCTCCTGAATGACATTTTCATAGATGTCTGAATGGGTGTGAATACTGTCCTGATCCGACCAGACCACGATGAGCGAGGACGCGAGGTGATCCAGCAGGGAGGCCTTGTTTTTGGGGCTGGCCCGCAGGAGTTTCCATTCGCTGACGGGGGTCAAGATGGCGGTGGATAGGGGTTCAAGCGAGCGTTGCTCGGCGGGATCGAAGGTGCGGATGGATTCCAGGGTCGATCCGAAGAATTCAAGACGCAAGGGCCAGCGGCTGGACAAGGGCCAGATATCAAGGATCCCGCCCCGCAGAGCGGCCTCACCGGGCACCTGAACTTCGGCGGAAAAGGCATAGCCGATGGTTTCAAGGTGTGGGATCAGGTCTGTGGGGTCGGCCTGATCGCCCACAACCAGATTCCGAGTGGTGTCTTGGAAGGCCTCCCGGGACAGGGTGAATTCCATGAGCGCCTGGGCACAGGTGATCACGATGCGGGGGGCGGGGGCGGTAAGTTCGGCGAGCGTGGCGAGGCGAGCCCCAATGACGCTGGCGTCGGGGCTGGTTTTATGTCCGGTATCCGGTACCACTTCCCAGCTGGGGAAAACGAGGGCGGGCAGGGTATCGGGCGGCGTCAGGGTATTCAGATCGCGGGCCCGCCATTCGAGGGTACGAGCCCCATCAGTTACCCACAGGACAGATCGTCCTGACAGGCGGGCAAGCTCCCAGACAATCCACGCTTCCGCCGCAGGAGGACTATCTGGAATATGGAACGATTCCCCTCGTGCGACCAGAGGGTGTAACTTCTCCTTGAGCCGTTTTTCAATATCAGGATCCCAGAGCATAGATTACCTGAACCCTGTCTCCTGAACCCTTCCTAGTTATACTGCTTGCGCATGTGGGAGGGGGCGATTTTCAGGGCGATGCGGTATTTGGCCACGGTGCGGCGGGCGATTTGGATGCCGCGCTCGGTGAGGATTTCCAGGATCTCCTGGTCTGACAGGGGTGATTCCGTGTTTTCCTCGGCAACCAGGGTAGCAATGGCATCCTTGACCGTCTTGTTTGAGACAACATGGCCATCGCCGGTTTTCAGGCCCGGGGTGAAGAAATACTTCATTTCGAAGGTGCCCTGCGGGGTCTGCATATGTTTGCCCGCGACGGCCCGGCTGATGGTGGTTTCATGCAACCCCACAACCGTGGCGACTTCCGACATGGTGAGTGGCTTGAGGTGGGAAATACCCTGATCCAGAAATTCGCTTTGAACCCTCACGATTTCCGTGGCAATCTTAAAAATGGTTTGCTGCCGCTGGTGAATGCTCTTGATCAGGAACGAGCCTGAACGAACCCGTTCCTGGATGTAGTCGCGCACTTCCTGGCCGGTATGGGTGTCATTCATCAGCGAGCGATAGTGCTTGCTGATCCGGAGGCGGGGCAGGTCATCATCATTCATGACGATAACATAGTGATCTTCAACTTTGAGGACGACCACTTCCGGAGTGATGTAAGGGGACGATTCCGAGCTGTAGGCGCGACCGGGTTTCGGTTCCAGCGTGGCGATAAAGTTGGCGGCGAGTTGCACCTCCTCGTTTGAAACCTTCAGGATTTTGGCGATATCCTGCAGTTTATGGGCGGCCAGGCGCTCCAGGTGGGCGTTTACGATGCGTCCTGCCGTGCTGTCGGCCTTACCCAGACGTTCCAGTTGAAACAGCAGGCACTCCCTGAGGTCGCGGGCTCCAACGCCAAGGGGATCGAAATCCTGGATCACCAGGAGAATGTCCTGTAGGTGTCCGGCGTCGGTACCGCACGTGGCAGCCAATTCCTCAATACTGGAAGTCAGGTAGCCATCCTCATTGATGCTGCCGATAATCATTTCACCGAGCGCCTTGTCGGCGTTGTCGAATTCGGCCAGTGAGAGCTGGTGGAGCAAATGTTCCTGGAGGGATTCCCCCTGGGTGATGGAATCATACAGAAAATTCTGTTTCTCCGTGCTTTCGGAGGAATGCGGCTGATATTCGCGCTGCTGGAAGAAGTAATCCTTCCACTCGTCGTCGAGGCGGGTCAGGATTTCGAATTCCTTGGTGAAGTCCATCGACTTGTGCTCTTCGATTTCCGCGTTTACCTTTTCAATTTCGATCGGCGGGGTATCGACGGGGAGTTCCTCCAATGTCGGGTTTGCGTCCAGTTCGGCCCGGATCATGGCCCTCAGTTCCATCGCAGGCGACTGCAGCATTTCCAGGGACTGGCGCAACTGGGGAGCCAACACCATGCTAAGGCGTTGTTCCTGGCTAAGATGGAGGGTCTGCTGGGCCATGGGGTCACTATAACTTTGCTCTCCTGGAGTCACAAGGAGAAAGGGTGTGAGGCCATTCTCCAGGTGGAGCGCGACCTCCGGGCGCGGTCTGACGCCGCCCGGAGGTCGGCGTCCACCAGTTTGGTGAATGTATAGACTATGTCGCGACCATTAATATTTGGTATGGTGATGGAAAGACGAAAGGAACAGGTGGCGTGTGCGGGTTTGTGTGTTGGGAAGCGGGAGCGGGGGAAATAGCACGTATGTGGCTTCGGCCCAGACGGGGATCCTGGTGGATGCCGGGCTGAGCGGGCGGGCAACAGGGCAGCGATTAGCCGAGTGCGGGGCGTCCCTGGACTCCATTTGCGCCATTTGCGTGACCCATGAGCATAGCGACCATACCTCCGGACTGGCGGTGCTGAACAAGGGCGACCGCATCAAACTCTACGCCAATCGCGGCACGATTGATGGAATTGAAGCCCGGGCAGGCGAGAAGAAACTTCCCTGGAATGTCTTTTCAACCGGCGCTGAGTTCCGGATCGGGGATCTGATCATCAATCCCTTTACGGTTCCCCATGACGCGTATGATCCGGTTGGCTTTGTCATTGCCCAGGGTGATATTCGGGTCGGGGTGGTGACTGATATGGGCATGGTGACCGGGTTGATTCGGGAACGGCTTCGGGCCTGCAATGTTCTGGTCATCGAATCCAATCATGATGAACAGATGCTGAAAGACGCCGACCGGCCCTGGCATCTCAAGCAGCGTATCAGCGGTCGGCAGGGGCATCTTTCCAACCAGCATGCGGCGGAATTGGTTACGGAGATTGCCGGGCCGCATCTGAAGGTGGTGTTTTTGGCCCACTTGAGCGGAGAATGCAACCATCCTGAACTGGCGCGGAAGACCATTTCCGAGGCCCTGGCCAAGGCGGGTCATCATCATGTCACGGTCGTTGTGGCGCCACCGGATCAGGTGAGCGAGGTGTGGGACGGGTAAGATCCTGGATGACCAGGCCCGCAAGGGTGAAACCGAAGACGGCGGTGACGTGGACCACGGCTCCGTTTACCCGTGTTTTCCGAGCACACCAGTCGGGATGATCGTCATCCGGGAGGGAGGGCGGATGACTGCAGGCGCACTGCCCGGTGCCACAGAAGGTTTCCAGTTCAGGTTCCCGGGGCGGTTCCTCGCTGTATACGCAAAGGAATTCCCTGGAGACGCATTTTTTGCCCAACCGTTTCCGGACCATCTTGGCCAGGGGGCACATGCGGGTACGGGACAACGGTCCGGCCTTGACCTGAGTGGGATCCAGTTTGGCGCCCGCTCCCATACAGGAATAAATCATAACTCCGGCATCCAGGCAGCGTTCAATCAGAAGAACTTTGTTCTGAAGACTATCGATGGCGTCCAGGACATAGTCGAATGAACTCATGTCAAACTGATCGCAGGTCCGGGCCGTGTAGGCGATGTGACGAGCCTCGATCCGGGCGCCGGGATTGATTTCCAGGAGCCGTTTTTTCAGTTCCTCGACTTTGGATTTCCCGATATTCAGGGCGGTGGCCTGAAGTTGACGATTGACGTTGGTGGAGCACACCACATCCGAATCCACGAGAGTGAGCTGTTCAATGCCCGATCGTACCAGCGCTTCCGCCGCCCAGCTGCCCACTCCGCCCACGCCGAATACCGCGACTTTGGCAGAGGCCAGACGATCCATAGCGGATTTGCCGACCAGCATGGCGGTGCGATGAAAGAGATGTCCCCGGCAAGGGGGTTGAGCCGACGTACTCATGTCATTTTTTCAGGAGCCAGAACCAGCACGGTCCGGGAGGGGAGATAGACAGAAATCTTTCCAGTGATCTCGATATAGTCCTGAGAAGGGATGATCCGCCCGAATCCGCCGAAGGCGGCGGCATCACTGTCGAGCAGGAGCCGGTATTTTCCGGGTGGAACGGGAATGGGATAGTCGGTGAAGGACTTGTCCGGGCTGAAATTGAAAATGAAAATGAGGCCTGCCCGTTCAAAGGCCAGAGTTTGATCGGAGATATGTTCTTTGAGGAAATGGGGGCCGGGTGTCTCGATCAGTCGGTAGTCCCGGCAGAGGGCCATCATCGCTTTGTCGAATTCGGCGAGGAACCTGTAGCGGAGGGTGCTGTCGTCGCGCAAGTTCCATTGGCGGCGGGCATAGTGATAACTCCAGTCATTGCCCTGACGGGGAAAGTCGATCCATTCGGGATGGCCGAACTCGTTCCCCATGAAATTGAGGTACCCATGGCCGGCGGTGGCCAGCGTGATGAGCCGGATAATTTTGTGCAGGGCGATTCCGCGATCCACCCGCAGGTTGTTGGTGAACACGCTCATGGAGGTGTACATGTCCGCGTCGATCAGGCGGAAGATGATGGTCTTATCGCCCACCAGCGCCTGATCATGGGACTCGGCATAGGAAATTGTTTTTTCGTCCTGCCGCCGGTTGGTCAGCTCATAGTACAGGTTGCCCACATGCCACTGTTCATCGGATACTTCCTTGATCAGTTTGATCCAGTGATCGGGCGTGCCCATGGCGAGACGATAATCGAAACCGATTCCCCCTGCTTCCCCGGTCGTTCCCAGGCCGGGCATACCGCTGACATCCTCGGCCACGGTCAGGGCATCGGGGCGAACGGAGTGGATGACCCGGTTGGCCAGGGTTAGGTAGACGAGCGCATCGTCGTCCACATTGGGGCCGAAGTAATCCTCGTAATTCGTGAAGGCCTTTCCCAAGCCATGGTCATAGTAGAGCATGCTGGTGACCCCGTCGAAGCGATAGCCGTCGAAGTGGTATTCGTCGAGCCAGAACCGGCAATTAGAGAGCAGAAAATGGAGAACTTCGGTTTTGCCGTAGTTGAAGCATCGAGAATCCCAGGCGATATGGTCGCCCCGGTTCCCCTCGTGGAAATATTGGTTTGAGGAGCCGTCCAGTCGACCGAGACCCTCGAGTTCGTTTCGAACCGAATGCGAGTGAACGAGATCCATGATGACGGCGAGTCCGGCTCCGTGGGCCGCATCCACGAGGGCTTTCAGTTCCTCGGGAGTGCCAAAACGGGAGGACGCGGCGAAAAAGCTGCTAACATGGTAACCGAACGAGCCGTAGTAGGGATGCTCCTGAATAGCCATGAGCTGGATCGTGTTGTACCCGGCTTCCACGATGCGGGGCAGGATCTTCTCCTGAAACTCGCGGTATGAGCCGAGCCGGGGCTCGATCTGCGCCATCCCGACATGCGCTTCGTAGATTCGGGGAGCCTCATGGGAACGCCGGAAGTTTCCGTTTTTCCAGACGTGCGGCTGATCGGGCCACCAGACCTGGGCACTGAATATTTTCGTGGTGTCATCCTGCACAACGCGTCGGGCATAAGCGGGGATGCGTTCCCCGCTCCCGCCCGGCCATGATACGAGGAGCTTGAACAGATCCCCATGCTTGAGGCGGTCGGACGGAAGTTTAACTTCCCAGACCCCGTTTGTGCCGAGTCGGCGAAAATAGAAATCCGTTGCCGGAGTCCAATGGTTGAAATCTCCGATCAGGGCAATGGAGCCGGCATTGGGCGCCCATTCCCGCAAGACCCAAGATCCATCTTCCATGCGATGCAGTCCGAAGTATTCATGGCCGGCGGCAAAGTCGGGGAGGGACATCTTCCCCTGCGTCAGGCGCTGTTCCGTATCCCGGATGTGCTGTAGTCGGCGCCGGATCACAGGCTCAAAGGGCTTCAGATAAGGATCACTCGCAACCAGAGGAATCTCTTTTTCAATCATTTTATTCCTCCCCTCGTTGCTCATAAAATCATTCTCCTGAACCCCTTAATCCCTTACTTCCTCAACCCCTCTCCTCACCCCCTGAACACCTCAAATGTGCGGGACTGGCCGTCACCCCGGCTGATTTGTACCGTGATGATTCCGTCATTATCGCAGGTATACGTTTCGACGGCTTCGGTCGCGAGGTCATTTCGGGGGTTGATCCGGTCGGGGTGTAGCGACTCATTGACCGCCAGGCCCGAGTCATAAGGGAACAGGATTTCGGACCAGGGGCGAAGACCGGCGACCGGCTTGCCGTCGGCATCGACCGAGGTGCATTCCAGATAGCGCAGGCGCCCGATGTTGTGGCGCGGTTGATAGCGGATATCCGTGCTGATGGGAGCCTCGCCTCGTGCTGGCAGTCGGAGGCCGGCTTGAAAGACCGGGGCAAACACCTCACGGGTTCCGTGGTCGGCCAACCGGATCACCCCGAAATGCCGGGCAAAAACCTCATGAACGCGAACCGTTTCGGAACTGTGGATAGCTGCTCCCATGGCCGTGGCGCTGAAGGGTTTGTCGGTTGTGAATAGCTTAATCTTGGGGAACCGGCGCGTGATCAGTTTGCTGACCACGGGGAGGCGCGATGACCCCCCCACCAGATAAATCGTTTCCAGATCGTCATTCCCGGCACTGGTAATCACCTCGGCCAATTTTTCGACGGCGGGCTCGATTTGTTCAGACAAGCATTTCTCGAAGGCGGCGGAGGTCACCTTGACGGCGTTGCCGGGAAGCCCGATTTCCTCGGGATCCAAGGTCAGGCTTCGGGATTGGCCTGTGCTCAATCGTTCCTTTTCCCGACACGACTGGATCAGCAGGAGCGTCCTGTGAAAGTGGGAGAGACCATCGAAGTCAATTTTCAGCTTTTCGCAGAAGAGACGGGCGAGGGTTTCGTCAAAATCGTCACCCCCGAGCGTTTCGATTCCGGAAGAGCCCAGTACGGTGTAATCCGCCGCGTTGATGCGCACAACGGAGGCGTCGAACGTGCCGCCGCCCAGATCGAAAACCCCGACGGTCATCTTCAGCTGCCGTGCCTTGGCGCGATTCCCATGAACGATCCGGTCGGCCAGCTCGATGGCGGCGGCGGATGGCTCATTAAGCGTGCCGATGACAGAAAACCCGGAATCCCGAAAGGCGCTTCGGGTGAAATGGCGCTGGGCCCCATTGGCGTTGGCAGGCCAGGTGAGGACTGCTTCCAGCGGTTCGCCCGGGGCGACAATTCCCGAGGTTCGTACCGAGGCGCAAACCGCCTGGGTGAACTGCCGGAAGGTGTCACCCATATCAAGCCCGCCGGGAATGACATCGCCCGCAAAGCGCATGCCATCCACATAATCACGGAAACGACGCTTGATAGAGCGGATGGGAATATGTCGCTGGGCGGCACCCGGTTCGGCCAGGGATCGCTCCGCCTCGGCACCGAATCGCAGGGTGGCCGTGGCGGTGTCATAAACGAACATCGAGGGGAACACCTCCCGAGCCACGCGGCCGATCGAGGTGTCGGTGACATGCGGAACCAGAGGGTATCGTCCCCGGTCGGCGCAGACCACCACAGTGTTGGTGGTTCCGTAATCAATTCCGAGGCGAGCCATGGTCAAGACCTCCGGTTGACAGCCACCAGGGCCTTGGCCACCACGATGCCGCGGCCGGTATGGAAGCCGGGGCGGATGGTTTCCGTTACGACGCCGTCTGGGAGATGACCATCGGAAATCTCGCGGGTCACAGTGTGAATGAGTGGATCCACATGCTCCAGGCGCTCGGCCTCAAACTTCATGGCGCCGAGATCCGAGAGCAGGGTGTCCATCTGTTCCGTGACGCGGCGGGCATCGCCCCCGCATGAGGCGGCGGTGTTGCGGATCCCGACCAGTTCGCTGATGACATCATTCATCCGCGCGTCCATCAGGTCATTGAGGACCCGCCGCAGGGCATCCACTTCCTCCAGGGTTCCCGTGGTGACGGGCGCCATGCTCTTCACCAGATGGGTCCGCAGGGCGGCCACTTCCTGGCGTATTGACTCAAGAGCCGAAGAGGTGGGCTTTTCCGTAATAGCTGCCTTGGTGGCGGGGGTCTTTTT
>CAMDCX010000061.1 GCA_945890715.1 PVC group bacterium | reverse complement strand
CCCCCGATTCAGTCATCTGAAACGTTTCAGATGACCGAAACGCCGGTTTTAGAGACAACCGAACCAGCCTCCCCTGTAGTAGCCGCCGTCCCCGGCGGCACCGAATCTGAAGGGTCGATTCCGGTCACCGAACCAGCCTTTGAACCCATTCCGATCATGGAGCCGGAACCGGTGCCGGTGCCTGACCCGGTGCCCGTGCCCCAGATACCAGAAGCGCCGCCAGTGGCCGAGGTGATCGCCACGCCCGAGCCAATTATCGAAGAACCCATTCCGGTAGCGGTGCCGCCGCCGGTCATCCCTGAGGCGCCACCGCCGCAGGCTGTCGTAATGACTGCACCCGCTCCGCTACCCGAACCGCCGCCGGTGGCGCAACCCGATCCGATTCCAGCGCCACAGGAACCTGAACCGGTCCCGGATGTGGAGCCGCCCGAGGAGCCAGAACCGGTCATCCCGCCGGAAATAGCGCCGCCAGCGCCAGCGGATTTTTGAGGTCGAGGACGAGATCGAGCAGAAGCGGGATCTCATGATCGGGGAACTCGAAAGAAAAATTGCCAGAAAACTGACCCGCCAAAGATTATTCGCAATTCGATAGTCAGTCATATAAATTCAGTCTCTTAATTAAATCTCTGTCTGGGAGCCAAAATGAATGCCGAAATCGTGAAAAGGATGCAAGGTCAGTTCGATATTCTAGCGCAAACCCTGCCTGATCAGGAGATTGAGTTCTGGTTTGCTCGTGACTTGCAGGAGCCTCTCGGGTATGTGCGGTGGGAAAACTTTATCACGGTTATTCAGCGGGCTATAGAGTCTTGTCAAACAACGGGTTACGATCCGGCCAACCATTTTCGTGGCGTCACGAAAATGGTTGGATTGGGTAGTGGCGCTGAACGGGCTATTGATGATTTCATGCTGACCCGCTATGCCTGTTATTTGATCGCCCAGAACGGTGATCCCCGTAAGGAGCCGATTGCCTTTGCGCAAAGTTATTTTGCTGTCCAGACCCGGCGGCAGGAGTTGATTGAAGATAGAATGCGATTACAAGCCCGCCTCGATGCCCGCGAACGACTTCGGGAATCTGAAAAAACTCTCTCACAGAATATTTATGAGCGAGGGGTGGATGATGATGGCTTTGCACGCATTCGTTCCCGAGGTGATGCCGCACTATTTGGCGGCAATACCACGCTGACCATGAAAAATAAATTCGGTATCACGCAAACCCGTTCCCTGGCTGACTTTCTGCCAACATTGACCATCGCCGCCAAAAATCTGGCAACTGAAATCACCAACCATAATGTTGCACAGGATGATTTGCGCGGGGAAACAGCGATTACGCGGGAACACGTCCAAAATAATGTGAGCGTGAGGGACATGTTGGGTCAGCGCGGGATCAAGCCGGAAAATCTGCCGCCCGAAGAGGATATTAAAAAACTTGAACGACGAGTGAAGTCCGAAGAGAAAAGACTGGAACAGGTATCGGGTCGGCTTCCCCCGAGCGCAATTGAGGATGAACATTGATGTGACGATGAAACTGCGCGTTCATTGTTGATGCTTAATGAGGTGTTTCCTGAACGAAAAAACTCAGTTATTGCTAGACGCGGAATAAAAAACGTTCAGGCGCAATTTGATGATATTAGAAAGCCCGAATTCGCCAGACGCAATCTGGCGTTTTGTCTGATCTAGCCTTGTCGATCCAGCCAGCGACGGGGGACGAGGGTTTTTCGCCCAATCTCGGATGGTGCGGCTTCGAGCATGTGAAACGTTTCAGGGCGTCAGCATAGCCGCGGCCAGGATGCCGGCTGCTTCGGTGGCGGGGCAATGCAGTTTCAGGGCGACGGTCCGCTCATCACGGGAGATGTCGCTTAAGCTGGCCAATTGGGCGAGAGGGCTGTCGCTATCACTCAGCGTTGCGGCGACCATGAGGCCGTTCAGGACCTGGTGAATCTGGAGGGCGGCGTCCGGGGAAATCGCCTTGAGCAGGATCGTGCCGTCCACCATTCCTGACTTTTCGAAAAGCTGAAGGGTTGCGGTGTCCGTGCTTTTCAGGATCATGGCCTTGATGGGGTCTGTGTTGGACCCCGCGTAGCCCTTGGTGACGGCGGTGAAGAAGGCGCCCTCCCGGACGGTCTGCATGGGGAGGACAACGGCTCTGCCTGTTGCGAGGTTCGGCTTGGCGCCGCCGAGCGTGGCGGAGGCATCGAGAATCGAACTTTCGTCCGAGGCGAGGATCAGCAACCGCGTGGTGTAAAAACAGGCCCAGAGCGGGCGCCCCGTGGATTTATCCATCCAGGTTTGAAGGTTCAGTTTTCCATAAGTTTTGGTCGCGTACTGGGGATAGGTGCTGAACTGCCTGGTGATGGTCTTTGGATTGAGCGACCCGCTGATCAACGCGGTGCCGCGATTTCCTGTGACCTCACGGCCATACAGGGTAATGGCGGACAGGTCTTTCAACGGATCCACGCCCAGCAGGGTGCGGTAATGATTCAGCATGGTTTGGAATGACTTGGCTCCGGTCCGGCCGTTCAGCAAGAGCCGACAGGTTTGTGACGGGGCAAACTGCTCCATGTCCAGATGGATCACCCACTTGGAATCTCCCGCAACCTGAGCCCTCGGCAAGGGTGAGGCCTGAAGGCTCACACCCGTGGCCAGAATCAACATGAAGAGGGCTTTTTTCATGATTACATTCCAGGATTCATGATGGGGAAATCGCCCATGGCTGATTTTTTTGCAGGTGGGACGAGTGCCTTGAAGGGCTCGGCTTCGCGCAGGGGCGCGAACCGGGGATCCTCGCGAAGCAGGCTTCTGGCGACTTCGCCCCCGACATCAATGGCTCGTTTCATCGAGGCGAACGCTTCCTGCGGCTTGTTGAGGATCAGTTGGGTGTAGGCAAGATCAATCCAGCTCTTGAAGGCGCTCGGGTCGCGGGCCAGATATTTTTGAAGGGCATACACGCGCAGATCCCACCGTTTATTGGCCTCAAAAAACTTGGAGACAGCCAGGCAGGCTTCCGGGGGCAGGGTAGGGCTGTCGACCAGGCTCCGGGTCAAACCCTGGAACTGTCCCTCCATTCCCAATTTCAGGTAGATTCCAGCCAGTTCCATGGCGCGGCCGAAATCGAGTTTGCCCTTGCCCATTTCCGCTTCAAGTTCCTTGCGGCGGGCATTGTCCTGAGTGGACCCCCGGATGGCCGAGAGGAAGTTAGCCGCATTGCGGTTGTAGGGATCCAGAACCAGATAGTTTTCCATGACTTTCCCCGCCTCTTCAAAACGCTGCTGGCGCATGTAGAGATCGGAAAGGCGGAAGCAGGCTTCCGGGCTTTCGGGGCAGAGCTCGCGGGATTGCTTGAAGGCGTATTCGGCCTCGCCGATCATGCCTCGCGCGGCATAGAGCCCGGCGATGGCGGAGCGCATCTTTGAGAAGGATTTTTTGGCATCCGAGTTGCGCCGGAATTCCTCGCGCGCCAGGAAATCCTTGGTCAGTTTATCCCAGTAGGTCCGGTCGCGGGCCACAATCTCATTCCAGAGTTTCGGGTTTTCCTGGGGCGACGGCACGGGATCCTTCTCGATTTTCATGATCACGCCAAAGGGGGTCATGAAGGCGTACATCCAGGGAATGACATAGCTTTCCTCGATGTAGAAAGAATGCTTGTCCTTGTTTTTATCAAAGATCCAGCGAGCCAGGATGCCGTTGATGGTCATCACGCCGCCGACGCCCTGGACGCTGACGCGTCCGTTCTCGATCTTGATATCGGCGCTGGCGGGGATTTTGCCGGTCTGTACATCACGGACATATTCCTGGAACGCCCGGTTGTTGTCCTCGCCGCTGGGAATATAGATCGGCTGGATCGGGTAGGTTTTGTGGCGATTCAGCAATTTCTGGAACGGGCCGTCATTTTTGGGGCGCGAATAGTCGTAATGATCGCGGATATAACTCATATAGGTGTTATCGGCCAGAGCGTTCTGCGTGATAATGTAGACATCCGACCGGTCGAAATCCTTGTCGCGGAAACGATCCTTGGGGGCCACGCGGCTTTCGCAGAAGATCATGTAAGTGGGAACAAAACGACCCGGATCGGTTCCGCCATAGAGCACGGCGTCTTTCTCCATGTCGGGATACCCATTGCCCGGCTTGAACATCAGGTAGCCAAAGAGATAGCCGAAATCATGTCCCCGCAGGTTGCAGAGCGACCAGTTTTGCTTCCAGGTTACCAAGGGGATGGCCAACAGGGCGATACAGGCGAGGCGGACAATCCAGCCGCCCAGGACTTTCTTTTTCCAGGCCAGGACACTGAAGAGCACGGCGATGCCGTAGCTGATGAGCATGGCGTAGAAGCCGTGGGCGGGTGCGAAGAACTTGATGTTAATTTCCTGATCCTGCCGATCCAATTTCGGATTAATGATCGACAGAAGGCCCAGGCTGGAGATCAGGAAGGCGACCCAGACGAACATCATCCAGGACCGTCCGCGTGGCTTAACCTTTGTCCAGAAATAGAGAATGACGACTGGGGTGACCAGGCCCAGCAGGGTCAGGGGGAGTGAGTACTGGTTGACCAGTGCCTCGATGAAGAGCTTGATTTTGATGAAGAACTCCTGGCTGAAAAAGCTGGCGGTGTTGATCTTTTCGTACTGGCCGCGTGTCACGGCATGAACAAAGCCCTCTTTGGTTGCGGCATATCCCCAGTTCATGGGGGGATTGGTCCAGGCGGCGAGCGGCATGTAGATGTAGACCGAGACGCCGGCCATGAACATGCCTGCGGCGGTCAGGGCGCGGCGGATTTCCCACCAGCTTGTCCGGGCGGCGATGACCAGGCCTGCGATGCCCAGAACCCCGGCGGCAATGCCCTGCCAGAAGGTGGAACTGGCGGTCATGGCCTGGGTGTTGGGGGTGGTCAACCAGGCCCAGATGATCAGCCCGACCATGATGCTCAACAATCCGGCGATCCCCAGTTCGGCGAAACTGGACTGGGTTCGCATGAACAGGCTGAACTTGTTCTGGGTGGACGGTTTTTCCTTCAGGGTAGCCAGGAATTGATCGAGCCCCACCAGGAAGACGCCGACGGCGAAGGGAATAGCCATGACGGCGATGGTCTGGTGGTTGGAAAGGCTCAGTCCGAAAATAAGCAGCATGACATACAGGAAGCCGCGGCGGTGGGGTTGAATCATCCAGGCAAAGAAAATGCAACTTGTGAGAATGAAGGAAAAGACGTTGAGCACGCGCATTTCTGAAACACAGGCCCAGAGCCAGACGCCCCGGTTGAAGCCGAAAAGCAGGGCGCATGCGGCGCCGATGAAAAGGGCCATCCAGTGCTGGAGTGTCTCGTCAATCGAATCGCTCCACGGCAGGGAATGCAGAAGCAGGCGAAGGCTCCGGGTCATGATGATGGTCATGACCCCGACGGTCAGTGCCCCGGTGACGACCGAAAGCAACCCCATGCGCCAGGCGGGATTACCAAAGGGGACGATGAAATGGCTCCAGAGATATCCCATCAGCGCCCAGAGCGGATAGCCGGGAGGATGGGGAACCCCGAAGGAAAAGGCGCCGGTCACCAGCTCGCCGGAGTCCTGCAGAGTGACTTCAGGGGCCATGTAATAGAAGAAGGCCAATCCCGAAACCAGGGTGGTGATCAGCGCTGCCAGCCAGTCCTCGGGCTTGAAGAAATGTCGGAGACTTTCGGTCGGTTCTGCCGAGCTATCCAGAGACAAAGAGACGGGGCACTTATTTTTTAGCGCGTCATTGGTATTCGATGCCATCAGAATCCTCTTCCTTTAAACAACTGACAATCAAACATGAACTTTTAAATCTAGCAGATGGGGTTGAATTTGACGACACTTTATGGATGGAGCAAAAAAAATGCGGAAACCAGTCTTTCGACTGATTTCCGCATCAGGAATTAACCTTGTGGAGGACTACCGACGTCCACCGCCGCCGCCGCCGAAACCGCCACGGCTACCGCCGCCGCGATCCCCGCCGGGGCCGCCACGGCCGCCACGGTCACCACCACGGCCGCCACCGCCGCCGAAGCCGCCACGGCTACCGCCACGGTCGCCGCCGCCGAATCCACCACCACCACCGCCAACGCGGGGGGCCGGAGGACGAGCTTCGTTCACGGTCATGGCGCGACCTTCCAGGTCCTGGCCGTTCGTGGCCGCAATGGCCGCCGTTGCTTCCGCATCGGTGCTCATCTCGACAAAGCCGAAGCCCTTGCCGCGACCGGTCATCCGGTCAATGATCACGTCCGCCGATTCCACCTTGCCGTACGCGGAAAACAACTGTGAAAGTGTTTCGCTCGTAACGCCGTAGCTCAGGTTGCCAACATACAGTTTCTTACCCATCTTCGATCTCCTCTTTTTGAGGACTAACGGATCCGTTCTTTTGCTTTCTGGCTCCTATGGAAAGGGGTCCAACTCGAACCCATTTAAGGAGGATGATCGAAATATGTCGGGCTCCCTGATTGCTTTCCGCAATACTGGCCGGCTCCTTCGACTACCAACTTACGGGAAGAACTCTACTGTATTCCCTTCAAAAAGTGCAATACTTATGATGTTTGTTATTACCATCCCATAGGAATCCTAATCGTAATCCTAATCGTAATCGTAATCGTCTGCCCCGGAATGGATTACGATTATGATTACGATTACGATTATGAAGGAAAATTCAACAATCACAATCTCGTAACCGATTCTTAAACATCAGCAAACACGGGGTTTTGTGATAAGGAAAAGTTGTCTATGGGATGACAGTGGATGTTTGTTATTTTAAATACAACCTGATGGCGGCGGCATTGAACCGTGGGATTTCAGGATGAATCGTATCGGCGGCGGGCGGAGTCGATTGCAGGGTCTGGGTGAGTGCACGGATCGCTTCAGGACCGTCCGCCTTCGGGTGGGAGGCCAGGTATTGTGCGATCACATTGGCGGTATAGGCGGCAGCGATGGAACTTCCGGCATACTGACCAGGGGGGCCTTTATATCCAACAGGAAGTGTTGCAAAGCCGGGTGCCGCAAACTTGATGAACGATCCGTAATTGGATTGATTCCAGATATTCCCGTCAGGTGTAAGTGTTGCAACCGCAATCACATCTGGAAGTGCAGCAGGATAAAATGGCTTGCCGATTGGCTCATTGCCGGCCGCAGCCACAAGAATGACGCCCTGTTTTTGAGCATAGGCGACGGCGTCGTCGAAAAATCCGCTGTCAGTGTCCGACCCCCAACTCATGCTGATCACCTTGGCGCCGTGCTCCACTGAGAACACCATGCTTTGCATGAGGGAGAATCCAGAGGTCATGCCCTGATCATCCATTGTGCGGATCGGGATGATGGGGACGGAGGCGGGGGAAAGGGAGTCCATGCCTGTCGGATTGACGGCTCCGGCGGCGATGAAAGCCATCTGGGTTCCATGGCCGAGCGGATCGGAAATGGCCTGCTGGGGATTGGTGGCATCCAGCGTGGTGACCACGGCATTGGCCAGCAAGGTGTTCGGAGTGAAGCCCGAGTCGAGGATGGCGATCGAGGGGCCTTCGAGGGCGGAAACCGTGCGGGGTGAGTTCTTCAGTCCCTCCTCCCCTGTATTTATTGGAGTGATCGACCGGTAGATCTGATTGGGTTCGGTTTTGAGGACCAGCGGGTCTTTCTTCAGACTGTTCAGGGTTTCGGCCAGATTCGCGCCTGGCGGAAGGAGGAGCCGGTAGATTCCAAGTGCCGGAATGCCGTCCAGAACCATGGCCCTGTTTTTCATCAGAAGGGCTCTGAATTGTTCGCCAGTAATGTCGGCGCGAAGACGGATCAGGATTTCGTTTTTGAGGCAGAGGATGGAATTGGTTTGTGCCACCGTGGCTGAGGGCGTGGGGCGGGGGATGAGCTGGCGGCGATCGCCGGGTTTGTAGACCAGGACTTCGGAAAGTCGTTTTATTTTTCCGGCCGGTCCGTCGAGAGTTTGCCAACTCAGGGCATAATCGCAGTCTGCTAGAAGGCGTTTGATCCCCTCACCGATTTCACGGTCGGTGAAGTGGGCGGTAATCAGCGGGTTGATCCGATCATCCATCGCCACGCGCACGCCCGCGTCCTGAAGTTGGGAAAGAATTTCGCTGAGCGGGGTTTTATCGGCTTGAATGGACAGGGTGTCGGCTGCCATGCGGACTTCGAGGGCGGGCAGGGAGCTGATGGTCAGCCCCAGCCACAGCCAGGTGAAGGATTTTTGAATGGATCGCCACGACCTCATGGATTCCTTATATCACAAAGGTGGAAATTATCATCCGGATTATGCCATGGTCGAGGCGCACGTGATTCGATCAGGGAAGTCCTGATTATGGTTTCAGGGTTTTCCTGATGGTCAATTGACGGATGGTCTTTTACTATTCGGGCGTGGGTTCGTTTCAGTGGCGTGACAGAAGAGGGGGTTGGATGGATGGAGGATATATTGATGATAAGGCGATTTCAGCCCTGAGAGAACTGGGGGGTGATGGGTTTATCATTCAGATGATTGATGTTTTCCTTGTTTATGCTCCCAAGGTTATGGCCGAGGCCCGGGGTGGTCTCGCCAAGGGGAATCTTGAGCCCCTGATTCGAATGGGGCACTCCCTGCGGTCAAGTGGACGGAATCTGGGGATGATCCGAATAGCAGAGTTGGCAACACAAGTTGAATCGGCAGGTCGATCCGGGCAGTCCCCCTTATTGTTGTCCCTGCTTGATGAGCTGGATCAGGTGTTTTCGTTGACAAAGAAGGGCCTTGAGGAGCTGAGAAAGTCGTTGGCGCCTTGACTAGAGGGGATAAGTCTCTTTTCGGTACGCTGACAAAAAAATCGACCGCAGGGTTTCGGTCTGCGGTCGTTCTGGTAAGCATTTACCTGCTACCGGGTTCCCCAGTCGGTCAGTAGAGTCTGAACTTTATGATGTCTGAGACACCGTTCTGAACATCACCAACCTCAGGTCGAGTTACTATAAAGCAATCGCCGTGCCGGAATGCGGGATGGGGTGGGTTTGACAATCTCCTTACAGCAGAAACCTGATAGAAGTCATAATTCGGCGCGGAATGTTAAGGAATTATCAAGCGGCCTGATGATGCCGTCTCGACCGATGTGTCGTGTCTCGATTGTGAGACAAATTTCTCACGACTGTATCAACGCCAAACAATCCCCCAGAAGTTCTGCGCGCCAGCCGCGCAGAAGGCGATGATTTTCGGGCAGGGCGTTCCGGCCTTCCTGCAAAAGCATCAGGACATCATTTTTGGTACTTACCAAGCGAGGATCCACCGGTTTGGCCTCAGCGGTTTTGCGGATTTGCTCCACGGCTGCGGTAATCCGGTCTTTTCCGATTTTTTGCTCATCAGGAACCATGGGGGGTGCGGGCCAGTCCGATTCGGGCAGGGCGAGTCCGCGTTGGACAGCCGCCAGCAGGGATTCGCCGTAGCGCTGTTCGGTTCGACGCCTGAGATCCCGGCAGTGTTCAAAGTCGGGTGCCTGAGTCGGCAAGACGGAGGCCACGGAGAGTAGTTCGGAGTCTTCCACGACATGCTGACGCGGGAGGTCGATCA
This sequence comes from PVC group bacterium, assembly GCA_945890715.1. GTDB lineage: Bacteria > Verrucomicrobiota > Kiritimatiellia > CAIKKV01 > CAITUY01 > JAABPW01. Next base: position 1,546 of record CAMDCX010000061.1, on the reverse strand, counting down.
TTCTGGCTTCCTGCTCCCGCCAGGCGGCAAGTTCCCGCAGAACAGCTAGGTTTCGGGGAGAGAGGCGTCCTGCAGCGCGAATCCGGCGATAGGTCTCGCGCGGGGGTGGTTCTTCGGTGAGCGAGGGTGCGTTCAGCAATTCAAGCTCCTCATTCAACCAGGCCTCGATGCCTGCTGATCGCGCTTTTTCACGAAGGAGCGTCATTGCCCGGGGTAGGTGGCGGACATCGTCGGCAGCGTAGTCCAACTGTTCGCTGGATAAGGGGCGGGCCAGCCAGTTGGTGCGGGTGTGGCCTTTGGGTAACTGGATATCCATGAGATTTGCCAACAGATTCTGGAGTGAGGTTTCACTGCTGAGTCCGGCAAACCCTGCTGCCAGGCGGGTGTCGAAGATGTTTTGAGGCACGGCTCTGGTTGCACGACGCAGAATCATGAGATCCTGCGGGGCATCGTGAAGGATTTTTATGATAGTGGGGGAGGATAGAATTTTTCCAAGGGCCGAGAGGTCGGGGAGGGCGACCGGATCAATCAGAAAACAGGAACCATCCGGGGCTCCCAGTTGAATCAGGCCCAGTCGGGCATAGAACGTGCGTTCCCAGACAAACTCGGTGTCAACCGCCACGCAGGGGGCGCTGGAAAGATTCCCGATAAGAGTCTCCAGAGCCAGGGGGGTCTCAATCATGATGTCGTTATCAGTCATGGCCGAAAAGTATCAGGGAGAGGGAAGGTGACGGTCAAGGGACTTTTCTTGCCAGGGATCTGAGCCGGTTCAGGATCATTGATATCAAGGTGGGCGCCGACCTCCGGGCGGCGTCGGATCGCGCCCGGAGGTCGCGATCCACCTTGGAGAATTATTCTTGTCCTTCAATACGAATATTCTGGGAAGCACATATACTTGTTCAGGCGTGGTGGCGGGTACAGGTTGAGTAATTTCTCATGATTCCGGCACGTTGGTCCCGGCAGGTTCATTTTGGTTCAGGCGTGGGCTTGATTGTGGCAGAGGAGTTCAGTACCATTGGAGCTTAGTTGAGAGAGGAGTATGCTATGAAAGAGCTGTTTTTTGAGGTATCAGAAGATGATGTTGATGGTGGATATACCGCTTCGGCTCTTGGTTATGGTATTCATACTCAAGGAGACACGACAGAGGAGCTTCGGCGGAATATCAAAGAGGCCGTGGACTGCTATTTTGAAAAAATCGAGGATGTCCCCCGAATTATTCGCCTCCATTTCGTTCGGGACGAGGTTATGGCGGTATGAAGATGCCTCGCGACCTGACCGGCACGGAGCTGGTAAAGGCGTTGAAGCCTTTGGGTTATGTTGTGACCCGGCAAAAAGGCTCACACATGCGTATCACAACACTTAAGGACGGGGAACACCACGAAGTCATTCCTCATCATGATCCCCTCAAAGTTGGCACTTTACACAGCATCCTCAAAAGCGTTGCCGAGCATCATGCTATGACCATTGAGTCTTTATTGAATTCTCTGGATTTGTGATGCCTAGCGGCTCTGTCGTTCTTCCTCCACAATCCGGCTTATTTCTCTTG
>CAMDCX010000060.1 GCA_945890715.1 PVC group bacterium | reverse complement strand
CGCAGGCGATCCACGGGGAATCCAAACGGCCGGCCTTGTCCGGGAACATCGGTCTGGATGCCATCATGCCGTTCAATCCGGCGATGCGTCTTGAATCGGACCCACTCTTCATGAGTCAGTTTGAGGATATCCTGAACCACTCCGATCGGTGCCCCCCGATGCCCCACGACCTCGGCGTCAGTCACAGACCGGTTACGGGCAGACTTCACATAGAGATCCGTCCAGGGCCGGCTGAAAATCGTTTTAATATCCTCTTCCACTTCGCGCCGGGCGGCAGGGGGAATCTGGTTATCCAGAAGTTGACGGTAATACCGGGTCACAGCAGCCACATACAGGGCACTTTTCTTGCGGCCCTCGATTTTGAAACTGAATACTCCGGCATCCCGCAATTTCACCACATCACCCGTCAGAGCCAGATCCTTCATGGAAAAGGGATAACGTCCCTCGGCACCAATCCCCTGCCCCGCAAAGGAATCGCGGCAGGGGTAGGTGCATCGCCCCCGATTCCCGCTACGACCGCGGAGCAGCGAGGAGTACAGACAAAGACCGCTGTAGGAATAACATAGGGCACCATGGATGAAGGTTTCCACATCCAGACCGCTCTCCTTGACAATCGTTCCGACTTCGCCGAGGGTCAGTTCACGAGCCAGAGTCACCCGACTGAACCCCAACCCTCGCGCCGCCTGTGCCCCCGCCACAGTGTGGATGGCCAACTGGGTACTGGCGTGCAGGGCCAATCCCGAAAAATGGCGCCGGGCCAACCGGGCCACTCCGAGATCCTGAACGATCACCGCATCCGCACCGGCCTTCGCGACCGTGGCCAGTGACTCGATGGCATCATCCATCTCATCGTCCAGAACCAGGGTGTTCATGGCCACAAACACCGAGCGACGAGGGGTGCACTGGTGGGCATAAGCCGTTATTTCGCCGAGTTCTTCCGGAGTGAAATTGGCGGCTTCTGCACGAGCCGAAAAACGTTTCAGCCCCAGATAGACGGCATCCGCGCCGTAATGAAAAGCGGCAAAGGAGGCCTCAAGGTCACCCGCCGGAGCCAACAGTTCAAACTTCATGGTCTGGGAATTCCCCTCACCACCAACCCCGGCGCTTCAGGTAAAAATATAACGCGATCGTGGAACTTCCCGTCACCAACCAGACCCATAACCACCCCCGCTGATCCTCGAGATTGGGCCAATGGGCGATATTCATCCCGTAGTAACTGGTGACCACTAATGCGGGCATACAGAGAGTGGCCATCACGGTCAGCACCTTGATGATATGATTTACCTGCATTTGCTGGATGTTCAGGTGGATTTGCAAGACGCCGGTGAGCGAGTCGCGGGCATTCTCTGCCGATGAACTGATCTTCACCAATTGATCCAGCAAATCACGGTAATAGGGAAGCATATGGGTGCGCACAATCTTGAATTCCCCGTGCGCCAACCGGGCAATGGTTTCCCGCTGGGGCCAGACCACCTGGCGGAGCCGCTGCACTTCCCCCTTTAATTGCATGACCCCCTCAAGAATATTCGCCGAGGCACTCGCGAGCATCGTTTTCTCCAAGTTTCCGATTTCAACCGACATCTCCTCGAGGGCGGGCGCGTAGCCTTCGAGAAGAAAATCAAGAATCGTATAAGTCAGGCGGTCCGGGGCACGCGCCACAGCAGGGGCATTTTTTAATACACGCTCGATGGTCGCCGCAACACATCGCAACGGATTTCGATGGTAGGTCACCAGAAAATTCTTCCCGATGAAAAGATCCAGCTCACTCATCTTGAACTCGCCATGGCTATAGTCCACCGCATGAATAACCAGGAATACATAACTTTCGTATTCCTCAACCTTCGCGCGATCACTGGGGGTCAGGCAATCCTCAATGGCGAGAGGATGGAACTGGAAAACACCCTCCAAAACCGCCTTGGCATCCTCATCGTTGCACTCCCCCACATCCACCCAGAATTGAACCCCCTCGTCCTGGAGCACCACCTTGAGGAGATCAAGGGATATATCCTGACTGATCAGGCGACCCTGCGACTGGTTGAAAACGAAAGAGCGGATCATATCGAATCTTTCACCTTGGATTTGCGCCCCCGCTTTTCAAAAAATTCCAGTTGCGGATCTTTGACAAGACCATACGCCTTCAGAATCCGAAGAATCTGCAGCAAATCCGACTTCTCATAATTCCGATTGACGCGAACTGAAGACACCAGCTCTAGCAGCATGGTTCGAAACGAAACCACCCCATCCACCCCGCGTTCCCTCAGTCCTGCGAGCGTCTTCTCCCTGAGTTCTTCCGAAACCGGCAATTCGGGGATGCACAGGATCACCGCAATAGGCTCGCCCCCGAGAAGGGCCGCAGCCGCAAGCCGGGCGGAACGTTCCGCATACCGGAGAATCTCCGGAGATTGTTCGTAGGCACCTGAATAGAACCGCTCTGCGTGTCCGCCGCGCACCCCCACCACCGCACGCCCAACCGTCTCCAGGTCTCCAGTAGTCCAGACAATGTGATCGGGGAGTTTATGTTTCTCAACCTGCGGATGCGTCACCAGCAGGTCAAGGTCTTCATCGATTCGCTTGTTCCGTCCTGTAGACACATACTTACAGGGCTGGGTAACCAGGTATCCCAGGTGCTCAAAATACTCACGCGCAATCCATTCATTTACTGCAGACATGCCAAGCCTCCGCTAGAATCGACTCCTCCACTTCACACCCTGTCACCACCGCGCCCATTTTCTGGGCCAGTACAAATCGGGGTCGCTTCTTCAGGGTCTTTTTGTCGGACATCATGGCTTCCCTCAATGCCGCCCACTCCACTGTATCACCGGGCGCAGGCCGGATTGGCAGTCCCAGCTTCTCCAGGAGCCTTACAATCGCCTCAGCCTCAGCAGCAGGGAGTCCCTTTGTGATCGTCGAAAGCTTTGCGGCATAGGCCATTCCGATCGCAACCGCTTCACCGTGCAGCCACCGCCCATATCCATCCACCTTTTCGACGGCATGTCCCAGGGTGTGACCAAAATTCAGAATCGCACGGGGTCCGATTTCACGCTCATCCATGGCAACCACTTCCGCTTTGATCTCACAGCAGCGTGCCACCACTTTTTCCAGAAGAACCGGATCGCGACTCAAAAGACCGGGAACCTCTTTCTCCAGCATGTGAAAAAAGGAGGCATCCCAGATAACTCCGTATTTGACCACTTCCGCCAGACCTGAAACGTAATCGCGAAAGGGCAATGTCTTGAGCAACTCCAGATCCGCATCCACTTCAATCGGCTGATGAAAGGCACCCACCAGATTCTTACCCTGCGCCAGATTGATTCCGGTCTTGCCCCCCACCGAACTATCCACCATGGCGAGCAATGAGGTGGGAACCTGAATAAACCGGATCCCCCGGAGGTAGGTTGCTGCCACAAATCCCGCAAGATCGCCCGTCATCCCGCCTCCCAGGGCCAGAATCACACTCGAGCGGTCAAGCCCGGCTTCGGCGGCTTTCCCGTAGAGAAAATCAACCCAATGAAGTGATTTGGTTGATTCCCCGGCCGGGATCACGATCCGCAGAACCTCAAAACCTCGCCCGGCAAGTTGCTTCTGGCAAGCCTCACCATGCAAGGCATCCACAGTCGAATCCGAGATCATCAAAATGCGGGTTCCTGCCTTCGCCTCCAGGTGTTCAGCCAGCCGCAGAGCCCGGCCGACATGAATCGAATACGACCGCTCGCCCAGTTTAACATCAATTGTCGTCGCCATGGTTGCTCCTCACACACTCCTGCAATGCACTCGAGGGAACTTTATATCACGCCCTTCCTGGAGTCAACGGTGGCGACCATTCCCCCCTTGCATGGGGAGCTAACAATTCGATATCTTGATAGTCATGTTGAAGTCAAAAGTCAGCGAGGTCGTGACCACAGTCGCGACAAAAAAAGACGCCATCCGGATGGCGCACACACTTGTGGGCGCCGGCTTGGCGGCCTGCATCCAGTTTTGGCCCATCCGCAGCGTCTATCGATGGCGTGGAAAAATTGAATCGGGGCCGGAATTCCGTCTGTCGTGCAAGACCCGCACCTCCCGGGTACCGGCGTTGATCCGGCTCATTCGCACCCATCATTCGTACGAGGTTCCGGAAATCATGACCGTCGCCATCACAGGGGGGCTTCCAGACTACCTGAAATGGATCGAAGCCGAAACCCGTCACTCACGATTGACTTTTTCCCCGCCGACCACTAGAAAAAGGGTTTCGCCAATTACTCAAACAGCATGAAAATAACGAATTCTGAACAATCGGTTGGCCTGGTCGAAACCCACCACGTGAAAATTCCTCTCCCGCCCAGGGGACTCGAACTCGAAAACGGGGGCTTTCTCCCCGAATTAACAGTGGCTTACGAATCATATGGTGCCTTGAACGCAGCAAGGAACAATGCCGTATTTATCTGTCATGCCCTCACGGGCGACGCCCATGCCGCCGGATACCATTCTCCCGAGGACAAGTCGCCCGGCTGGTGGGATGATATGATCGGCCCCGGCAAGGGGCTTGACACCAACCGTTTCCAAGTCATCTGTGCGAATATCCTGGGCGGGTGTAAAGGAAGCACGGGTCCCTCCTCCATCAACCCGGCAACCGGAACCCCTTATGGTGCCGATTTCCCCGCCATCACAATCGGCGATATTGTCCATGTGCAATACCTGTTGCTGTGCCACCTTGGAATTTCAAAACTGCACGCCGTAATCGGCGGTTCGTTCGGGGGAATGCTCGTTCTGGAATGGAGCATCCGGTACCCGACCGTCCCGAATCACTGTGTGTGCATCGCGTCAGCCGCCTCACTCTCCGCCCAGGCTCTTGCCTTTGACATCGTGGGCCGGGAAGTCATCACCAGTGATCCAGGCTGGGCGGGCGGGAATTACTATGGAACGGGAAAACTTCCAAAGGATGGTCTGGCCGCCGCCCGCATGATCGGCCATATCACCTACCTGTCGCCCGAAATCATGGCTGCCAAGTTCGGGCGAAAGAAAAAGGAACTGGCCCCCGAGGAACGATTCAGCACCCGTTTCGAGGTGGAAAGTTATCTCCAGCATCAGGGCGAGAAATTCGTGGAACGGTTCGACTCCAACTCCTACCTCCACATCACGCACGCCATGGATAGTTATGACCTGGTTGAACACTATGGCAATTTGAAATCCGCATTCCAAAACGTGAAATCCCGCTTCCTGGTGGTGGCGCTCAGTTCCGACTGGCTTTTCCCGCCGGAGCAGTCCCTCGAAATCGCCTCCGCCCTCCTCCATCTCGGCAAACCCGTCTCCTATTGCCTGCTCAAGGCCCCCTATGGGCACGACGCCTTCCTTGTGGATATCGAAAATATGTCACAAATCATCTGCACGTTTCTGGGAGGGTGCGCCAATCCGCAACCTACCGCCGTGCCCGTAAAACGCGATGACTATGAATTGATTGCCAACCTGATCGAACCCGGATCACGGGTTCTGGATCTCGGATGCGGGGACGGAGATCTACTGTCCCTGCTAGCCGCAAACCGAACGACCCAGGGAATGGGGGTCGATATTGATCTCCACCATCTGATTGCGGCCATGGGCAAAAACCTCGATGTGTTTCAGGGCGATATCGACGAGAATCTCTCCATGATACCCGACCAGTCCTATGATTATGTCGTCCTCAGTCAGACCTTGCAGGTCGTCAGACGGCCCCGCGAAGTGCTCCATGAGATGCTGCGAGTGGCACGCGAGGGAATCGTCAGCTTCCCCAATTTCGCCAACTGGCACAACCGCCTGACGCTTTGCCTGACCGGTCGTATGCCCAAAACCGAGGAGTTGCCATTTGAGTGGTACAACACGCCCAACATCCATCTGGCCACCTGGCGGGATTTCCTGAACCTGTGCCGGACAGATAATATCCGGGTCAAACAAATCATTCCTCTGACGGAAAAACCATTAAGTCGCTTGCTGGTGAAGGCCGGGTTCCGGAACCTGGGTGCTGAAAGGATTCTGGTCAATATCGCAAGGCCCTGACCTTGCCTGCGTATCATTCGGAGCAATCATGACTATACCCAAACTGCCTGAGATTAACATCAAAGTGATCGCCGGAACCTTGAATGCCTGCGAAGCCTGTTCTCTTACGACCAACACGGCCAAGGGCTTTCAATTGGGGGGGCGTAAAACAATTTACCAGGTGCTGGACGACCTGCTTGCCGTCCTCTTTCCGGGTTGCCACGGTCATGAATCCATGCCGGCGGATCAGTTACAGAATTTTATTGAATCACGCATTGAGTCTGTGGCCGCCGTTCTCCGAAAACAAATCGAACATGCCTTCCGGTATCAATGCGTGTTCGAGAAATGCAAGGATTGTGGAGATTGTGGCGAGAAAGCTGCCCGAGCCACCTCAGCTCTCATCCACTCGCTTCTCGACATCAAGAAAACCCTTCAGAAGGATATCATTGCCGCCTATGAGGGGGATCCCGCAGCACGCTCCATCATGGAAGTGGTGATGAGCTATCCCGGCCTTCAGGCCATCATGGTGCACCGCATCGCCCATGTTCTCTACAAGGAACACGTCCCTCTGATTCCCCGCATCATGTCCGAGCACGCCCATTCACAAACCGGCATTGATATCCACCCGGGAGCCACCATCGGCCCCGGCTTCTTTATCGACCATGGAACCGGAGTCGTGATTGGCGAAACCAGTACCATCGGGAAACGAGTAAAACTCTATCAGGGCGTCACACTCGGAGCACTCAGTTTCCCGAAGGATAAGGATGGCAATCCGATCAAGGGAGTCAAGCGTCACCCGAATGTGGAAGATGATGTCACCATTTACGCCGGGGCCACCATTCTTGGAGGGGAAACCACCATCGGCACAGGATCGGAAATTGGCGGCAATGTCTGGCTCACGCATTCCGTCCCCCCTTATTCAAAAGTCTACAACCAGCAACCCAAACCCCTGATCACCAACAAGCAAGAAAAACTGTCATGAGTGCCTCCACCCCCATTCTTTTCAAGGGAGGCCCCCTGGTTTCGGCCTTCCGGCTCACTAGCCTATCCAAACAGTTAGCCGCTGAGCTTCCCGACCTCACCATCACATCCGTGGAAGCTCATTCGGTATTCATCGTTGAGACCACGCCGGATTTCTCAGAAGAACTGTGGCCCCGGGTCGCCGCTCTTCTCGATACGGACTGCCGCATTCCGACCGCCCTGAACGACGGCTTTTTCGTGACCCCCCGCAAGGGTACCCTTTCACCCTGGGCCTCCAAGGCAACCGATATCTTCCACAATTGCGGATTGGGCTCCATTCCCCGCGTGGAACGCGGCGCCCTATTCCGGTTTCGATTGGCAGATGGCACCCACCCCACCCGCGCACAACTCCACACCGCCTTTCATCTGATCCATGACCGGATGACCGAAGGAGTCTATGAGGATGTGTCGGATATTTTTCAACATATCCCCCCCGCCCCCCTGGTCTCCGTGGATATCCTGAAGGGCGGTTTGCCGGCGTTGCAACAGGCGAACATCACCCTCGGACTGGCGTTGTCGGATGAGGAAATCCAGTATTTATTCGAGGCCTTCACCCACCTGAAGCGCAACCCGACGGATGTTGAGCTCGTCATGTTCGGGCAGGTCAATTCCGAGCACTGCCGCCATAAGATTTTCAAGGCCGACTGGGTGATCGATGGCAAACCCCAGACGACAAGCCTCTTCGACATGATTCGAAACACTCATCGCCTTCATCCCCAGGGTACACTTCTGGCCTACGAGGATAATTCTTCCGTGATTGAGGGATTCCCCGGTAACTGGTATGAGGCGCACCCCACCGGATCAAACCACTACGGCAGCCTGCCGGAACAAATCGATATCCTGATGAAAGTTGAGACGCACAACCATCCAACGGCTATTTCCCCGTATCCCGGAGCCGCAACCGGGGTCGGCGGCGAAATCCGGGATGAGGGTGCCACCGGTATTGGCGGGCGGCCGAAAGCCGGATTATCCGCATTTTTGGTTTCCAACTTGCGCATCCCCGGCTTTCTCATGCCCTGGGAAAACGATTATGCCGAATTCCCCGATCGACTGGCAACGCCGTTGGACATCATGACCGATGGCCCACTCGGCGGAGCACGGTTTGGAAATGAATTTGGTCGACCTCAGCTGACCGGTATTTTCCGAACCTATGAACACTGCCACAACGGCCGCTACCGGGGTTATCACAAGCCCATTATGACCGCTGGCGGTCTTGGCAACATCAAGCGGAAGCATGTCCTCAAAAAACCCATCCATAAAGGGGCCTTCATTATCCAGATTGGCGGACCCGCCTTGCGCATCGGACTGGGCGGCGGCGCGGCCTCCTCCATGGGAAGCGGTAGCAACGCCGAAAACCTCGATTTCGATTCCGTCCAGCGCGACAATGCTGAAATCCAGCGCCGATGCCAGGAGGTGCTCAACGGATGCATCGCCCTGAATGACGACAATCCCATTCTCAGCATTCACGATATCGGGGCTGGCGGACTGTCCAACGGGTGCCCTGAACTGGTCTCGGAAACGGGAGGCCGCTTCGACCTTCGAAAAATTCACAACGAGGAACTGTCCATGAGCCCCATGGAGATCTGGTGCTGCGAGGCTCAGGAACGCTATGTTCTGGCCGTTGCCCCGGAAAATCTGGACCGGTTCATGGCCCTATGCCGCCGCGAACGCTGTCCCGCCGCCGTTATTGGGGAAGCCACCGGCGACAAACGGCTCGTGCTTCACGATTCCCACTTCAAAAACGACCCGATCAATCTCGACCTCCAGGTTATCCTCGGAAAACCACCTAAAATGCTCAGATCGGTCACGCATCGACATGAAACCCATGCGGAGTTGGATAGTTCGGGCATCGACCTTCAGGAGGCTGCAGGGCGGGTCCTGCGCCTCCCCGCCGTAGCGAACAAAACGTTTCTTATCACGATCACAGATCGGTCAGTGACCGGAATGGTGACACGAGACCAGATGACCGGCCCCTACCAGACACCGATTTCGGATGCCGCCGTGACTTGCGCTACCTTCGAAGGATTCGAGGGTGAAGCCATGTCCATGGGAGAACGCACCCCCATTGCCCTGCTCAATCCCCCGGCTTCGGGCAGGATGGCCGTGGGGGAGGCTCTCACCAACATCGCCGGAATCATGATCGGCAGCATCGGCAACATTAAACTTTCAGCAAACTGGATGTGCGCTTGCGGCGAAAAAGGCGAGGATGCCGGCCTCTTTGATACCGTGCGAGCCGTGGGAATTGAACTCTGCCCTCAACTGGGGATCTCCATTCCGGTCGGAAAGGATTCCCTGTCCATGCGTACCACCTGGAAGGATTCCCGAGGGAAGACAGAACATCAGACCTCACCCCTCAGTCTCATCGTGAGTGCCTTTGCCCCCGTCCAGGATGTTCGCAAGACCGTAACGGCGGAACTGAAGCCTGTTCCGGATTCAGTCCTGATCCTGCTCGACTTGGGCAAAGGCCAAAACCGTCTCGGCGCCTCGGCTCTCGCCCAGGTTTACAACCAGGTGGGTGCTACACCGCCGGATCTCGACACCCCGGCCGACGTGGTTAATTTCTTCCGTGCCATGCAGGAGCTGGTTTCTGAAAACTTGTTGCTGGCGTATCATGACCGCTCTGATGGCGGATTGTTCGTCACCCTGGCTGAAATGGCCTTTGGAGCACACTACGGCCTGAGGGCGCAGATGAATGAATTGGGAGATGACCCGCTCGCCGTTTTGTTCGCGGAAGAACTAGGAGCTGTGATCCAGATTTCGGATCGCGATATTCCCCGGGTCAATGAAATCCTGAAACGACACACTATCGGTAATCTTGCCTTTATGCTGGGAAGTCCGTCCGAGGACAAGACCCTCACCTTCGAAATGGGCGACAAAGTCATTTACCAGGCGAAGGTCTCCGACTTGAAACGAGTCTGGTCCGAACTGACCCACGAGATGCAGTCACGCCGGGACAACGCGGAATGTGTCCGCGAAGAGGTTGACGCTCTCAAGGATGACTCTGACCCCGGCCTGTCATTCCACCTGACCTATGATCCCTGTCGTCCATTCTCCATCAGCGTGAACCGTCCCAAAATGGCCATTCTGCGCGAGCAGGGCATTAACGGCCACATTGAAATGGGCGCCGCCTTCGAGCGGGCCGGATTCACCAGCGTGGATGTCCACATGACGGATCTGCACTCAGGCCGCGTCAACCTGGCAAACTTTTCGGGCTTGGTCGCCTGCGGAGGATTTTCGTATGGGGATGTGCTGGGCGCGGGCGCCGGCTGGGCCCGAAGTATCCTGTTCAATGAACGACTGAAGGATATGTTCCAATCCTTCTTTCACCGGCCCGATACCTTCACACTGGGCGTATGCAACGGGTGCCAGATGGTGTCATTGCTTAAGGACATCATTCCCGGCGCGGACGCCTGGCCCCAATTCACCCGGAATAAGATTGAACAATTTGAGGCCCGTTATGCCACCGTGGAAATCCAAACGTCCCCCTCCCTCCTGCTGAGGGGTATGGCGGGCTCCCGGATTCCGATTCCGGTAGCCCATGGGGAAGGGTTTACCAATTTCAGCCGGACAGGCTCCCTCTCGAAAATAGTCGACCAGAATCTGGCGGCATTGCGATTTGTCGACAATACTGGAAAGTTGACAGAACGATATCCCGTCAACCCGAACGGTTCGCCAAGCGGGCTTACAGGCGTCACCACACGGGATGGACGCGTCACCATCATGATGCCCCACCCGGAGCGCGCCTTCCGCGCAGTACAACTGTCCTGGAAGCCACAGGGGCTTTTCAAAGGAGAGGCCGGCCCCTGGTTGCGAATTTTCCAGAACGCCCGGGAGTTCGTTGGCTAGAGCGTGTTCCCCTTAATGACTGTGCGGGCAACCACGACTCGGGCACGAGGCACAAGCGGCAGAGGGTTCATGATTGGGCGTTGAGGAGGCCATGGAGACGCTGAATCCGGACAGGGCCTTCTTTAATTTCTCACCGCATTTCCCGCATGTTTCCGGAACATCCTTTTCATTGCGAATCAGCGCTTCAATCCGTGTCCCGCAGGCCCTGCACTCATATTCATAAATCGGCAT
>CAMDCX010000059.1 GCA_945890715.1 PVC group bacterium | reverse complement strand
GGTCAGGAGATCCTGGATGTCGGTCCAGGTCATGGCGTTGAAGCCGGATTCGCCGGTGGTCAGGGTGGCGTCAATAATGGCCTTCTTGCGGCGCTGCATTTCGAGAACCTTTTCCTCCACCGTGCCCTTGGTGATGAGCTTGACGCTGTAAACGGTTCGCTTCTGACCGATACGATGGGCCCGATCCGTGGCCTGGTTTTCAACGGCGGGATTCCACCAGGGGTCGAAATGGATCACCATGTCGGCTCCCGTCAGATTCAATCCCACGCCGCCAGCCTTCAGGCTGATCAGGAATACCGGAATTTTCCGGTCGGTATTGAACTGGTGAACCACGTTCATACGGTCCTTGGTTGAACCGTCCAGATAACAATAGGGGATCTGCCGCTGTTCCATCTGGCGGCGCAGGATGGTGAGCATGGAGACGAACTGGCTGAAGACCAGCACGCGGTGCCCGCCGTCCAGAGCCTCGTCGAGCAGTTCAAAGAACAGTTCCATTTTGGCCGAGGGCGCCTCGACCTTGAGGCCCTCCATCCGCAACAGGTCGAGATGGCAGCAGGCCTGCCGGAGCCGCAGGAGTGTCTTGAGGACTTCCATTCGGGATTTATCGAAGCCCTGCTTCGCGACCAGGTTGGTGAGTTTATTCCGGGAATTTTCGATGAGCTGTTTGTAGACCGCCTTCTGGTCCGGACTGAGCGTGCAGGCGGCAATACGCTCGATACGCGGCGGCAGATCCCGGGCCACTTCGGTTTTCAGGCGCCGCATGAGGAAGGGCTGGAGTTTCCGGCGGAGCCGGGCCTGCGCGACTTCACCCTCCGGCCCGCCCTGGGCAATGGGAATTTCTGAATTATGCCGGAAGCTGTCGTGGGAGCCCAGATAGTGCGGCATCAGGAAGTCCATGATCGACCAGAGATCCGACACGCTATTCTCAATCGGCGTTCCCGTGAGAACCACCTTGTGGAACGCCTTCATTTCCTTGGCGACAATGGCGTTCTGGGTGGATCGGTTTTTGATGTGCTGCGCCTCGTCCAGTACCAGAACGCCGAACTCATGACTGCGATAATGTTCCGCATCGCGACGGAGCAGCGCGTATGAGGTGATGACCAGATTGGCGTTGGGCAATTCCGCCCACTTGGCGTGCCGGTCAACTCCTGAAAGGGTCAGGACCTTGAGTGAGGGCGTAAACCGCTGGGCTTCCTCCGCCCAGTTGAACACGAGGCTGGTGGGGCAGACGATCAGGCAGGGCTTCCCGCGGACGGCGGGATGATAGCGTTCCATCTCCAGCCAGCTCAGGGTCTGAAGGGTTTTCCCCAAGCCCATTTCGTCGGCCAGAATCCCTCCGAATGTATTGGCCTCCAGGAAGCGCAACCAGTTGACCCCCTCCTTCTGGTAGGGGCGTAACGTGGCTTCCAGCGAAGCCGGCAGGGTGACGGGCTCGATGGACAATCCTTTCGACTGGCGATCCGCGGCGTTTCGCCAGGCTTGCGGAGCCTCGACATCCACTCCGTCCAGGGCATCGAGGGAGGCCTTAACGTACGAGGCATAAACGGAAGGCATCCGAAAAACACCCGGTTGAGTGCTTTCGCCGCTTGAGCAGTCGCGAAAGACCTCGATCATGGCGTCAATGGCCTCGGCATCCAGGAGAATCGTCCGCCCCCCGCTCTCAACATAGGAATCGCCCTTGCGTAGAGCGCGCTGGATCTCGGCGGAGGTGAGGCGGTTTCCGCTGCCATCCTCGAAATCAAACCCCACTTCAAACCAGCCTGCAGACTCGTTCTGGGTGGTGATGCGGACCACGGGGGTGGCGAACTCGGCGCCTTCCATAAAGCCCTCGACCCGTCCTTCCATTTCCACGCGCCAGCCTTTTCGGCGCAGGGCGGGGACATGGCTTCCCAGGAAATTCAGCACTTCGCGGCAGCCGACGACGGGGGTCAGGGTATCGCCGGTTTCTCCCGTGAATCCGTATTTGGAAAGCTGCTCGATGCCTTTTCTCTCGGCCTCCAGATTCCTGACCATGTAACGAAGGAAGTCCGTTGGATCCGGAATGGCGAACTGTCCCTTGGGATCGTTCTTGCCCGCCACAAGGCTGAAGCCGTTGTATTCAGCGTGGAGTGTTCCCGCCAGGGAGGCCGGACTGCCTCGTACCACCAACCTGTATTTCGGCTGGCCCGGGTCGATGGTAAAGAGATCGGGGGAAAGGTCGCTTTCCACCCGCATGAAACCGGACAGGATGGGAAGTTCGGCTTTCATGAAACGGGGCACTGAACCGCGGGGAATGATCACCGGCTCGCTATAGATGGATCGGACGGGATCCGGAAGGATCTGTTCCAGCGGCCAGAAATGGTTGGCTCCAAATACCCAGCCGTGGCGGCCGGAGACAATGTAGAGGGGAATTTCGGCGGCCTTGCGGAAGGGGATTTCGGTGTGAACCATCAGGATCAATTCGCCGTTATCCCGGTCGAGATCCAGATTCAGGTAGGATGTCAGGCGTGTGGCGGTCACCGTGATGGGGTCGGGATTGCCCTCCTCCAGGAGTTGCAGTCCCTGGAGCAATTGGAGAAGCGAAACGAAATCCTGGGGGCGGAGTTCCATATCGCTTCGGGCGGGACCCTCGCAGATATCTTCGAGAACAAACAGGATGGATTCGTCTTTCTGGTTGAGCCCGAGTGTGACCGTGTTTGGAATCTGGTCCAGCAGCACTTCCTGGCCGCCGATGAGGACCAGGCACCGGATGGGAATGCGCTGGGTGGCGACTCCCTGACGCCAGTTTGGTTTCAAAGTCAGTCGGATTTGGGCTTCCGTGCTGCCCGGCGTGTTGGTTCGGGCGCGCTTGACATAGGCGGCTTCATTGAATTTGGCAATACGCTCGGCCCGCTTCAGTTCCTCCTGACGTCTGGCTTCGATTTCAGGATTGTTGGAGCGCCGGATCAGTTCGATGCAGAGGGCGATGACATGGGCGCAGATGATGCCGCGCTCCTTGCTGTCACGGCAGGGGCAGTGGTTCTGGGCGGAGCCATCCTGAAGAATTTTGACGGAGGTCTTGAGCGGACGGTTGCTCCAGAGAATGGTACCGGTGACGAACGGCGCTTCATAGGCCACCTCCTGAACCAGACCGCGTTCGACCTGAATTTTCGCATCCTGGAAGACCCGCTGGCCGGCCCAGTTGATCAGGATCTGGTGGGTAATGGGCGGGCGGCTCATGGGACGGGCTTCAGGCAAAGGGTTGTCCACTCCCCGAGTTGGAGGGATTCGATCAGGGTCATGCCGCAGGCTTCATAGGCGGCCTGAACATCGTCGGCTTGGGGATTCAGGATTCCGGAAAGGATCAGGCGGGCGGCAGGGGAGCGGGAGAGATATCCCCTGAGGACGTTCGCATTGGCGATCAGCACATTGGCGAGAATGTTCGCCACCACGACATCGTGGGAGTGATCGAGTCCGGCGGCGGAACAATCGCCGGTCACAAACCGGATCTGGCTGGCGACGCCATTCAAGTCCGCATTTTCGTTGGCGATCCGCATGGCATCGGGATCGTTGTCCAAGGCGATCAGGTCGTGATATCCCAGTTTGGCGGCCGCAATGGCCAGGATTCCGGAGCCACAGCCGATATCGGCCAGTCTGAGCCCGGGTGCGGTCGCGAGGCGGTCGATCATCTGAAGGCAGCCGCGCGTCGTGCCATGTTGGCCGGTGCCGAAACTCATCCCCGGATCCAGTTCGACAATGATTTCGCCTGCAGCCGGAGTGCAGGGTTCCCAGGTCGGCTTGATCCAGATCCGGGTGGATACTTTTTCAACATGGAAAAACTTCTTCCAGCTTTCCGCCCAGTCCTCAGCCGGTAAGTCCCGCACGGTTCCCGTCAGAGGTTCCTGCGCGCGGCATGTTTCAAAAAACGTCATCATGGCTGCGAGCCGGTGTTCTGCCTCGGCGCGGGTGCTGCAGTAATACTCGATGATGGCGAGGTCCCGGTCGGCGTCGAACCAGGCGGTGCATGCGTCATCCCCGCCCTCGACGCAGGCGTCATCATACAGTTCCGCAAGGCGGCTGGTGGTTTCCAGCCGTGCAGCATAGAGCAAGGGCAGAGAGGCGGTCCTCATTCTGTCTCCTGACTTCTGGCTTCTGAATTCTTCGTCTTCCCCCTGCTGAACTTCGAGCGGTCATAGGGGGCTGATACGGCGGCGCCTGCGGGGCCGAGGACGGCCCGGGTCTGCTGGACGCGGGCGAGAACCGAATCGGTGGTGCGGAAATGGCATTTGGCAGTTTCCAGAAGCACGGTGGGTGAGTGCTTTTTGATGAGTTCCACGGCGGCAATCTGGACAAGATCCGAGGCGCCCTTGGGTAGTTTGACGCCATGCTGGTCGCCCAGTTTTTTCAGGCCCAGCACAAAGGCTTCCCGGGCGAGGATGGAGGCGGCGGCCACGGCGAGATCCGATTCCGCCTTGTGCATCTGGACCAGTTCGACTTTTCGTCCTTTGTGCATCAGGGCGCGCTGGACCTGCTCCTTGCTTCCGAACTGGTCGGAGATGGCGCGGGGGCAGGTGGGGATGATATCCAGCATGTTTTCGATGGCACGGGCATGGCCCCAGGCGAGCATGGCGTTGACGCTTCTCATTTTGGAATACAGCTGGTTGTATTTTCCGGGGCTGATCTGGATCAGGGTGAAGCGGTTGCCGAGAATCTTCCGGATATCCCTCGCGATTTCCAGAATACGCTTATCGGTGCTGATTTTCTTGCTGTCCCGCACTCCGATTTCGCGGAATTGTTCGACGATAGCCTGGTCGGTATAGGCGCTGGCGATGACCATGGGTCCGAAGAAATCGCCTTTCCCGCTTTCGTCCACGCCGATGTGCGGGGCAAGCGCCTCGGGATTGAGGATATCCTCGTAGCCGACTTGAGCCGCCATCAGGACGAGGGGTTCGAGGGTGAAGGTCACGAAATCCTGGGCGCCTTTGCCTTGCACGACGCATTTGCCTGACTGGTAGAGCACGACCCGGCAATGGTCGGCGTCCACGGCAATAATGGAATAGGGCACGGTGGCGGCCTTGAAATTCCCCCCCTCCAGGATCATGATCAGGGCGGCCTGTTGGGTTTCCGATAACTCAAAGGTGAACGAATTACGTGTTTCCATAAACGCTTAGTTATAGCAGATAGGCGTCTGGCCGTAAAAGAAATATTCAGAGAAAATCAGTTATTAATGTTCCCATAATAATCCAGACATGATCCAGCCACCGCGTAACCGCGGCGGCTACGTAGCCGCGCCGGTCACGGCGTGGTTCTTCCAAGATCATGTCCAGATTATTTCAGGAACATTAGTAATTGCGAATAAATGGGGATAATTCGACGGGCTTGCTCTTTTAGAGCGAGTTTGACACCCTCGTTCCATGAAAACATTTCTGAGTGCAGGTCTGGTTTTCCTGTTCCTGTCTGCGCCTCATGTTTTGGCTGATGACACGAAGATTTGGCCGCTGTTCTATCAAAGTACCGATCCCGAAACACATACCGCCCGAACGGAGTTTCTCTGGCCCCTGTATGTCCGCGAAACCACATCGGATTATACTGTTAACCAGTTTCTGAGTTTTCCCCAGACTTACCCCAGGACTTATCCGCACCAATTTTACGGGTTCTGGCCGTTCAGTGGGTTGAGAACGGGCGCCGGACATGATGCCTGGCTGTTTCCCTTTTTGTGGAGCGGGTCCGAGCCGGATCGAAATGATCATTATTCCGCTTTGTTTCCGGCCTTTTACTATGGGGAGGAGGGTGATTCAACCACCCTTAATCTCGCTTTGCTGCAACATAACCATTGGGACAAAAATGGTTCAGGGCACTACCTGTTCCCTCTGTTTTGGAATAGCCATGAGACCCGGGAATTCCGTTGTGAGAGGGCCTTCGGTTTGCTTCCCCTCGTCTGGTTCAGCCGGGGTCAGAACACCAGGGGGCCTTACCAGTTCCGTTCCCGGGCGGGCGGCGTTTTACTTCTCAATTGGTGGCGCCGGATGAACTCGACCAATACGGCCAATAACACTGTTTTTATTTCGGAGGAAACCGCCGAAACTCTTTTCCCTGTCTTTCATCAGTCTCATTCCTTTACCACTACCACCTCAATCGGTGGGGGTTCGCCTGGCCAGACGACGAATGATTCGCTCTGGGTGATTCCGTATTGGCAATCGCATAAAACCAGAAGCCATAAAGGCGATACCAGCGAGGAATCCCGACGCAGGCTCTTTCCGCTGTACTGGGATTGGCGAGACACAAAAAACGGGGTGGTTGAATCCGGTCGGGCACTGTTTCCCCTGTGGTGGCAATCTTCAACTCAAACAAAGGGTACCGTATCTGAATCGGCTGATTTCCTGGTTCCCATCGGGGCCCACTTCTACAAGAAAAATGAGTATGATACCCGCAATATTCTGGGGCCCATGTTCAACCGGACTGAGAACCTCCTGAGCCAGACGGTGCGCTATGATGCCTTCTTTCCGTTTTTCTCCCTCACACGGGGCAAGGCGGAATCAGGCGGGCATATTTTTCCCATTGCCGGCTGGAACGAGGCGCGGGGCAGGCACGACAATCTCTGGTACGGCTTCCCCCTCGGGTGGGATTGTGAATCCCAGGAGACTTTTGATTACCGGATGAGTCGTCCCCAGTTATTCGCCCTGCACGAGTTGGATGCCCGTCCCGTTGTGACCGATACCGATTGCCGGAATGGCCCCCGCCGCATGGTCGCCTTCTTTCCTTTCTATTGG
Organism: PVC group bacterium; assembly: GCA_945890715.1. Classification (GTDB taxonomy): domain Bacteria; phylum Verrucomicrobiota; class Kiritimatiellia; order CAIKKV01; family CAITUY01; genus JAABPW01. The sequence continues at coordinate 4,531 of CAMDCX010000059.1, read as the reverse complement.
TCAAAAAGGCAGGCCGATGAACAGCATCAAGGGGCGCTGCCATTCTACTGGCGAAACACCCTTCGTACCGGTCGGTCGCTCTCGGATGAGACGGTCTTTCCCCTTGTACTGGGCGACCACAGAACGGTGTATCGTGATGACCTTCCTGTTTATTCACACCAGAACTACCTGCTTTCCCTGATTTCCCACGGGCGGGGGGAAAACAATAAGGAATGGAGCGTATTCCCGCTCTTTTCCTATGACCGATCCGGCGGGGCACTGGGCTACTCTTCCTTCATCCTGCCGTTTTCCTATAAGTCGTGGCGCAATCCCGAGCGACCGGATCGCGATTATTCGTCATCCTTATCCATTCCGTTCTCGTTTCTCCCGCTGTACCGGACGCAAACACGGCAGAATGACTCAACGGGCAGTAATCAGGAGAGCTGGTTGTTTCCATTCTATCAGCGAGAGAAGAGCGTCGGCCCCGAGGGGGATCGTTCCAAACTCTCCATTCTCTGGCCGCTCTGGAATGGTGAATGGATGAACGGTGAAACGCATATCCGGGGGCTTGGCGGATCGGTGAACTACTTTGAGCGGGATGCGGGTGGATTCGTTGAGCAACGTTTTCTCTACCGGGTCTTTACGCGACGTTCCCGAAGTTGGTTCAACGAGCAGGAATTGATGCCGCTATTTGCCCGATCATCCCGTGAGGATGGGGCATCCTCCTGGGGATTCCTCGGGGGATTGGTTGGTGGAGGGAGTGACGGAACCCGGAATTACCTGCGCCTGTTCTATGTGAAGATTCCAACAGGGACGGTGGCGCCCGCTGCTCCAGGGAACATCGTTGCGGGTCAGAAGCGGCATGCCGACCTGGCGCTTCAATACCTGCAACACGAACGCCATGACCGGGCTGCTGTTGAGTTCACGCTCGCGGGAAAGGCCTGTGACGATGATGTCCGGTTCCAGCTCGCCGCCGGTGAAGCGTATTTGAAGGCCAAGCCGGATGCCCTTGGCAAGGAATTGCGCTCCAGTATTCCCAAATCTCTTGATCCGATTTATGGAAAAGCAGGCGCGGGGAATACCGATGCCATCCGGAAGAATCTGAGATCGCTGGCTGTTCGTCATTTCGAAGCGGCTCTGAGACTTGGTGCTGACAAGCCTGAAACCCTCAATAAACTTGCGGCTGCCATGACCGATCTTGGGAATCGACCCGGGGCGCTGAAGTGTCTCGAGGAATCGGATCGGATTCTTCCAAATTTCACAACCGCCATGACGCGACTGGAAACGGCGCAGGAGATATGGACTGAGGCCAAACGCCATGATGCCGGGAAAACAAACGCTCCCGCCACCCTTATGGCCCGGGAGGGTGTCGGGTCTGTTTTGGCTGAACTCAAATCCCGCTACCCGAAGTCGCCTTGCCTGGCGCTTGAGGAAGCCCGTTTGATCCAGAAGGGCGACCATTCGCAGCGATATTCCGATTATGGGGAATTCGGGTGGCAATCGAATCAGGGTGCATTTTCGAAAAACGTCCTCCGACAGCTTGAGATTTACCAGGAAGCCGCCAACTGGACTTCCAGCATGGAGGAAACGGCGTGGTTGAAAAAACAGAAGATGCGAAATCAGCCGAACATCCAGTGTGCATCCATGGCCGTCTCGATTCTGAACCGGCAAATGGCGGAACTGATTGCGGATAAGAAGTATGACCGTGCCGAGGCCCTTCGCCTTCCGATAGTCCGGATCCTGCCGCAGATCTGCAATCGATGTGCCGGTGAGGACAGTCGGAGAGGTCATGGGAGATATAGCGATTCAACAGCCCTTGTCCTTCAGCACCTTTACACGCTTTACATTACGGTTTCCAATCGCCCCCTGGACTATATTTCGGCCGCCGAAACGCTTGCGCCAACACTCTGCCTGCATCAGCAGCCCGTTGTTTCAAACGCTCTGGAGTCCGTTCGACTGGAACAGCAGTACATCAAGACCTGGCACATTGCCGGCGACGTTTCCGGGAAGCGGGTGAGCCGGCACTATACGGGGAAATTCTTCGAGAGGTATGTGGATCTGGACGCGATTCTTGGGCAGCCTGACAACGGCACGGTTACGGCGGAATGCACGGTGGGCTCGCCTGACGAACGCCGGATTATCCTGCGCCTCGGCTTTGATCATGCGCTGACAGTCGAACTGAACGGCCGGGTTGTGTTCGGACCCAAGTCAAAAAAGATCGCGGTACGGGATGAATATCGGGTTCCCCTCACTCTGAAGGCCGGTGAGAACCGATTGAAGTTGACGGTCACGGACGACACACTTGCTTATGGGTTCTTTGCCCGGTTGAGCGCGGAAAACGGCGATTTCATGCGGGATGTTACGATCAAGAACGAGGGATTATGATACACGTTAAAATAGCCGGGTTGTCATTGTCGAACATGGGGTTTGTGGTGTTATTGCGCGGGGAGGAGGACTCCCGTACCGTGCCGATCTTTATCGGCGGGTCTGAAGCCCAATCGATTGCCCTCCAGATTGACAAGGTGAAGATTCCCCGGCCGCTGACTCATGATCTGTTCAAGAATGTTTTGGACTGCATGGAATGCCGACTGAAGCGGGTCGTGATCAACGAACTGGTGGAGAGTACCTTCTACGCCGTGCTGGTTCTGGAACGGGACGGGCTCGAAATCGAAGTGGATGCCCGCCCCAGTGACGCGATTGCCCTGGGCATGCGCTGTTCGGCGCCACTCTATGTGACCCAGAAGGTTATGACTGCGGCCGGTGTCGTTCTGGAAGACAAGGATGGGGCGACGAAGGAGGAGGGGAAGGGGTCCTCTGGCGCAAAACCCAAACCCGCTCCCGTCTCATCGGTCATCGATCAATTGAAGGCCAAGCTGGAGAAAGCTGTTGCTCAGGAACGGTACGAGGACGCCGCAAAACTTCGGGATCAGATCGTCCACCTCGAGCAATCGCACGGGAAAAATTAGATTAAAGGGCGAATCGTTCGTCATGAATGCGCGAGGACGGAACGTTTAATTCTGACAGGGATTTTCTTGCGGACTTCATCATAACCGGCGGGCCGCACAGGAAGACATCGCGTTCCGCAAGATCGGGTACCAGTCGGGCAATTCGTTGCCGGTCAACCCGCCCTTTCTCGCCAGGCCAGGCCGGATCATCGTTCATGACGGGAATAACCTTCAGTCTTCCGCCCGACTTTGCCGTGAGGGCGTCCAGCTCTGCCTTGAAGGCCAGCGAGTGGGCGTCTCGGTTTCCGTAGATCAGGATAACGTCCCGGCCGGCGAAAACCAGTTCCTCCGCCACCGAGCGGATAGGCGTGATCCCGATTCCTCCGGCAATCATCAGAACCTTCGTTGAGTGAGACTGGGCAGCGGTAAAGATCCCGTGGGGTCCGTCAATCAGGACGGGTGTTCCTGGTTTGAGGCCCGGAATTTTCCGCGTGAAGTCGCCCAATTGCTTGATCGTGAGCCGGAGGTGTTTGCCGTCCGGGAGGCATGAGATCGAGAAGGGGTGGGCCTCGAACCAAAACCCCTTCGCGAGAAAGCGGACAATCATGAACTGTCCTGCCCGTGCCGGGAATTGATCCAGATTTTTTCCTTCAATGTAAACGGACGTGACGTCACCCGTCTCGGCAACCAAACGGGCCACGGTGAACCGGTGCCGGACATAATAGTTCAGGGGAGTCAGGAAGCGGGAGTAAACCAATACGCCCGCCACAAAGGCATACAGGACGAACCAGTAGATTTTGAAGATTCGATTTTCTGTAAAATCGCTTCCCACGGCAATCTGGTGGCCGAACGCCAGGGCAATCGCCACATACAGGAATAAGTGGTTATAATACCATATTTCGTAGCGAATCTTTTTCAGAACGACCCCTATCGAGAGAACGATGGCGATGAGGATCAGATCCAGCCCGAGCATTGCCCCAAACACATCGTCCCAGTTTTTGACGAAATCCCGGGTCTGGGCCAGGGTGCCGATGCCCGCCTGTGCGGAATGTCCGAGCGTCAGGAGAATGGGGTGAAGAACCAGAAGCAGAATCAGGGAAAACCCGACGATATGGTGGGCGCGTGCGAGTCGATCCATTCCGAACACGCCTTCAAGCCATGTGGCCCGGCTGATCAGGAGCATGAGCATCAGGATTCCGAATGCCGCCAGAAGCCCGGCAAGCCGCCCCCACGCCAGAGATTGCCCGATCCAGTCACCCGTCAACTGGTTCCCCATCATGTGATTGACATGATACGAGCCCCAGAATCCGATGATGATCAGAATCTGAACAATCAGGCAGGCGAATAGGGCGGCTTTTTTCACCCTACTTTACCAGGTCGAACTTCTCGCGCGGTGCGGCGCAGACCGGGCACTTCCCGATCTTGGAGTCCATGGTGGTGTATCCGCAAATCACGCAGATCAGAAATTCCTTTCCGGCCGGCTTCCATGAATCCAGTTCTTTCAGCGCCTTCTGGAAATACTGGGCATGCATTTTTTCCGCCGCCAAGGCTCCCTTAAAGGAATAGAGCGCGGGAATATTCTTGTCGGCCTCCGCCTTTTTGATCAT
>CAMDCX010000058.1 GCA_945890715.1 PVC group bacterium | reverse complement strand
GGATTCTCGCCATACCGAAGCCCCTTCCGGACCCCGTCAATCAACCACGCCTGCTTTTCATACCCCAGGGTCTGCCGCTGCCCGTCCTCCTCAATAAAACTGATCTCCATCCGGGGCGGGAAATGATCGTCCATAATGGTTTTATAAGCCGCCTTGAAATCCTGAGTTGCCATGCTCGCCCACCTTTCCGGAATTGTGAATCGCGTCATTAAAAATACGGGGGGCACGTTACAGGACTCACCCGCGGAACTCAAAACTTTTCAACCGCCACGTGGCCCGTCAAAAACCAGTCGAAAATCCTCAAGTTTGACTGGACTCATCCTTCGGAGGCAGGTAGCATCCCACGCCATCTGATGCAGGATGGAAAGTTAAGGAAGGGATTACACCATGAGCAAAACCTATAAAATTGCGGTTCTTCCTGGGGACGGAACCGGCCCTGAAGTTGTGAATGAAGGACTCAAGGTTCTCGCCGTCGCGGCCGCCAAGCACAAGTTTAAACTGAATCTGGTGGAGTTCGATTTCGGAGGGGATCGCTACCTGCGCACCGGGGAAGTCCTTCCCGACTCCGCCGTGCCGGAATTGAAGCAGTTTGACTCCATCTACCTCGGCGCCATCGGTCATCCCGACGTCAAGCCGGGCATTCTCGAGAAAGGAATCCTGCTGCGCCTCCGCTTCGAGCTGGACCAGTATATCAACCTCCGCCCCGTCCGCCTGTATCCCGGGGTCGAAACCCCCATCAAGGACAAGGGGCCCAAGGATATTGATTATGTGGTGATCCGGGAAAACTCCGGTGATGTCTACACCGGGGCCGGTGGGTTCATGATGAAGGGCACCCCGCACGAAGTCGCCGTTCAGAACATGCTTTACAGTCGCGCCCAGGTGGATCGTTGTCTGCGCTGGGCTTTCCACTATGCCCGGAAATACGGCAAGAAAGCCCGTGGCGTGGGCGACCACAACACCCTGGCGCTGGTGGGAAAAACCAATGTCCTGACCTATGTGTTCGATCTCTGGGATCGCGCCTTCAACGAGATGGGCGACGCTGAATTCCCGGATATCAAACGCGACTACTATCATGTGGATGCCACCTGCATGTGGATGGTGAAAAGCCCGGAATGGTTCGACATCCTGGTCACCGCCAATATGTTCGGTGATATCATCACCGACCTGGCCGCCATCACACAGGGCGGGCTGGGCATCGCCGCAGGCGGTAATATCAACCCCGAGGGCGTCAGCATGTTTGAGCCGATGGGCGGCTCTGCGCCGAAGTACCGGGGCAAAAATGTGATCAACCCGATGGCCGCCATCTGCGCCGGAATGATGATGCTCGAACATCTCGGCGAGGTCGAGGCGGCCCGGGATATCGAAAAGGCGGTCATGGACGTCACAGGCACCAAGCTGAAAAGCATGGCCGCCGGGAAAATGGGATATTCAACCACCCAGGTCGGGGACCTGGTTGCAGAACGCGTCTAAAGAGAACACTCATGAAAAAATACAATGTTTGCGTAGTCGGAATCGGGGCGGTTGGAACAGAGATGATTCGCCTGCTCAAGAAACGGAATTTTCCCGTCCAGTCGCTCACCATTCTGGCGCGAAGCGAGCGGACTGAACTGGTTGACGGGGAAAGTTATCCCGTCAAGGTTGCCGCTCCCGAGGCGTTCGAGGGAATGGACTTCGCCTTTTTCGCGGGAACCGAGGGCGCCAAGGGCGCGTCCCAGACACTCGGCTGGGAGGCTGTGAAACGCGGCTGTATCGTCGTGGATAACGGCGATGATTTCCGTATGGATGCCCGGGTTCCGCTGGTGATCCCTGAAATCAATCCGGAAGCGCTGAAAGACCATCAGGGGTTCATCGCCAATCCAAACTGCAGCACCATCATCGCCCTGATGCCGCTGGTGGCCATCCACAAGGCCGCCAAAATCAAACGCCTGATCGCCACCACCTATCAGGCCGTCTCAGGCACCGGAAGTTCAGCCATCAAGGAATTGGAAGCCCAGACCCGGGCGTGGGCCGCGGGACAGCCCCTACTCCGCGAGGTGTATCCGCATCAGATCGCCTTCAACCTGATCCCCTGTGTCGGCTCATTCAAGGATGATTCGGGCGAAACCACCGAGGAAATCAAGATGCGCAAGGAGACTCACAAAATCCTCGACGCCTCCATCCGGGTGGCCACCACCTGTGTCCGCGTGCCGGTCTTGAACAGCCACAGCATCGCGATTCACGTCGAACTTGAAAAACCGCTCTCACCGGATCAGGCCAGGGCACTCTTGGCGAAAACACCGGGCGTGCGACTGGAAGATGACCCCAAAAATGCCGTCTACCCGATGCCGATTCAGGCGACTGGCCAATATGATGTCCTCGTGGGACGTATCCGCAAGGATGCCAGCGTGGAGAATGGACTGGTTCTCTGGTGCGCAGGAGACAATATTTGGAAGGGTGCCGCCCAGAATGCCATTCAGATAGCCGAGGAATTGGTGGCCCGTAACTGGATAAAGAAATAGGCCTTACCGACCTGGAGCAGAAAACCCCGGGATGCCCGGGGCGCCTTCCCAGGACTGCGGCGTATTCCAGGGCATACTGGAATCGGACTCAGTGGCACACCCGGCGGCCCAAAGCAGGCCGCTGAAAACCACGAGTAACAGGACAAGTCGCATGAGGGAAGACCCTGTTCGAGAAGACGATCAATAGAAAACGGTATCACCCCGGGCCGGAACCTTCTGCTGATAGTCCAGCAGGATTTCGCCCAGCGCAATACGCAGATCACGCCGCACCTCGGAAATTCGCACCTTCCCAACAAACTGATCCGCGCGCTGCACCGTGATGTCCGAGAGGGGAACAAGTCCGGAATCCGGCAGGATCTCCATAACGACAAAGTTCCAATTGGTATTAACCACTGAAATCTGACCCTGCACACCACGGGGAAGCGAGTTCGTGTCGGACTGGCCAAGGCAGGACTTCAACTCCCGCTCCACCTTCGAGATGTACCGCTTTCCAGCCTCGATCTTGGATTCGCTTTCGCTCAACTTCTCGCCCAATTTGGCGATTTCATTGGCTTTCTTCTCAATATCCACCTTGCTGGTCTCCACCTCAGCCGTCAGATCGGTGATCTGCGTGGCTTTCTTTTCGACATCCGCCTTCGCCACCGTCAAATCGCCTTCCGCTTTTACAAGGGAATTACTGACTTCCCCCAAAGTGCCTTCGGTCTTGACGAGAAGATTACTGGTGGTTCCCAGGGTATTGCGATTCTCGGTCAGGCCGGCTCGGGTATCGTTCAAACGGTCGAATTGCCGTCCGGCATTAACCAGGACTTCCAGAAGCGCTTCATCCATCGTCCCGGAACCAGTGGTCACCTTGGAGGGTTTTCCATCATCCCCGATCTTGTAGTACTGTTTGACGGCCTCGGGCTTCAGCTTCATGTGCGGGGCATCGGCCACAACAAGATCCGCATTGGTCTGGGGAACTTCAATGGTGGCCGCGATTTTCCCGACATAATCCGCCAACTTCACCGTGCGCCCCTTCAATTCCTCGCGCTGACCGTAAAGCTTGAGTTCCATGACCACCGCCGCGATGCTCATGATCAGAATCAGAACAACCAAAATCTTTAAGATTTTATCCATGTTTTCCCCTAGCGAAAACTTTTTGTTTCGCGGGTGACTATGCACCGCCAAAGCAATCACTGTCAAATAAAAATCCCACCGCCCCGTAATGGATCACTGACGAGGGGGCAAGGCTTGCTCAAGGCTCTGTGGGAGGGGCGCTGTGCGCCGCGATCCTCTCCTGGGGCCTGTCGAGTCCCCGTCGCGGCGCATAGCGCCCCTCCCACAAGAAATTGATGAGGATTAAAGATAGAGCCCCCCCCTCGTCATCCCACCGTCCCGCAAGCCAAAACTCTTTATCGCGTCTTGACCTGTCCGAAGTTAACCGTTATGAAGAAACGGATGGGAGGAACATGATGATCGAATCTGGAAAAACCTATTTAGTGATGGGACTCCTGGATCCCCAGTCTATCGCCTATTTTATCGGGAAAACCATTGAAACTCTTGGCGGCAAGGTGATCTATTCCGTCCAGAACGAAGTGGTCAAAAAACGGTATCTGGATCCGAGCAAATTGATCACCGGAGCGGAAAAAGCCGCCCTTGATCTTCGCTTTTGTGATGTCTCCAAGGAGGATCAGATTCAAGCCTTGTTCGAAGGGCTCGGCACGCTGGCAGGCGTGGTTCACTCTATTGCCTACGCCAATCCAAAGACCTGCATGGGAACTGAATTCCATACCAGTTCGATGTCGGATGTCATGAAGTCCTACCAGATCAGTTGTGCATCATTGGCCACCGTCACCCGGGAAGCGGCGCCCCACATGAAGGACGGGGGCTCCGTGATCGCGTTGTCGTTCGACACCCATCATGTCTATCCCCTTTACAACTGGATGGGCATCCATAAAGCCGCCCTGGAAGCGCTCGTACGCGCCCTGGCCCGGCGTCATGGCCGTGACCGGATCCGCGTCAATGCCATTTCCTCCGGCCCCGTCAGCACCATGGCCGCCAGCAAAATTCCCGATTTTGAACACATCGGTAACCTTTGGCAGCAACTGAGCCCCATCGCATGGGATCCTGTGGCCGACCGTCAGGCAGTAGCCAATGCCGCCGCGTTCCTCATGAGTCCCCTGTCCGCCAAAATTACCGGCCAGATCCTCGCCGTGGATGGCGGCGCCTCCATCATGGGCGGCCCGCTCATGGATCACGAAAAAGCCTGATTTTGGACTGAGCCCTACAATTCCTTGACGACCCAGGGCAGGCCCCTCAGGCTCAGCTCCTCCATGAACGGATCAGGATTGAACTGCTCGACATTGAACACGCCGGCGTCGCACCAGGCCCCTGTCACCATCATCTTCGCGCCAATGGCCGCCGGCACGCCGGTGGTATAGGAAATGGCCTGCGCCTTGACTTCTTTCCAGCACTTGGCGTGGTCACAGACATTGTAGATGTAAATCGTCCGCTTCTTCCCGTTCTTCACGCCCTCAATCAGGCACCCGATATTGGTCTTGCCCTTATAGTGGGCTCCCAACGAGGCGGGCTCGGGCAGAACGGCCTTGAGAAATCTTAACGGTACAATTTTCCGGCCTTCAACCATCACGGGGACAATGCTGGTCAGCCCGACATTCTGCAACACGCGCAGATGGGTCAGGTACTGTTCCCCGAAGGTCATCCAGAACCGGATGCGCTTAAGTCCCTTGAGGTGTTTCACCAGAGACTCAAGTTCCTCGTGATACATCAGATACATCTCTTTCGGACCAATTTCAGGGAAGTCGAAGGTCTTGTGGACGGTCAGTGGATCGGTTTCCTTCCACTGCCCTTTCTCCCAATATCTGCCGTGCTGGGTGATTTCGCGAATATTGATCTCGGGATTGAAATTGGTGGCGAACGCCTTGCCGTGGGACCCGGCATTGCAGTCCATGATGTCGACGGTGTGAATCTCATCGAAATAATGTTTCTGGGCGTAGGCGCAAAAAATGTTCGTTACGCCGGGATCAAAGCCGCACCCGAGCACGGCGAGGATTCCCCTGTCCCGAAAGGCCTTATGCTGCCGCCACTGCAATTTGTATTCGTACTTCGCCTTGTCGGGATGCTCGTAATTCGCCGTGTCGAGGTAATCCACCCCGGTGGCCAGGCACGCTTCCATGATGGAAAGATCCTGATACGGAAGTGCAACATTGATGAGGACATCGGGATCGAACTTCCGGATCAGGCGGATAACTTCCTGCGGTTGGTCAGCATCCACCCGTGCAGTCTGTATTTTGCGCTTCAATTGCCCGGCAATGGCCTTGCATTTGGATTCCGTACGGCTCGCCAGACAGACATCAGTAAAGACATCCTTCATCGCGGCAACCTTGTGGGTCACCACGCCGCCAACCCCGCCCGCCCCAATAATTAATACTTTGCTCATGACTGGCCTCCGGAAAACATCCTAGCGAAAAACGATCATCACATATTCTCGACAATCGCCCGGCCGAATTCGCTGCACTTGAGCAGTGTCGCGCCTTCCATCTGGCGCTCGAAGTCATAGGTCACGGTTTTTTTACTGATGGTCCGCTCCACACCGGCGACGATCCGGTCGGCGGCCTCGGTCCAGCCCATGTAGCGGAACATCATCTCGCCCGACAAAATCAGCGAGCCGGGATTCACCTTGTCCTGGTTCGCGTATTTCGGCGCCGTCCCATGCGTCGCCTCGAAGCAGGCTGCGCCGGTCTGGTAGTTGATGTTGGCGCCGGGGGCAATGCCGATCCCGCCCACGCAGGCGGCCAGGGCGTCGGAAATATAATCGCCATTCAGGTTCAACGTCGCGATCACGGAATACTCCGCAGGCCGGGTCAGGATCTGCTGGAGAAAGGCGTCGGCAATCACATCCTTGATCACCAGTTCATGCCCATTGGGGAGTTTGATTTTGTGCCAGGGCCCCTTGTCGATCAGGGTCGCGCCAAAGTGCTTGCGAGCCGTCTCATAACCCCAGTCGCGGAACGCGCCTTCGGTGAACTTCATGATGTTGCCCTTGTGAACCAGCGTCACAGAGGAGCGCTTCTCGTCAATCGCATACTGGATCGCGGCCTTGACCAGTCGCTCGGTGCCTTCCTGCGACACCGGTTTGATGCCGATTCCCGAGGTGCCGGGAAACCGGATTTTCTTCACGCCCATTTCCTTCTGAAGAAAGTCGATCACCTTCTTCACTTCCGGCGTGCCAGCGGCCCATTCGATGCCGGCGTAGATGTCCTCGGTGTTTTCCCGGAAGATCACCATATCGGTCAGTTCCGGCTGTTTCACCGGCGAGGGCACGCCTTTGAACCAGCGGACAGGCCGCTGGCACACATAGAGGTCGAGTTCCTGGCGCAGGGCCACATTGATGCTGCGGATTCCGCCGCCGACCGGCGTGGTCAGAGGACCCTTGATGGAAACCAGAAACTCACGGCAGGCGGCCAGGGTCTCGGACGGCAGCCAGATGTCCTTTTGATAAACGACATTGGCCTTTTCGCCTGCATAGACTTCCATCCACGCCACCGCGCGCTTGCCTCCATACGCCTGGTCAACGGCGGCATCCCACACCGTCATCGCCGCGCGGGTAATGTCGGCCCCAATGCCGTCGCCTTCGATGAAAGGAATGATCGGGTGGTTGGGAACAGTCAATTTCCCATCCGCCCCCATGGTGATTGTCTGGCCGTTTTTCGGTACTGTAATTTTCTGGTAACTCATCGGTAGCTCCTTAATTCGATTCAACCATTCTTTGTAAAATTCAACAGGCCGCCGGCCAAAATAATCGCCCGCTGTCGCTGACTCAAGTCGGCCTTCACGGGGACATCCCTGCCTTGGGTGACATTCCGGATCACCAGGCGCTCGGCCCCGGTCTTCAACGACTCGCGAACGCCCTCCAGCACCAGGTCGTCACCCTGATTGATAAAATCATAATCCTCCACATTCTCGAACAATAGCGGCAAGATTCCGAAGTTCACCAGGTTGGCGGCGTGGATGCGCTCGATGGACTTTGCCAGGATCACCTTGACGCCAAGGAACATCGGGCATAACGCCGCATGTTCGCGGCTGGAGCCCTGTCCGTAGGATTCCCCGCCTACCACAATCGACTGCTTCCCGGCATCGCGCAGTTCCGCCGCGCGTTTCGGGAAACCCGTATCGCAGGGCTCAAACACATACTGGGAATAGGCAGGCACATTGGAACGATACTTCAGCCGGGCCCCCGCCGGCATGATGTGGTCGGTCGTGATTTTATCGCCCACCTTCAACGTCGCCACGCCTCGGATCGCTTCCGGAAGCGGTATGTTGCGGGGCGGCTCGCCGATGTTCGGTCCGCGCATCACGGTGACCGATGCGGGATCCGCGGCCGGAGCCAGGAACATCGAATCGTCTATCGTGAACGCCTTCGGCATTTTCACGCGGGGATACTTGATATCCGTTACCGTAAGCGGATCCACCACCTGTCCCGAGATCGCCGCCAGGGCGGCGACGGGGGGACTGACCAGGTACACCTTCGCCGACTTGGTGCCCGAGCGCCCCTCAAAGTTGCGGTTATTGGTGCGTAGCGACACCGCATCCGTCTGGGGCGACTGGGAATTCCCGATACAAAAGCCGCAGGCATTTTCGAGCAGTCGGGCGCCAGCCGACAACAAGGTCCCGACATAGCCCTCATCGGCCAGCATCTTCAGAACCTGATTGGAACCCGGCGCCACGCCCAGACTCACGGCCGGGGACACCGTCCGGCCCTCGAGGATCTTAGCCACCGTCTTGAGATCGGTATAGGATGAGTTGGTGCAGGATCCGATCATGACCTGATCCACCTTCAGTCCCGCCAAGGAGGCGACTGTCACGATATTATCCGGTGAATGCGGCGCCGAGGCCAGCGGCTCGAGCGTGGAGAGATTGACTGTGATTTCCTTTTCATAGGTGGCATCCGGATCCGCCACCAGTTCACGCCAGGCGCCGCCCCGGCCCTGCGCCTCAAGAAAAGCACGGGTCACCTCATCGCTCGGGAAAACCGAGGTGGTGACGCCGCATTCCGCGCCCATATTGGTGATGGTGGCGCGTTCGGGAACGGAGAGATGCTTGAGACCGGATCCGGCATATTCGAACATGCAGCCCACATTCCCCCTGGTGGTGAATTCCTGAAGAACCTTGAGGATGATGTCCTTGGCCGTGACCCACGGGCGGAGTTTGCCCTTGAGCGTGATTTTCACCACTTTGGGCGCGGTAAGGTAAAACGGCCCGCCGCCCATGGCGACGGCAACATCAATACCGCCGGCGCCGATGGCGATCATGCCGATGCCGCCCCCGGTGGGGGTATGCGAATCGGAACCCAGAAGGGTCTTTCCCGGCGCACCGAACCGTTCCAGATGAAGCTGGTGGCAGATTCCGTTGCCGGGCTTGGAATAGAGTATCCCGTATTTCGCGGCAACGGTTTGTAGATACCGGTGATCATCGGCATTTTCGTACCCCACCTGAATGGTGTTATGATCCACATAGCTTACTGCAAGCTCATTCCGGACGCGATCAAGCCCCATCGCCTCGAACTGGAGGTACGCCATGGTGCCGGTAGCATCCTGGGTCAGGGTCTGGTCAATGCGGATCGAAATTTCCCGGCCGGGAACCAATTCCCCGCCAACGAGGTGTTCGGATAATATTTTCTGAACCACATTCAAGCCCATAAAAGACTCCTTGCTGAAATAAATGAGGGCTGAAGCATAGAAATATCCCGTCCCGGGCGCAATGCTGAAGTGGGCACAATCAGCGCGAGCGGGCACATAATATTTTCGTCGGGGTTCATCTAAATCATAATCGTAATCGTAATCCTCCTCATGACCATAGCTCGTTTTTAAGATTTTCACTCTAGAGGATCCCTGAAGATCAAAACAAAATCAGGATTACGATTAGGATGGGGGTTATCGCCTACGGAAATGCCATGCGACCCACCGCCACAAGATTTTCTTCTTTGTGTCTTCGTGTCTAGCCTGGTACTCCAGGCGGGTGGTAATGTATTTTTCGACTCGCGGATTCGCTACTATTAAATGGCCGGAGTAATAGTAGCCTGCGTCCTATGGGACGCTACTTCTGTTCAAATTCTTCTCTTTTTTGTAGAAGATTTTTTGTCGTGCGCCCAGGAAGTTCCCCCACTTTGGCTTGTACCCATTTTGGGTACAGGAAGAGGGTGCCGTATTCTAAGCGGCATGAAGACTATTTATTCGCCGGCCTACCGCGCGCTCATTAACTGGTTACGAACGTCCCGGAAGGCGCGAGGGTTGTCGATGCGGGAGTTGGGACTCCGAATGAGGATGCCGCATTCCTGGATCGGCAAGGTGGAAACCGGTGAGCGCCGCCTTGATGTGGAGGAATTCGTCCGCATAAGCAGGGCACTGGAGATTGATATTAAAGAAGGACTCACCCTCCTCGAAGCCGCCCTTCCCGTCATTAAGCCGATAAAAAAACGGAGGGTTCTGTAAATTTAGATCGGCTCGATTTTCAACTCACAGCCAGCATGCCTGGCAATCAAATCAAAATGCGCATCCCGGCACAGCAAAACCAACCGGCTTTCTATCGCTGTGGTTGCGACCAGAACATCATCCCGAGGAACGGTAATGCCCTGTCTTCTGAGAGTTTTTTCGAGTGAGGCCGCACGTTCCCAGAATTCCGGCTGAAAAACGACTCTCTGGCACAAACCGAGTGTCTCTAAAGTCAACTCGACTTCCGCGGGTTCCCGCGCACCGGCAATCAGTTCCATCAGAACTGGACACGTATAAGCGGCGGTATCATCATTCAATAACGAGGCCACTCTGCTCTTGGCGAGCGGACTCCCTTTTTTACGAAAGAACTCGATCCAGACAGACGTATCAATGAGTATCATAAGTTACCAGCGCCTCAACTTCCTCGTTAGTTCTACCGTAATCGGTACGTCCTTCCATGACGCGCTGAATCAATTTCCGCTTCTTCAAGTCACGCAGATACAGTTCAAGAGCTTTTCTGACGGCAGGTGATTTTCCAGATATACCAGTCTCATGCTGTATTTCGCCCAATTCATTTTCATCAATTTCGATTGTCATACGCATATATTCACCTTATTATTTTCATCTTTACTATCGCGAAATAGATTCTTTTTGTCAAAAGGAAATAATGCCCCCCTCTTGCTGGTGTACCGGCTTCAGCCGGCCTTCACTTCGACCGTGGTTCACCAGCCGAATCATCTGGAGCCGGGACGCCCCCGTCCCGGTCTTTCGCAGTATTTTTCTTAAGCGCTCATGAACACCAAACCCTAAAGACTTTTCTCTCCGAATCCTACCTCTTCCCATTCTGATCATTCCGTAAATTCTGTCAAAACTCCTGATTTTACCGAGTTTTTGCCGAGTCTGCCCTGGGCTTCATGAGCCGCTTGCCCTCCTGTTGGTGTACCGGCTTCAGCCGGTCTTCGCGACACCACACTCTGAGTTGTATGCATCCGTCGCGCCAGAGCGGCCTGAGAGAGCCCCGCTTCCCTGCGAGCCGCCTGCATCTGACGCGCCACTTCGTATTCCACATCAAACCCGTCAGATACCGCCGGAAATCTGATTGCGCCCGGATGCCCACAACCTGCGCCTCGTGCGCGGCACGCATACGCGCCAATGAACTATTAATCTTCGTCATTTTGAATCTCTGAAGAACTTGATAATGGCAAAGCAATTTCTTTTCTGTAAAAGTGTCGACCTGATAGGCGGGTCTCACTTGGTCTCCCTGGGTAAATAGGTTTTGGCAGTTGCCCATTCTTCATCGATTTCTGCGAGGACAGCACTCACGAGCCGCAAGAGCGACTCCTCGCCG
>CAMDCX010000057.1 GCA_945890715.1 PVC group bacterium | reverse complement strand
TTCCGTAAAACCCTGACAGAAGACCTGTCACGGTGCGGCTGGTTCTCCCTGACACGGCCGGCTTCCTATACCGTCACCGGCTCCTGTCATGACAACAACGGATCCCTCTCGGTGGATTGCCAGGTGATGAACATTCTGAAATCCACAGTCGCTCTCAACAAAACCTACACGGACACCCCCGCCAACGCCCGGCGCCTGGCGCACCGCGTGGCGGATGACATCATTATGGCGACCAAAGGCTTCCGCGGCATCTGCTCCGGGCGAATCGCCATGGTGGGCACCGCGTCCGGAAACAAGGAACTCTATCTCTGCGATGCCGATGGGGGCAACCTCCGCCAACTTACCCGCGACCGTTCGATCAGCTTGTCGCCACACTGGTCGCCCGACGGCTCACGTCTCGTCTATACCTCCTTCTTGAAAGGGTATGCCGACATCTTCATGATCAATACGCAAACCGGCGGACGGTCGGCTGTGGCCCGTTATCCCGGGATCAACATGGCGGGCGCCATCTCACCCGGCGGCGGGGAAATGCTGATGATCCTCTCGCGGGACGGCAACCCCGAAGTCTATTCCAAGTCCTTTGGAAGCGGACAACTCACCCGGCTGACCCGCACCTCGCGTGCCGGGGAAGCCAGCCCGACCTGGTCGCCCGACGGAGCACAAATTGCCTATGTCTCGGATCTCGCCGGGGCAGGATCGCCTCAACTTTACATCATGGATCGAAGTGGAAGCAGTCGCCGTCTGACCTCCCGGGGCAAGGAGAATGTGGATCCTGATTGGGGCGCCAATAACCTGATTGCCTACTCCAGCCGTCGCGGCGGGCTCTATGGCATTTACATCATCAATCCCTCTTCCATGGACGAACGGCTTATCAGCCCGCCAGACGGCAACTACAAGGATCCGGCCTGGGCTTCCGATGGCAGGCATATCGTCTGCTGCAAACAGGAAGGGAACACATCCCGCTTATATCTCCTTGACACAATGGGAGATGCGCCCGTATGTTTGACGCCGAATAGTGGTAGTTGGTTCTCACCCGCATGGTGTTCCCAATAAACCCCATAATTCAAAACAAACGAACTTAATAAGGAAAAGACATGATGAATAAACGGATGATGGTTTCGGTTTTTCTGGCTTGCGCGGTTGCGGTTTCCATGACGGGTTGCAAGGGATTTTTCGGCAAAAAAGGCGCCAAGGATGGCGGCGTCACGGATGTTCAGGGCATGGGTAATGCCGATGGTCTTGGTGGCATGAACGGAACCGGAGGCACCCGCATTGAAGGCGCCGGCACAATCGTTGATGCACAACTGGTCGCGGTTCAGTTTGCCTTTGACAGCGCCCAGGTGGATGACTCCGAGCGCGCCAAGGCCGAAGCCGCCGCCAGTTACCTGAAAGCCAACTCGGGCACCTTCGTTACGCTGGAAGGCCATTGCGACGAACGCGGTAGCGCCGAATACAATATGTCGCTCGGCGAACGCCGCGCCCAGTCGGTTAGAACCTACCTGATGAACCTCGGCGTCGACAGCACCCGGATCCAGACCAAGAGCTTCGGCTCCGAGAAGGCCAAGGATCCCGGCCACGACGAGAATGCCTGGGCGGTCAACCGCCGCGTCGAATTCGTCGTCATGAAGCAGTAATACGACCGCACTCCATCTTAATCGTAATCTTAATCGTAATCGTAATCTCAGGCTACTAGAGGGCTGGATTACGATTATGATTACGATTAAGATTAAGATTTCATGACTATTCCCTGTGTCATACCGTCCGCCTCCTGTTTCGCCCTCATCGGTGATGTCGGCGGCATGGAGTTACTGGTAATCCTGGGAGCCATCCTGATCCTCTTCGGAGGAAAGGGACTTCCGGGTATGGCGCGCTCTATCGGAAAAATTACACGGGATCTGCAGCACGCCTCGGATGATTTCAAAAAGCAGTTATTAACGGCTGACCAACCGGATGCCGCCGACACGGCGGCTACTACAGAAAACACGAGTAAAGCACCTGGTGTAACCGGCGTCTCGCCGGTAGACGGACAAGGAATAACCACAAAGAGAGCCGAGCCGCATGACACCGCAGGATGACAACAACGTGCGGGCGGAGTCGGCGAAGCCCTTCCTGAAGCATCTTGAAGATCTTCGCCGGGCGCTGATCTGGAGCGCCTTGGCCCTGTTCATCGGTATGGGAACGGCCTGTTATTTCGCTCCCACCTTTTTCAAAATTTTAAAGGCTCCTTTGAAAGGAGTGGTTCCCAATCCTGACACCTTTATCCGAACACTCGACGTTACGGGGGGAATGACTGTGGCCATGCAGACGATTGTCTGGGGCGGAGTACTCTTCAGCGCCCCGGTGATTCTGTTTTCCATCTGCTGGTTCGTGTTCCCGGGCCTGACCCGCCGGGAACGGCGCACCCTCCTGGGAGGTCTGCTATTTGCCGCGTTCCTGTTCATCGCCGGGGTGTTGATGTGCTACTTCCTGGCGTTGAGTCCGGCTCTTGAAATCATGCTCTGGTTCAACTCCTGGATGGGAATCGAGATCGAATACTTCACCGTGACAAGCTACATTGGATTCGTGCTGAAACTGCTCCTGAGTTTCGGCCTGACCTTTGAACTTCCCATTGTGCTCCTGGTTCTGGGCGAGCTGGGTCTTATTAACTCCCGCCAGCTCCGGAACAAACGGCGCCATGCCATTGTGATCATCCTGATCCTGGCAGCCATCATTACGCCCACCCAGGAGCCCTTCAGCCAACTGATCCTCGCCATCCCACTGATTGTCCTCTATGAGCTTTGCATCTGGCTGATCCGGGCCAGGGAGAGGCAAAAGAAGTAGGGATTGCCTCTTTACGGCCCGATGATTATGATGGCCATTGGTTAAAAGTTCATTATGGCAGGACTACTTATAGGGGAATTTTCAGCGCTGGCTGCGCTGGTCGCGCTGTCCGCTTTTTTCTCAAGTGCGGAAACAGCGCTCTTCTCCCTCTCTCCCATGCAGATTCACCGTTTGCGCCGCCACCATCCCAAGGCCGCCAACCGAATCGAATCCCTGCTCGCCACACCCGCCGATCTCCTGTCCAGCATCCTGATCGGAAATACCATTGTCAACATGACCGCCGCCAGCCTTGGTTATATCCTGGCGGAGCAACTGGTCCCAAACCATGGTGAGATAATCGCCATCCCCGCGATGACGCTGATCCTGATCATTGTAGGTGATCTGGCTCCAAAGCGCCTGGCCGTGCGGCACCCCGACATCCTGGCACTGCGCTACCTTAAACCTCTGAAGGCGCTGATTTGGTTGTGTACACCACTCCACAAAATCCTCGACAGAATCACCCACACCTTCCGGGAACACCTGATTCCCCACCGTCCCGCCCTGACCGACGACGAACTGCTGACAGCCGTGGATATCGGACACGAGGAAGGGATTCTCAACAAAGAGGAACGGATGATGGTCGATGGCATCATCCGGCTTGAGAAACTTCAAGCCAAGGATGTCATGACCCCGCGAGTGGATCTGATCGGCATTGACCTTGAGGACCCCCCCGAGACCTGGAGCACCATCTGCCGAAAGGCCCGCTTCCGATTCCTTCCCGCCTTCACGGGGGATCTCGATCATGTCAAAGGCTTTGTCGATGTCGCACGCTTCCTGATGGATCCGGACAGCGACATTTCCGCCTCGCTGCACCCGCACTTCTACGTTCCCGACACCGCTCCCCTGGATACTCTGCTGACCATGTTTCAGCAGCAGGCGCGCCGCCTGGCCATTGTCATTGACGAATACGGCGGAACCGCAGGTCTCATTACACGCGGTGATATTCTGGATGAAATTGCTGAGTTTGCCGGCGAAAAACCGGATGGACAAAGCCCGAATATTGAACCCACAGGAGTCCGCCGCTGGCAAATTAACGGCAGCACCTCCCTCGAGGAAGTTAATTACGAACTCGATCTCACGCTCGATGCCGAAGGGGCAGATCGCATTGCCGGCTGGGTGACCGCCCGCGCCCGCCGTTTCCCAAAAACCGGCGACATCTTCGAAGACCCCGGGTGTCGGGTCACCGTTCTCCAGATGAGAAAACACCGCATCACCCGGGTTCAAATCGAAAAGCCTGATCCGCCGACGGAGTCCGAGGAGGAGGTCATGATATGATTATCTCCGACATCATCCTCCTGCTCTGCTGCCTGACCGGAGCCGCCTTCTTTGAGGGCATGGAAACCGGCGTCATCTCCCTGAACCGGATGCGCCTGCGTCATCTCGCTGAACAGGGGGATAAAGCGGCGCGTATCCTTCAGAATTTTCTAGAGCATCCCGACCGGCTTCTGGGAACCACGCTTGTGGGCACCAACCTCTTTATCGTCATGGCCTCCGTCATCTCGGCCAACCGGGGCTCCCGCCTCGGGGAATGGGGAGAAGCCATCGCGGGCATCATCATCACCCTTCTCGCGCTGGTCTTTTCCCAGTACCTGCCGAAAGCCTGGTTTCAAAGCCGCCCCCTCAAACGGTGCCGCCCCTTCGCCATTCCCCTCCGCTGGAGCGCCCTCATGCTCCGCCCATTCATCAATACCATTAACTGGCTGACGGCATGGATCATTCCGTCCGACGGAGCCAGTGTCTCCTCTCGCCCGCTTGTTTCAACCAAGGATGAATTCAATATACTCGCCCAGGAAAGCGAGGCGCATGGAACACTTTCCCCCCGTCAGCGAATCATGATCCGGCGCGTTCTGGAATTGTCCGGAAAAAAAGCACGCGACATCATGACGCCCCGTGAAAAAATGACGGTCCTAACCGCGCATTCAAGCGTCAATGATCTCATGGTTACAGTCCGCCTTTCCACCCATCCCCGGCTCCCGGTCTACGCCGCTGATGGCAATACCTTCCAGGGCACGATCAACTTCTTTGATGTCATGGCGGGGTGTGAAGACAACAAAGCGTGCCCCATTGACCGATTTGTTCGCCCCCCCTTCTTCATTAATGAAGACACCCCTCTCATGGAAACCTTTGCCAAACTCCGTCTCTCCCACCAGGCCATGTGCCTCGTTGTCGATTCCAAGTCAAACGTTACCGGGCTGATCACAAACCAAAATGTCCTTCAGGAAATTGTGGGTAAAACATGAGCCCTTTATCCCCGGGATTCTCCTGTCCCGCCTGTTCCCGCTTCATTGATCCAGTCCCGGATTGCCCCTATTGTGGGGCGGAAACACCCCGTCGCCGATTCCAAAACACACTCCGATGGGTGGCGGCTCTGCTCACGCTTGCCGGTATTGGGGGGCTTCTCCTGTCATGAGCGCCATGCCACATCTCGACCAGGAATTATTCAGCGCGAAGGAGATCCGGGCACGAATCAACGCCCTCGCGGAGGATATTGCCCGTGATTACGGAACCGATGAAATTCTCGCGATCTCCATTCTCAAAGGCAGCTTCGTCTTCACCGCCGACCTGATCCGGGCACTGGCCGGTCATCAGGTTCATCCGCTGGTGGATTTCATGACACTCTCCAGTTACGGATCCCGTTCCACCAGTAGCGGGACAGTGACCCTTCATCATGAACTTTCACTTCCTGTTGACGGACATCGCGTGCTGTTGATTGACGACATTCTGGACACCGGCCTGACACTTCAGACCGCCTGTCAACTTCTGACCCGGCAGGGGGCCAGAGACGTTCGCACCTGTGTCCTCCTGGACAAACCGTCGCGGCGGGTAGCGCCTATTACGGCCAACTATACCGGGTTCCAGATTGAGAATGTGTTCGTGGTCGGATACGGACTGGACTACAACAACCGTTACCGGCACCTGCCGGGACTGGTCAGCATGAAATTTGAAGACAGCTCTGGAGCTCCATGATATGGGTCCCTCTCTCGCCTGTATCCTGTTGTGTTTTCCGGCGTTTCTGATTTTCACCCGTGTCCCGCGCCCACTCCGCACAGCGCTCCCGAATCGGGATCAGTTCATTCAAAGCATGACCCCGGTTGCCGTCTCCGTCATGGCCCTATCCCTCGCAGGCGCACTCGGGTGGCTCCTGTTGATCCCAAAGGCTCCAGCTCTGAATTCGAGTCTGCCCGCCTGGTTCACCGGAACCGGAATCTGGGTCATCCTGGCCATGATCGGAATCGGCCTTTCCCTCCATGTCTTTCCCTCCAGTGGATTCATCCGGCCAATCCGGCTGGAATCGGGCGCCCACTGGATGGCCGGGCTCGCCTGGGCCTCATGCTGGCCTGAAGCCTGGGAATCGGCACAAAACGGCAATCCGACCTTGTTCCTTCTGGCTTCCATTTTTAGCGTGTTGCCTGACACGCTCGACCACTGGATCGCCTGGCCCCTTCATCGAACCCATATCCATATTGTTCCAGACCCCTTGGCTCCCGACACGCGACTAATTGCCGAAACGCTGGCTTTAGCCATGGCCCGCTGTCGCGACCGCCACAGTAGAATTCGTCTCCGTTTATATCCCGGCCAGACTCAAACCGGCCAGTGGCATCATTACACACTTCGATTTGATAACACGGAACAGATCCTGGTAATTCGACATAACCACACCGAAACAGTCGTCCCCCTGCCCTGCATCATCACAACCGAACAGTCCTTCACGCTGGAGACAGAGGACAAACCCCTCTGCCTCGAGTTGGGCTGGCTCTCCGATGGACGGATCGATCTCTGCGTTAACCCTAGCCAGCAACAGTGGAGCCATAGCCTGGTCACGGCCGCGGGGTTCGGTTTAGTAGCAGGAGCGGTATGGGGGGTTCCAGCAGGGTGTATCGCAGGGGGAGCCTACGCACTTCATTGCCTAGTTGACCAACTTGGATTCACTGGAACAGCCCTCTGGTTTCCCTTTATTAGTAGAAAAAAAACTGGAATCCAATTTTTCCAACCTTCCCGAGCCGTCCCCTTTCAAACCTGCGTAATAGGGCTGACTCTTAACCTCACCGGCTGGAATGGAGTGAGACTCCTATTCCCGGAAACCACCATGCCATCCCTGATATCCGTTCTTCTTCTCGGCGGCGTCCTTCCCTGCGCCATACTGGCATGGATTGTAAGAATGAATCGCCGAATACCTATTCCCTCCAAGAAATCAGGAACAATACGCGAGAGTTGACAGCAGGCCAGTTTTCGCTATGGTTTAGCGCGTTTTATCCCCCCAGACGCCAACATAGCTCAGCTGGTAGAGCAGCGCATTCGTAATGCGCAGGTCGTCGGTTCGAGCCCGACTGTTGGCTCCAGTCAAAATCATCAGCAAAGCCTTGATTCTATTGGCTTTTATTGATGTCACTCATTTCTGTTTTCTTCCAAGTCCATTCGGCCAGTATAGTCGATAAAAACCGTAAAAGACGGGAAAATCGTGGCAGGTTTTTGGCAGGTTTTCGTTTCGCCCTTTATTTATGCGCTGTTCCTCGGTTCTTGTCAATTTCTTGGAAAACAAAAACCTGCCATGAATTTATGGCAGGTTTTTGAGATGGGGTATTATGGCACCTTGGAGTGAAGGTATCGGTACACGCTAATTTCGCCGGTGTGGCGACTCTACCGCCACCACTTAAACCATCCGTACCATGACAAGGTCACGCCGAGGAATCGGGTTCCGGCCTGTAGTGCTGACATCCGATAGGCCCGCTGGATCCGGTAGAACCTGGCATTTGCTTCCCACCCTCCGCCATTCACCCGCCAGTCAAAGTCATGCCGTAAGCAGGGAGGAAAATACTGCGTCGGCCAATACATCTCAGAGACACAGGTGCAGCCATCACAATCCTTGAACCAATCCCAGTTTTTGGAGTCCAAAGCTTCCCTGATCAGGACTTGGATATCGCGAGGCACGCTCAATACGTCAAAGGATTCGATGATGCGGTGGTACTCGGTCGCTCGATCCAGTCCGGCCCCGATCGCCTCTCCTGAGGCCTTCTGGGTCATTCTTTGCTTTCCGTGACACCCGCACGACTTTGGTTCATCCCTCATAATTCATCCCTCATCCTTCGCTTCAGTCGTTCTCCTTATGCCGGATGCAAGGCCGTTCCTTCAGGTTGGCTGCCAGTTTCAAGATGGCGTCCGACAACTTATCCAGCCGCTTGCCGAACTGACACCCCTGGCAATAGATGATCCAGACGCAGAAGCAGCAGACCGCCCCCAGGACGACGACCAAAGGCCACCGGCCAACGGCATCCAGACTTTCCGAACTGGGCATGGCCGCAACGGCGGTTGCCCCCACAGCCGATCCTCCGGCCACTATCGCTTCAAATTTCCCCGTCATCATTGTTGTCCTCCTAATACTTTGCCCAGAACTCGATCTTCATCCCCCGGACATACCCATAGCCGCCAGCCGTGCCCCCGCCGGGCGCATTCGTTGGCACCACCCAGTACTCCATCTCAATCAGGCCACTGTCGGGTGCGGGCGCATACGCCGTGAGGGTCGCCATCGAAAGATTGGTGAGGGTGGTACTAGCCTGGAACAACTCGCTGGTGGCGCATGTCCAGGCTTTCAGGCCACCTTCACGCCAGCGGCAGGCCATGGCGTAGGTGCCGGTCTTGGAATGGTAGGTAAACCACTGAAAAGTCACGTTCGAGGAATATCCTAAGGGCGCCGGGCACGAGATCGGCCCAGCGAATTCGGTCTTCGTCTTGTCATGCTTGGTAAAGACCGCCCCGCCGTTCGAATTGGTCAGGGTTTCCGTCGGGCAGGTGTAAAGATAGTCAGCCGGGATCCAGCCATAATGGTTCGTCACGTCACCCATGGACGCTGCCACCACTGTTCCGGTCGGGGTCGAGGTCACCTTGATATTGTTCCCAGCCCGGATCGGCAGGTTGGTTAGCCAGCCCAAATTCGACGTATCGCTTGCCCATTCCGCCGGGGCCCCGTCAATCACCCAGTGCTCCGGCTTCAGTTTCTTTCCAGACTCCGCAAAGCAGAGGAGTGAGGCCAGAATCAGACCGCCAAAAATCAACGCCGCATATTTCATCTCAGTTCCCTTTCCTGATGATTTGGATCTGCCCATTGGTAGCCGTGCTGGTCATTTGCAGGACATCACCATACTCAAACGGGAAGTCTGCCTCTGGGATCCAGACGACAGTACTGGCATTCGTGACCGTGAGACTGCCGATTAGGTAGGTGTTTCCCTGGCTCACCCGGGAAACGGTCAGCGAGGCATTCGTGGCCGCCGTGAACTTCCACAAGACAACCTCGGGCATCCACACAGTATTGACCTGCTGGTTCGTGACCGCGACCGTCGAGCCCTTCAGAGGATAGGTTTGCGCCCAGGGTGCCGCATAGACTGCCCCGGCAATTATCAGAAACCCGATTATTGATAGACTCCTGCGTTTCATAGGTAACTCCCGGAATTGATGGCTTTCAAATAAAAGGCAGAAATCAACACATCACGGATGCCGAATGTCCCCATCCAGGACATTTGTCACGGTCCCGGCCACGAAAACCAACTGGGTTCCGTTAAGGATCATGAATTGCCCGACCGCCCCCAGTCCCAGCGCCTGACCAGCAGTCAGCACGGCATCGCCCTTGTGAAAGGACTGGGCATCGCCGGTGAACTCAAAGGCCCCCATGTCCACCTGGCCGCCGGCCGGATAGATACGCCGCTGGCCGTCGAAGTCCGAAGCCCCAACAGTCCAAGCCCCATTCGTGCCGGCATTGATACAAGGTGAGTTCGGGCGCAACCGGTAATCCCCGTTGGCCGCATCCACGAAGAGCGGATCAGCGTCAATGTTCCCAATCCCGTTCATCGGGTAGTAACTCCCAAGGGAATAGAAGATCGCACTATCCCAATCGAACTCACTGTTTCCAGAGGAGATGCAATTATAGAGGGTGCAGTAGAACACGGATCCCGCGTCGCCCGTGTTGTTCACCATGGTGCAGTTGTACAAGGTGCAGAGAGTCGCGCCTGCGGTGTCGCATTGGTTCCCGACCAACAAGCAGTCATAGAGGGTACAACCAAAGGCCGCTCCGCCCCCGCCATAGCCCGTATTCCCAGAAAGGGTGCAGTGATACAGCGTATTTGAATAGGCCCCACCTGCCGCGAACCCGGTATTCCCCGCCAGTACACAATTGGAGAGCGACCCGCCGGAAACGCCTCCCACATTCACGCCATAGGCACCTCCGTTTGTCACCGTAATCCCAATCAGCCAGGCTTTCTCGGCCATGTAAACGCCACAAATGGTCGGTGTGCCCCGGATAATGGTGTCGCTTGGCCCATTCACGCTCCGGACCGTGATGGCATTTGTTATGGCCACACGACTTGTCATGTCACCCGCCGCCCGACTCCCGGCCGCATAAACGCCGTTCGAGACCCATACGGTTTCTCCTTCCAGAGCCACGTCAACCGCCGCCTGGATATTGGTGGCTGCCGTTGCCCAGGTCGTAAAGGGGCTCACATGCGCACCGGCCAATGAGACATAGCGGCTGTTCTTCACCCCATGTACACCGGCGGAAAGC
Organism: PVC group bacterium; assembly: GCA_945890715.1. Classification (GTDB taxonomy): domain Bacteria; phylum Verrucomicrobiota; class Kiritimatiellia; order CAIKKV01; family CAITUY01; genus JAABPW01. The sequence continues at coordinate 1,238 of CAMDCX010000057.1, read as the reverse complement.
CCGGCATGCGCCATGATCGCGGCGAGGGCATTGGTATCGTACTCCCGGAGATTAGTCAGCCCGTCACCCCGACCAAAGAATCCAGTTCCGGTGGCCCAGACCGACCCTGCTGTCACTGACTTGGAGCCATGCGACGCATTATCGTCACCCACCACAATGGACTGACTATTGCTGACCGTCCCGGCGCCCAGCAGGATCGAGGCATGGGCGACATCGGTAATCACAGCCTTCTGCCCGCCTGAGAGGTTCCCCAGGAGAAGAGACCCTTTCCCGCGATTCGTCACTGTTGCCAGAGGCCCGAAAGCACCAAGGACAAATGTCCCTTCGCCATACAGGGACATTTGTCCCTCATTCTTGCCCCGAAACTGCGAGCCTGGTCCGCCAATTGATATCCACCCGGCGTTATCCCCGGCAAACTGGAACGAGTTGCCGTTGGTGACGATTGTCCCGCTGTTGTTCCCGCTCATGGGCTCATAGGTCGTGAAGGTTTGAATCACGAACCCTTGTTGAGTCGGGTTCAACCAGCCGGCCAGACACGTCCCAATTCCCAACACTGCCATTCCAAAGGTAATCACCATCTTTTTCATTCTGACTCCTGACATCTGGATTCTGACTTCTGTGAGTAACGCGGGCTCCCGCCATCGCCAATCGTATCCACCGCACGAATCTTTCCTGTCTGGACCATTCGCAGCCAAACATTCGCCTGGGTGACCAGGCTGTAGACCTCCGGGGCGAACTGCACACCCATTTCCATCCCGAGATTGAAGATCACCATATCCAGGGCGTGCCGAAAGCCCGACACCGGCACCATCGTGATATCCGGATCCATCACATACCAGGGGTAGACCGCCACGGCCTCGCGGAACATATTCACGGTTTCGGCCACGATCTCGCCGAGCCGATCAGTCTTTGCCGGATTCGCGTCTATCCAAGACCTGTACAGGTTGCCCATGTCCGTTGGCAGGGCATTCAGCACCGTCTCAACCTTTAGTTCTTTCCAGCCACTCATTGTTCACCCCAGAAACCAAAGCGGGGACCCGGATTGCTCCAGGCCCCCGCGCATCCCCCCGAACCGTGCCTTACTCCGTCGCGACGTTCAGCCGCACGCAGGCCGCGCTGTTCGTCACCTTCACGTCTTCCGACCAGTCGAACTTCGCCACCTCGACGCGGCCGTCATCGCGCATGTAGGAGCCCGGCACCATGAACTTGTTCATGAGACGGAACGTCTTCATGAAACT
>CAMDCX010000056.1 GCA_945890715.1 PVC group bacterium | reverse complement strand
TCGCCCAGGATTTTGACAAGCTGGTCAGGCTTGACTCCGGCATACACCTTCTCATCCACGATCATCACCGGAGCCAGTGCACAGGCGCCGACGCAACGGGCGACATCAATAGAAAACAGGCCATCAGCGGACGTTTCACCCACCTTGATTCCCAGCAAGTCCTGCAGCTTGTCCAACACCTTGCCCGCACCCTTCACGAAACACGCCGTTCCCATGCACAGCGAAACCCGGTGTTTTCCGCGCGGGGTGAAGTTGAAGAAATGATAGAAACTCGCCACCCCTGTCACCTTCGCCGCGGGGATCTGCATCAGCACGGACACCGCATCCATGTGTTCCCGGGCGAGAAATCCGAAATGATCCTGCACCTTGTGCAACACCGAAATCAGGTGGCTGTTCGGATTTTTTTTCTTCGAACAGTCCTGGATATAGCGCACCACCGGCTCGGGCAAGAGAGCCGTCGCCTTGTCTTTTTCCTTTTGCAGCAGTTCGTTCTTCATTTCACACCTCGCGGAGTCTTGGGTTCATAATGGGTATGCAACAACTCATGGCACAAATGGCTGTTCGGCGCACCCAGGAAATTCTCATACAACAACTCAATGGCCGGATTCTCATGCGACTTCCGAAGGGACTTGCTGCTGTCAATCGAGTAGAGCGCCTTGGCCCGCAACCGCGCCAGTTCCGGATCCAGCACGTACATGCCCCGGGGCGGATACGGCTGCCCGCCGCCAGCCACGCAGCCGCCCGGACACGCCATAATCTCGATGATGTGATACTGCTTCTCTCCACTGGCTACGCGGTCGAGCAGGTTCTTGGCATTCTGGAGACCATTGGCCACACCGATATTGATGGTCAGTCCATTGATCTGGATCGACGTCTCCTTCACGCCCTCCACTCCGCGAACGGTCTCAAAATCAAGAGTTTCCAGCTCCTGCCCGGTAATCTTTTCGTAGGCGGTACGCAGGGCCGCTTCCATGACACCGCCCGTGGCGCCGAAAATGTCCGCCGCACCCGAGGAGACCCCAAGCGGAGAATCGAACGCACCGTCCTCAAGGTTGTGGAAATCCACCCCGAGGCACTTCAGCATCCAGACCAGTTCCCGGGTGGTCAGCACCGCATCCGTATAGGGCTTGCCCCACGGCGCCATGTGTTCCGGGCGCTTCGCCTCGAACTTCTTCGCCGTGCAGGGCATCACCGCAACCACAAAGATCTTTTCAGGATCCACCCCCATCTGCTGGGCGTAATAGGTCTTCAGCAGCGTCGAAAGCATACTCATCGGCGACTTGCAGGTGGAGGTCAGAGGAATCAGCTCCGGATAGAAGCGCTCCATAAAATTGACCCAGCCCGGCGAACAGGAGGTGATCAACGGAAGCCGTTCCTTCTTCTGGATCCGGCTCAAAAACTCCGTGGACTCCTCAACAATCGTGAGGTCGGCTCCAAAATTCGTATCAAACACCTTGTGGAAGCCCGCCATGCGAAGCGCCGTGACCAACTTTCCGGTCACCGGCGTGCCCGGCCGGAACCCGAATCCCTCGCCGATCGTTGCCCGGATCGCCGGAGCGGTATGAACCACGACATGAAGATCCGGGTTCGACAAGGCCTCGAAAACTGATTCCGTGGCATCCTGCTCCGTGAAGGCGGCCGTGGGGCAGACGTTGACGCACTGTCCGCAATGAATGCAGACGGAATCAATCATCTTGCAGTCATGGGCCGGAGCCACAACATTATGGAAGCCGCGGTGCTGAACGCTCAGGTTGTGGACGCCCTGAACCTCGTCGCACACGCGGACACAACGACCGCACAGGATGCATTTCTCGGGATTGCGGTGCACCGGGGACGATGTGTCCACGGGAAAGCGCTTGCGCTCACCCTGGAACAGGCGTTCCCGGACACCCAGGTCGTACGCCAACTTCTGCAACTCGCAGGTTCCGTTCCGGACGCACGCCTGGCAATCCCTGGGATGATTGTCAAGAATCAGCTCGACGACATCGCGGCGCAACCGCCGCAGCAGGGGCGACGAGGTCTTGACCTTCATGCCCTCGGCCACCGGATACGAGCAGGAGGCCACCGGATTACGTTGCCCATCGACCTCCACCACGCAGACCCGACAGGCGCCAATCACGCTCAGGTCGGGGTGATAGCACAGACTGGGAACATTGATATTGATTGAGTCAGCCGCCTGGAGAATGGTGGTCTTTTCAGGCACCGTCACCTTGACGCCGTCAATCCACAGCGTAACTTTTTTTTCTGTTGTCATGACTAGCTCCTCTTCACTGCGTCAAACTTGCACGCCTCAAAACACTGCCCGCACTTGATGCACCGGGCCTGATCAATTTCATGAACTTCCTTCGGCTTCCCCGCAATGCAGGGAACGGGACACTTGCGCTTGCAGGCCCCGCACCCGATGCACTTCTCCGGAATGATCGAAAAGGTCAGGAGCCCCGCGCAAACACCCGCCGGACACCGCTTCTCGCGGATATGCGCCTCATATTCATCGCGGAAATGCTTGATCGTGCTGATCACCGGATTCGGCGATGCCTGGCCGAGACCGCACAACGAGGTTCGCTTGATCGTGTCGCCCAGACGCAGCAACTTCTCGATATCGCCTTCAACCCCACGCCCCGAGGTGATGCGCTGCAGGATTTCCAGCATGCGCTTGGTCCCCTCCCGGCACGGGGTACACTTGCCGCAGGATTCGTCCTGGGTGAAATCCAGGAAGAACCGGGCCACATCCACCATGCAGGACTCCTCATCGATCACGATCATGCCACCGCTACCCATCATCGAGCCGGCCGCCGTTAACGACTCATAGTCCACGGGAGTGTCGAGGTAGGACTCGGGCAGGCAGCCGCCCGCCGGGCCGCCCGTCTGAACCGCCTTGAATGCCTTGCCGTCGCGGATCCCGCCGCCGACCCCGTACACCACCTCACGAAGCGTTGTTCCCATGGGCACTTCAACCAGGCCGGTGTTGCAAACCTTTCCGGCCAGGGCGAAAACCTTGGTGCCCTTGCTCTTGGCCGTGCCGATGGACGAAAACCATTCGGGGCCATCCAGGATCACCACGGGAATATTGGCAAAGGTTTCAACATTATTGATCACCGTGGGCTTGCCCCACAACCCCGATGCGGCGGGATAGGGCGGACGGGGCCGTGGCATGCCGCGCTCTCCCTCGATCGACCGGATCAGGGCGGTCTCCTCACCGCACACAAACGCACCGGCTCCGAGCCGGATCTCGATGTCAAAATCCCACTCTGTTCCGAAAATTTTCGTCCCGAGGAATCCCGCCTGCCGGGCCGCCGCAATGGCGATCTCCAGCCGCTTGATAGCCAGGGGATACTCCGCGCGGATGTACACATACCCCACCCGGGCGCCGATTGCATAGCCGCCGATGATCATGCCCTCAATCACGGTGTGGGGATCACCCTCAATGGTGCTGCGATCCATAAACGCACCCGGATCCCCCTCATCGGCATTGCACACGATGTACTTCTCTTCATTTTTCTGGGCGAGGGCAAAATTCCATTTGACCCCCGTGGAAAACCCGCCGCCGCCACGCCCACGCAGGCCGGACTTGGTGACGGTATTAACCACATCGTTGGGCGTCATCTCGGTAAGAACCTTCACCGCCGCCTGGTAGCCGCGAACCATGAGGTACTCATCCATGTCCTCGGGATCAATCACACCGCAGTTGCGCAACGTCATGCGCATCTGCTTGCCGAAAAAGTGGACATCCCCGAAAACGGACGAGAACCGGTCGGTCAACCGCGCGTCCGCCCAGAGTTTCTCCTCGGTGAAATCCGTATCCTGAACGCCCTCGTTGGGCATCGCCAGATCCTTGACCGGGATTCCCTTCAGGACATGCGAGTCGAACACCTTCTCGACTTTTTCAGGAGTCATGGTGATGTATTTTACCGGGGTGGTCCGCTGGCTGAAGATCGTCACCACCGGCTCCATATCACACCGCCCCGTGCAGCCCACGCGGCTCAGGGTGACATCCTTCAAGCCGTGCCGCTTGATCAATTCCTCAACCTGCTTAAAGACATCCGGCGCCCCGGCTGCATTTTCACACGTGGCGGAACCCACCGTGATGCGAACCTTGGCGTTAAACTTCTCCCGGCGAAGCCGTGTTTCGGCACTCTCACGCCGTTTCATCAACTGCTCCATTGGATTACTCATCATGATTCCTTTCTCATCTTAATCAAATTTATTTACCGGCGCTTCACGCCATAGGCCAGTTCCCGAAGACTGGCCAGGACACGGGCATCCACCACCGACGCTTCCGCCGGCACCAGAAGATGCGCCGTGGTCAGATTCAACAACCCGCGCACTCCCGCCGTAATTAACTGGTCGGCCACCGGTTGCGCCGCCTCGTGGGGTACCGAAATAATGCCGATCTCCACCTTCTGCTCCCGTACCACACCCGCCAAATCCGTCATTCCCTGAACCGTGAACCGTCCGACCTTTTTCCCAACTACGACCGGAGCGCTGTCAAACACCCCCACAATCTTGAACCCCTGCCGCCCGAATTCATCATGCAGCGTCAGAGCCCGGCCCAGATTCCCGGCGCCAACCAGCACACAGGAGATGTCACGGTCAACTCCCAGGGTTCGCGCCAGGGCGGCTTCCAGACCCGCCGTTGAATACCCGCGCTTGGAGACCCCTTGAAAATCAATGTGCGAAAGATCCTGCCGCACCGTCGAGCTCGTCAGCCCCAACGTCTCCCCCAAGGACAACGATGAGACCCACTCCACCCCTTCCTGACGCAAATGCTGAGCCTGAGTCAGATACCTCGGCAACCGCCGAACCACCGACCCCGGAATTTTCAAACTGGTTATTTCGTCAGGTTCCATACAGCATCTTTTTCCCCGAAAGGAGAGACGTTTACACCATTTCACTCAAGTCTGTCAAATATTTAACGTTAAACTTTTAACATTTTTTAAAAGTGAATGGGGATTAGGATTAAGATTACGATTACGATGGAGAGAGAGAGTTAGACCCGTTGCCGGGCACCATATTTCGTGTGAAGAAGATGATGCGAAACCTTGCCTAGGGGTTCGCCCAGAAAGTCCGCATAAATCTTGAGAACCTCAGGGTTCTCGTGCGATTTCCGGAGTTTCTTCCCCTCATCTTCACGATAGATGGCATTGATCCGCTTCTGCCGGATTGCGTTGGTCGTCTTGCGCGGCTGGCCGCCCCCGCCAATACACCCGCCGGGGCAGGTCATGATTTCCACGAAATGATACGACACTTCACCCGCCTTGATCTTGTCAACCAGCGCCTTGGCATTGCTGAGACTGGACGCCACCGCCACCTTGACCGTGACCCCCTCCAGGAAAGACCATGCCGGCAGCGTGCCGGTGATCGTGGCTTCCGCCTGCTTGATTCCACTCAATCCCATCAGGGGCGGAACATGAAGGTTGAGGAACGGAAGCTCCCGGCCGGTCACCACTTCCCACACCGTCCGAAGCGCCGCTTCCATCACGCCGCCGCTGTTGGCGAAAATATCCGCCGCACCGGTCGAGGCCCCCATCAGGGAATCCATTCCCTCTTCCGGAAGCGCATTGAAATCAATCCCCGCCTGCTTGATCATCCGGCCCAGCTCACGGGTGGTCAGCGCCACATCCACATCCCGCACCCCGCTGTCGTTCATCTCAGGACGTTCGGATTCGGATTTCTTGGCATGGCACGGCATCACCGAAACCACAACAATATCCTCCGCCTTCTTCCCGACCTTTCCAGCCCAATAGGTCTTGGCCAGCGCCCCGAACATCTGCTGGGGCGACTTGCAGGTCGACAGATACGGCAACATCTCCGGATAGAAATACTCCATATAGCGAATCCAGCCGGGCGAACAACTGGTGAACTGCGGCAGGGCCACGGGTTTCTTGTCCTTGACCGCCAGGGTCAGGCGGTGCAACAGCTCATGCCCTTCCTCGATGATGGTTAGGTCGGCCGTGAAATTGGTGTCAAACACCGCCGAAAATCCAAGTCTCCGCAACGCCGCCACCATCTTGCCCGTCACCAGAGTTCCCGGCTCCATTCCGAAACATTCCCCAAGCGAGGCGCGCACGGCCGGTGCCACCTGAACCACCACGGTTTTGGATTTGTCGTCCAACGCCTTCCATACTTCCGCAATATGACTTTTTTCGGTGATGGCTCCCACGGGACACACCGCCGCGCACTGTCCGCACTGGACGCAGGCCACCGTGTCGAGATCCGCCCCGAATGCCGGCCCGATCACAGTTTTAAAGCCGCGGAACTGCGGGAACAGCGCCCCCACGGACTGGATCTGCCCGCACACCGCCACGCACCGGCGGCACTTGATGCACTTGCCGTTATCACGAACCACACCCGGCGTGCTCGTATCCAGGCCCGCCGCCGTTTTCAAGCCTTCGAACCGGATCGACTTGAGATCAAGCTCATGGGCCAGGGCCTGAAGTTCACAATCGTTGTTGCGATCACACACCTGGCAATCGCCATTGTGCTCGGATAACAACAACTCCACCACCGTCCGCCGCGCCTCGCGAACCCGCTTGGTGTGGGTTGAAATTTTCATCCCGTCCGCCACCGGCATGACGCAGGAGGCGGCGAGAGTCTTGGCTCCCTCCACTTCCACCACGCAAACGCGGCAGGCCCCGATGGCATGAACCTCCTCCATATGACACAGCGTGGGGATTCTGACCCCCGCCTGTTTTGCCGCATTGAGAATCGAAGTCCCCTCGGGAACCTCCACTGAAGTCCCGTCTATGGTCACTTTTGGCATGGCACACCGTCACTTTCTTCCTTAGCCCTGTAGTCGCACCGGAGACACCGGCGGGCCTGTCGCACGGCCTCGGTCTCCGACCAGGATTGCTCCACTTCATCAAAGTTGTTTTTCCGCCGTTCCGCTGGCAACAGCACCAGCCCACCCCGCGGATCCATCCGGGGATCGGCATCAGGATCAAATCCGGTCTCCACAACCGCCTCGACCCGCCAGAAGGCATGCGATTCACCTGTCAGGAAGGCATCCATCCCGACTGCGGCCCGCTCTCCGGACGCCACGGCTTCGACCACAGACGACGGACCCACGGCAGCATCGCCGCCTGCAAAAAGCCAGGGGACACTCGTTTTTCCGGTCAGGGCCTCCGCCATGATCTGGCTCTTCCCAATCAATTCAACGGGAAGATCACCAATCACCTTTTGGGCATCCAGCGTCTGGCCGATGGCCAGAATCACCTGGTCGGCATCCAGCACCAGCTCCTCTCCACTCCCTTCCGGGCGGCGACGGCCGGACCGGTCAAATTCGCCCAACTTCATCCGGCGGCAACGCATCCCCGCCACGGCACCGTTCTTGACGACGATTTCCTCCGGCGCAGTCAATGTCTGAAGGATGACGCCCTCCTGGCGGGCCTGCTCGATTTCCTCGGCGTAGGCCGGCATCTCGGCTTCCGTTCGCCGGTACACCACCGTCACGGCGGCACCCAGGCGCAACGCGGTCCGGGCGGCGTCAATCGCCGCATTCCCGCCCCCAACCACAATCACTTTCTTGCCCACTTTAACGGAACCCCTGAGATTATATTCGCGCAGGAAGGCAATGGATTCAACCACACCCCGGGCGTCACTGCCCGGCATCTCCACACGCACCCCATCCGGCGCACCCACCGCCACAAAGACGGCGTCATAGCCCTGACTCTTCAGGGACTCCAAGGTGAAGTCGCGACCGAGCTTCTTACCGGTCTTGATCTCCACCCCCATCCGCTCAATCATCCGGATTTCCCGGGCCAGCAACTCGCGCGGCAACCGGTAGGCCGGAATGGTCTGCACCAACATTCCCCCGGGACGCGGTTCCGCCTCGAAAACCTTCGGTTGATATCCCAACCGGGCCAGGAAATAGGCGCAGGACAAACCCGCCGGACCGGCCCCGATGATGGCCACCTTGCGCTTGGCATTCTCCTTGTTTTCCCGAACGGCGGGAATCAGGGGCTTGAGCTCCTGATCCACCATGTAGCGCTTGACACCCCGTATCGAAACGGAGTCATCGAGCGAAGCCCGGCGGCATTTATCCTCACAGGTATGGAAGCAGACCCGGGCGCAGACCGAGGCAAATGGATTGCGCTCCCGATGCAGTTTCAACGCCTCGGGATAGCGTTTCTCGCCCACCAGCGAGACAAATCCCGGAACATCCACATGGGCAGGACAAGCGCTTTGGCAGGGCGCCCGGACCAGCCCGGGACAAATCCCGGCTTCACAATGTTTCTGCCGGATATGCGCCTCATACTCGTGCCGGAAATGCCGGATCGTCGAGAGAACCGGGTTGGCGGCCGTCTGGCCAAGTCCGCACAGAGCCGTGTCGCGGATCTGGTGCCCCAGCGAGATCAGGCGGTCGATGTCCTCCATCTCGCCATGGCCCTCGCAAATCCGGTCCAGAATCTCCAGCATCCGCTTGGTTCCCACGCGGCAGGGCACGCACTTGCCGCACGATTCATCCTGCACAAAGTCCAGGAAATAGCGGGCCACGTCGACCATGCAGGTGTCCTCATCCATAACGATCAAGCCGCCCGATCCCATGATCGCGCCGAGTTCCGACAGGGATTCATAGTCCACCGGCACATTGAGATGCTGGCGAGGAATACACCCGCCCGAGGGACCGCCGATCTGGGCCGCCTTGAACTTCTTTCCGTTGGGGATACCGCCCCCGATATCGTAGATGATCTCGCCCAGCGGGGTTCCCACCGGCACTTCCACCAGCCCCGTCATGGTCACGGCGCCAGCGAGCGCGAACACCTTGGTTCCCTTGCTCTTCTCGGTTCCAAACGAGGCAAACCAATCTGCTCCCCGGTTGATGATGGCGGGGATGGAGGCATAGGTTTCCACATTGTTCAAGACGCTGGGCTTGCCCCATAGTCCCTTGTTCGCCGGGAACGGGGGACGCGGACGCGGCTCGCCGCGCTGCCCCTCGATGGACGTCATCAGCGCGGTTTCCTCACCGCAGACAAACGCGCCCGCACCCATACGGATTTCCAGGTCAAAATTGAAATCAGAGCCGAAAATGGCGTTCCCGAGAAATCCGGACTCCCGGGCGCTTTCAATGGCTTTGGTCAACCGTTCCACCGCCAGCGGATATTCCGCACGGCAATACACGAACCCCTTCGAGGCGCCCACGGCATAGGCACCAATCACCATGGCCTCAATCACGCTGTGGGGGTCGCCCTCTAACACGCTGCGATCCATGAACGCGCCGGGATCACCCTCATCGGCATTGCAGAGCATGTACTTCTCATCGCCCGCCGCCTTGCGGGTCAGACTCCATTTCATCCACGTTGGGAACCCCGCCCCACCCCGTCCGCGCAGGCCGGATTTCTTAACGATCTCAATGACCTCCTCAGGCTTCATCGTGGTCAGCACCTTGGCCAATGCCAGATACCCGTCACGACCAATATATTCCTCGATACTGAGAGGGTCGATGATGCCACAATTACGCAGGACGATCTTGGTCTGCTTGTTGAGGAACTCGATGTCCTTCATGGCTGGCACGGGAGTTTTAGAGGGCTCCTTTTTGTGGACAAACTCCTCCACAATCTTCCCTTTCTTCAGGTGCTCCCGGACAATCCGAACCGCACTCTTCGGTGTGAGATTCTCGTAGAAGGTTCCTTCGGGATAGACCACGACGACCGGCCCGACCGCACAGGGCCCCAGGCAACCGGTGGCAAACACCTTGACCTGGGACGCCAGATCAAGACGACTGATTTCCTGCTCCATCGCGGCCTTGACATCCAGCGCACCCGAGGCAATGCAACCGCCGCCCGTACACACAAGGACATGGTGCTTGATCTTGCCAGAGGCCGCCTTCTCGCCGGTCTGGATGCGGCTCTCGACCTTAACCTTGTATTCAGCGGCCAATGCCTTCAGCGCAGCCGGTGTTGCGATTTTCCTGTGTGTTGTCATGTTTTCTCCCTCTTCTGCCTGGCCGCCTTGGCCCGGGAAACAGTCCTGTAGGAATTGATGATCTCATGTACTTTCGCGGACTTGACCCGCTGATGGACGTCGTCATTCACGGTAATGGCCGGGGCGAGTCCACAGGCGCCGAAACATCGGGCCACCTCCAGCGAGAACAGTTTGTCGGGCGTGGTTTGCCCCACATCAATTCCCAGATGCTTCTTGATGGCTTCAAGAACCTGTTTTCCCCCACGGACATAGCACGCCGTCCCCAGACAGACCCGAACCAGGTTGCGGCCCCGCGGTACGGTGGAAAAAAACGAATAGAACCCGACCACCCCGGCCACTTCACTGTAGGATTTATCCAGGCCGAGACTGATCCGCTTAAGCGCTACTTCCGGAAGATAGCCGAACAGCCCCTGGGCAATCTGGAGAACAGGAATCAGCGCTCCGGACTTTTCCCGATACTCCTTAATGACGACATCCAGCCGTTTCAACAACGTCGATTCGTCCGTATCCTTCTGGCATGCACACGTGCTTTTCTCCGTCTTCATGAATCCCCTTTTTTCTTTGGATAGAACCTGAATGCGCACTTACCCCAAATGGGTCAGTGCCCGGAATGCCTCAAACCGGTTTTCAATATCACTTCGCGACAATTTCTGCAAGCGGGTCAGGCTGAAATCTTCCACCCCGAAGGACGCCACCACGCTGCCATAACTCATGGCCTTGCGGATCCCCGCCTCGCTCACATCCCCGCGCTCGCTCAAGGCTCCCATGAATCCACCGGCAAAGGTATCGCCCGCGCCCGTGGGATCATGCACGACTTCCAGCGGGTAGGCATGCACAATGAAAATCCCTGATTTCGAGAACAACATCGCTCCGTGTTCGCCCTTCTTGATGATGACATACTTGGGCCCGCACCCCAGGATCATCCGGGCCGCCTTGATCAGGTTGTTCTCACCAGACAACAGCCGCGCCTCGGATTCGTTGAGCGTCAACAGATCCACCGCGCTGATGACCTCCATCAGGGGCTTGCGGGCAATATTGATCCAGAGATCCATGGTATCAGCCACCACAAACTTGGGCGACTTGACCTGGGACAGGACATGAAGCTGCAATTCGGGCGAAATATTGGCCAGAAACAGAAAAGGAGCCCGGGTGTAGTCATCCGGAAGTTCAGGCATGAACGTCCCCAGAACATTGAGATCTGTCGCGAGGGTTCGGCGGTTATTCATGTCCTGCTCATAGACGCCGGACCAGCGGAAGGTTTTCCCCGGCGCCTTCTGCAACCCCTTCAGGTTAATCCCGAACTGGCGATAGATGTCCACGCAGGGTTCCGGAAAATCCGCGCCGACCACCCCCACCATTCCGGTGGAGGCGAAAAACGAGGCACCCGCACAGGCATAGCTGACCGAGCCGCCCAAAATCTCAGCCTTCCGGGCATGCGGAGTTTCAATGGTGTCTAACCCGATCGACCCAACCACGACTAACTGAACCGGTTTCATTCCTGTGTCTCCTGTTTCCGTCCGCTCCGGGGAAAGGACTCGGGAATCGACTGAACCTCCGCGGCGGGATAATCCAGGATCCGCCCATCTTCCAGACGCACCTTCACCCGCTGCCCCATGATATCCTTGTCCCAAACACACCCGCACCCATCCCCGCACCGTACGGCTGCGCCGTCACGGGGAAGCGTTTCCCCCATCTGCCGATAATTATCGAACTCGTATTTCAGGCAGCACTTCAGCCGTCCGCACATTCCACTGATCGAGTTCGGATTGAGCGTCAGCCGCTGGGTTTTGGCCATTTTAACACTCACCCCCTCGAAATCCTTGAGCCATGACTTGCAGCAGATCGAACGCCCGCAGACGCCCATTCCACCCACCAACCGGGCGACATCCCGGACCCCGAGGAATTTCATTTCGATGCGCGTCTTCAATTCACCGGCCAACGATTTGACGAAGTCCGTATACTCAACGCGCTCTTCTGCGGTAAAGGTCACGTGGAGAACGGATCGGTCAAAACTGTAGCGCACATGAATCAGGCGCAGGGGGAGTTTCTGTTCATCAATCCGCTTCTGAACCGTCTTGGAGGCCAGACGCCCGGTTAGTGAATTTTCACGGGCCCGAGCCTGATCCTGCAAGGTGGCCCGGCGCAACACAACCGGCGCCGCGCCGCGTTGCGGCAGGGCACCCTCCTGATCCTCCAACTGCGCCACCTGGCCGAATTCGGGGACCCGAAGACACTCCACCAC
>CAMDCX010000055.1 GCA_945890715.1 PVC group bacterium | reverse complement strand
TTGCGTTTGCGTTCGGCATACGACTCGGGCGTGAGAATGCACCACATGTGGTAAAAGTCCAGATACTCCAACCCCATGCGGGTAAGAGAGGTTTCCAGGTCACGCCGGACCGAGGCAGGATCGCCGCCGAAGGTTTTGCTGGAGACGGTGAAGGAGCGTTGGGCGCGCTCCTTGATCATGGTTTTAAAGGCAACGCCCAATAACTCCTCGGACTTGCCGTAGCCCGGGGCGGTATCGAAATAGGTGATGCCCTTGTCGTAGGCGTATTTCACCAGTGAGGCGCATTGCTCGGTGTCTTCCTGATTCGTAAAACGCATGGCTCCAAACCCGATCGCCGATGCATTGATCCCGGTCTTTCCGTATGGTTTATGGAGCATAGTCATTGTTACATCCCTTCGGATTTAACCCAGGAATCTTTCAGCGGGACAATCTGGTTGAAGACGGGAGCGCCTTCCGTGTGGTTCAGACTGTCGGCAATGAAATATCCCTTGCGCTCGAACTGAAAGCGTGTTCCGGGCGTGGCTTTTGCGGGCGACGGTTCCATCATGGCCCGGACCACCTTCAGGGAGTCGGTATTCAAGTTGGCCTTGAAATCCACGCCCTCGGCGACATCCTCAGGATGCTCGACCTTGAACAGGCGATCATAGAGCCGGATTTCCGTCGGGACGGCATGCGAGGCGGTCACCCAGTGGATCGTTCCCTTGACCTTGCGTCCATCCGGCGCGTTTCCGCCGCGGGTGGCCGGGTCGTAGGTGCAGCGGATTTCGGTGATGTTGCCGGTGGCCGGATCCTTGGTGAATCCGGTAGAGGTGATGAAATAGCCGTAACGCAGGCGGACTTCCTTGCCCGGTGCCAGGCGGAAGTATTTTTTTGAAGCCTCTTCCCTAAAATCATCCCGCTCAATGTACAGTTCCCGGGAGAAGGGGATGGAGCGGGTTCCAGCGGCGGGATCCTCGGGATTATTGATGGCATCGACCCATTCCACCTGGCCGGCGGGAAAGTTTTCGATGACCACCTTGACAGGGTCGAGCACGGCCATGGCGCGGGGTGCGGTTTTGTTCAATTCCTCGCGCAGGCAATGCTCCAGCAGGGCGATATCGGTGAAACCGTCGAACTTGGTCACGCCGACCCGCTTGCAGAAGTTCCGGATCGATTCGGGGGTAAAGCCGCGCCGCCGCAGGCCGGCAATGGTCGGCATCCGGGGATCGTCCCAGCCCTTGACGTGGCCGTCGCGGACGAGTTCCAAGAGCTTCCGCTTGCTCATGACTGTATAGGTGACATTCAGGCGGGAGAACTCGATCTGGCGTGGCTTGGCCTCGAACCCGAGGGCCTCGATGAACCAGTCATAGAGCGGCCGGTGCACTTCGAATTCCAGGGTGCAGAGCGAGTGGGTGATTTTCTCCAGGGCATCCTCGATTGGGTGTGCGAAATCGTAGGTGGGATAGATGCACCACTTGTCGCCAGCCCGGTAATGGTGGGCGCGCATGATCCGGTAAATCACCGGATCCCGCAGATGCAGGTTGGGCGAGGCCATATCGATTTTGGCGCGCACGCAGAGGGTGCCGTCGGGGAATTCGCCCGCCCGCATCCGGGCAAAGAGGTCAAGGCTTTCGGCTATGGGGCGGTTCCGGGAGGGGCTTTCCCGCCCCGGCTGGGTGGGAATGCCGCGGTAGTCTTTCCATTGATCCAGAGTCAGTTCGCAAACATAAGCCTTTCCGGCCTTGATGAGGGTGCGGGCGCATTCAACCATGGTTTCGAAATAGTCGGCTGAATAATAAAAGTGGTCGCCCCAGTCGAAGCCGAGCCAGCGGACATCCTGTTTGATGCTTTCCACATACTCCATGGTTTCCTTCGAAGGATTGGTGTCGTCCATTCTCAGGTGGCATTCGCCACCGAATTCCTGTGCTGTCCCGAAGTCGATACAGATGGCCTTGGCATGGCCGATATGAAGGTAGCCGTTGGGTTCGGGAGGGAACCGGGTGACGATACGGGACTGTTTTCCCGAGGCCAGATCCGCCGTGATGATATCGCGGACGAAATCAGAGGGTGCTGCTGTGGGTTCAGGTGTGCTCATGGGGCTCCCAATTGGGTCGTCAGGGTGTTGTTGAAACGGGTCAGGGATCGCTCCCGGCCCAGTACGCAGAGGGTTTCATAAATGCCGGCGCCTGTGGTGACGCCGGTGACGGCGATCCGGATGGTCTGGTTGAGTTTGCCTTCGCCGGAGCCGAGCGCCGCCTCGGAACTGCGGATCGCCTGCTGAATGCCTACTTCGGAGAAGTCGCATCCGGCCAGATGATCCCGGATAGTCTCCAGGGCGGCTTTGACGCCTTCCTTCCGGAGGGTTTTGTGGACGGCTTTCTCGTCGTAGTCGAGCGGATCCACGAAGAAATACTTCCAGCTTTCCGACTGTACGAAGAGCGGGGTGCGGGACTGCATCAGGCGGCAGACCTTCATGAAGAGGGTCTCGTCAAGGGCTTGGCCCCAGTCCAGTGTGGCGAGATGGCGTCGCACGCCCGCGGCGAAGATATCCAGGGGGAGGTCGGCCAGATAGAGTCCGTTCATATGGGTCAGTTTCCGGATATCCATCTGGGCGGGGCTGCTTTTCACCCGGTCAAGGGTGAAGGCGGCGATGATTTCGTCCCGGGTCATTTTTTCGCGATCCTCGCCGGGCGACCAGCCAAGGAGGGTGAGGTAATTGAACAGGGCATCAGCCGAGTAGCCCATGTCTCGGAACTGCCCGACATAAGCGGCGCCATCGCGTTTGGAATAGGGCTTGCCCTGGGCGTTCACGATCATCGGGAGATGGGCGTAGCGGGGGACCGGGGCGCCGAGCGCCTGATAGAGCGCTACATGGCGGAAAGTATTCTCGACATGATCGTCGCCACGGATGATGTGGGTGATGCCCTGGGTGATGTCGTCCACCACATTAGCCAGGTGAAAGACTGGTGAGCCGTCGGAGCGGACGATGACGAAATCCTTCATGTCCTCGGCCTTTTTGAGCAGGTCTCCCTTGATCTCGTCATGGAACCCCATATCGGTACCCGGCATCCGGAAGAGGATGCATTCGCCCTGTCCGGTGCCGCCCTTGTCCTCTTTGTAGGCGCGTCCGGCGGCCAGCAACTTCTCGGCGGCCTCGTGATGCTGGCCATGCTGGGTGGACTGGTAGAGCGGGGTTTCGTCGAAGTTCAGGCCGAGCCATTCCATGGCACCGAGGATAGTCTGGACTGCCTCAGGGGTGGATCGTTCGCGATCCGTATCCTCGATACGCAGCAAGAATTGTCCACCATTATGTCGGGCGAACAGCCAGTTGAAGATGGCGGCGCGAATATTACCAATATGAACCTGCCCCGTGGGGCTGGGCGCAAAACGGACACGAACACTCATGAAGTCCTACTCTTTCTGTCAAATTGTATTTGGCCAACGGCGAAAGTCAGGTTCCGAGCGGAACGCGAGGTAACCTGGACTTTCTGGTTGGCATGGTCTTTTTTAATGGGCCAGTTTTACCGATGCGAGACGGTTCAAGCTGACACCAGCTTCAGCGGCCTCTACGGCGAGTTCACGGTGCACATTAGGAGGGACGCGCACCATGAATTTCCCGCTGAACGACCGACTGGCCAACGGCTCTGGTATTGGCTCTCGTTGTGTATTCATATCCTCAACAACATCAGCCACTACAGAGCGAACCCCCCGAAGCGCAGCTTCGGGTGCTGAGGCCAGCCAGCTCAATCCCGGAAACTCGGCACAAAGGCCGACGTACTCTTTGTCTTCTTCCGACCACGTGACGCGGTAGGTATAGTGATCATGCGGAATGGTTTTCATATTCCCACCTCTCTATTGCCTTCAATACTTGCCTGACCTGGTAAACCTTCGCTTTCCCTTTGTCATCCTGAATGTTTACCCTAGGATCTCCGAGCCATGGCGTCCTGTAGATCCGATGACTGGTTCCTTTTTGCCTTGGTTGTCCGAAATACTTCTCGCATACCCAGCACAAATCAGCGAAGCGAACCGCTTTGGGGTTGTCTCGCATCTCTGAAATTGTGTCTTCAACCGAGCTCATGGGAATATAGTATCATTATTGATATCATCATCAATCATTTTTTTTATGCCAACGTGTGGAATCAGCCTACAGAATGACCCGCGTCCACGCGGGTCATTCTGTAGGCTGGATTCCGTTGTTCGGCTTATCCTGACTATATTTAGAAACAAAAGAATAGTGTCCTGAAGGTAGAGTCAATACTGCTCGGCTGTTTTCCATTCTGAGGAATGTAACGCCGGAAACCTTGGTAATATTCTTACCGTTTTCTGTGACATCTTCTACTCGTTTGGCTGGCATATAGACGGTTGCTGTGGTGTTGGGTGGGACGGCAATTGTCCATCGTAATATTTCTCCGTCCAACTCCCAGTTACTGGCAATGCGCCCGTGGATAGACTTGTAATGACCTTTAGCCCAGGTGATGCCTTTCCCAAGTTCAGGCTTCATCGTAATCTTCTTGAAGCCGGCACCATCGGTATCGATACCGAGCATACTTCGGAACATCCACTCATTGCAGGCGCCGTAGGCGTAGTGGTTGAACGAGTTCATGCCTTCGTTTCCGAACCCTTTGTCTTTAGTGTAACTGTTCCAACGCTCCCAGATGGTCGTAGCGCCTTGTTCGATAGAGTAACCCCACGAAGGATAGGTTCTGTTCTGGATCAACCGGTAAGCCAAATCGCTGCGGTCGATCTCGGTGAGGGTGGGTAGAAGAATCGGCACACCAACAAAACCGACAGACAGGTGATAGTTCTTCGCCTTGATACTGTCGACGAGATGGGCGGCGGCCTGGTCGCGCTGCTTATCGGAGAGCATGTTGTAATGCAGTGCCAGGCAATAGCTAGTTTGGGATTCGCCTGCAATCTTACCGTCGGGTTTGACAAAACTCTTCTGAAAATTGACGCGGATATCTTCGAACAGTTCTCTGTATTTCACGGCGTCCTCTTTCTTGCCAAGTGCGTCAGCAATCTCGATCATCAGGCTGGTAGTGTAACCAAAATAGGCTGCGGAGATGAGATCCTTGGGTGTGTCCGAGCCGACGGCCAGCCAGTCACCGAATCCTCCGCCGGGGCCTTTCAGTCCTTTCTCTCTGCAGTAGGCGATGAATCGAGCCATGGCGTCATAGTGTTTGTTGATCATGCGAATGTCGCCGTAGACCTTGTAAATTGTCCAGGGACAGATAACGCCCGCATCTGCCCAGGCCGGACTGCCGTGACCATGGAATACCGGTGCTTGCTGGCCAAATGTGCCGGCTCCGTTCTGCGTATCCATCAGGTCGACCATCCACTTGGTAAAGAAGGATGCAACGTCTTGATTGTAGCAGCCTGAACGTATGAAGACCTGTGTGTCGCCCGTCCACCCCAGCCGCTCGTCACGCTGAGGACAGTCCGTAGGCACCTCGAGGTAATTGGATCGTTGGCCCCAAACGATATTTCGATGGAGCTGGTTCAGCATCGGATTAGAGCATTCAAAGGAGCTTGTCATGGGCGCGTCCGAATGAATGACAATCCCCGTTACCATATCAGGGGAAGGCTTGCCCCTCAGCCCGGTGATCTGGACGTAGCGGAATCCGTGGAACGTGAAACGAGGTTCCCACGTCTCCTCCCCCCCGCCCTTGAGGACGTACGTGTCCGTCGCCCGCGCCGAGCGAAGGTTCTTGGTATAGACCGTGCCGTCGGCATTGAGCATCTCGGCAAAGCGCATGACCACGGTGTCGCCGGAGTTTCCCTTGACTTTCAGGCGGATCCAGCCGGAAAAATTCTGCCCCAGGTCAAAGACTAAGTTATCCGGTTTTGGCTCGGTCACGGAGACCGTTGGCAACTCCTGCGTGGGGCGCACCGGGACCCCGGGATACGCCTGAAGAAGCGGTTTTATCTGGGAACCGGTGTCAACCGGTGACCAGATTCCGTCATCGAAACCGGCACGATCCCAGCCGGGGATCTCACGGCGTGCGTCGTAGGTCTCCCCGGCCTGCATGTCCGATTCGAGAATCGGGCCGAACGATGCCTTCCAAGTTGCATCGGAGGCGAGGACCTCTGTGCGCCCGTCGGCGTAGTCGATGTGCAGTTGAGCCTTGAGTCGGATACGCTTGCCATACCGATTCTGTCCCAGGTTGCTGATATTGCCGCGAAACCAGCCGTCCCCGAGAATGGCGCCCATGGCGTTGGCGCCCGGTTTGAGCATGGACGTAACGTCGTAGGCTCGGTAGTAGATGCGCTTAGAATAGTCGGTCCAACCAGGCATGAAATATTCGTCCCCAACGCGCTTGCCATTGAGATGCAATTCGAAGAAGCCCTGCGCAGTGGCGTAGACCACGGCTCGCGTTACGACCGCGGCGACTTGGAATTCTTTCCGCAGGTAGGGGGCAGGCAAATATCGTTTGCCTTTCGATCGCGGTTGAGCGCTTTTGCCGCTGACCAAATCCGTCTCGACGTCTTCCGGGATGATCGCCTTTTTGCTTTGACCATTTTCGGTGTACTCAAGTTCAAGTTTTTTGGGGAGCCCGGGCGCGGGATCCTTGCCTGCATATTCGTTCGACACCTTCACCTTCAACTGACCAGCGGCCACCTGCTTTTCAAGCTTCTCCGTCAAATCAACCTGTTTTGCCGCATTGCCCGGCACGCCATAGAGGGCCCTGGTAATGACAATCTTCGGGGCCTTGCCGGCAGGCTTGGAACTGGGATCGGGCTCAGCTTCTGGTCCCTTGTCCAGACCAATCCATTCTGCCCGCCAATCCGCCGGATCAATTAACCCCATCGACCACTGCGCAGACGGGCTCCACGCGGACGGGTGACCGTCTTTATCCCAGACCATGACTTTCCACAAGTACTGCGTCCGCGACCTCTTGGGTCTCTCCGGGCAGGCTATCTGGATGGACTGGTCCGATTGCAACGTCCCAGTATCCCAGATATCGCCAATGTTCTTTTCCAAATTGGCACGCGAACTGGCAACGAGCAGCCGATAGGCTGTCTGTTTCTGCCCACGTTGTTCGGACTCGTTTCGCCAACTTAATCGCGGCCTGGCCTCGTCAATACCCAAGGGATCTACAAGGTACTCACACCGCAAATCGGCAGGCCTGATACTCTCTGCCCCTGATGCTTCTGTGCGGAGGCATGCAAGTGCGATGAAGGTTAACAGTAACACGGTGCGCCCTATCATCATCAATAAACTCCTTTAATTACTTTTGTGAGCCGAACGCCATGCGGCAGGGGCGCGAAGCGTACCCTGACCGCAGTTGTTCTGCGTGTCATGATGCCCATTTCAGCGCAAGTTTCTTGCCTGAATGGGTGCATTCGCGAAGGTATAGGTTGATCAGGTTCTGGTACGGCACCCCTGTTTCTTTTGCCAAGGCCTTGAAATAGGCGATAACGTCGGTCCCCAGGCGCATCGTGACCTGTTTTCGGAAATACTTGGCGTAAGGATTGCGAATTGCATCCGAAAAATCATATTCCTTTTTCATAGGCCCTCCCATATTGCGCTCGTTCGTTTCGGGTCGCCTTGCGAGCCGAAATAAGTCTGATCACCTCATCGCCCTGCCGATAAACATGGCAGACAACTAAAATCCGAAGCGTGGAACTGAAACCAAGGATGACAAAACGGTCTTCTTCATCCGAATGTTCAGGATCATGCTTCAATCGGGCGTTTTCATCCGCAAACACCGATGATGCCTCTTCAAACGAGACGCCATGCTTTCGGATATTGGCTTTCGCCTTCTCTTCGTCCCATGTGAATCTGACCTCGTTCATATTGATAATATATTGCTGTCTGCATTACGTTTCAAGTCATTCTTGACTGGCCCAACGATCCAAATCACCGTTTCGAACCCTGCGTTTCGCGGGGTGAAGAATACGGTGGATTTGTTGGTTGGGTCTATTTCATGAAATACCCAGAAACTCTCCACTGTCCGTCTTTGTCCAACATTGGAGTTATGGTTTCAATTGCAGATTTCTTGTTCTCGAAAGAGGCCGTAAATTGGATGACTACATATTCGCCATCGGGTGCTCCCGGTAAAGTTGTCCGATAACTCTTCGACTTGAGAACTCGAGAAATGTTCTTTCCGAAAGGCTTTCTCTCTGATTGCATTGTCTGAACCCATTGTTCTTTCTGAATAGCACCCTTAAAGAACTGCGCTGCTTGTTCCCAACTCTCTGCATATTTTTCCCCATCAACAAGCGACAGCCAAGCAGTGGCGGCAGCAACAGCTGATGTTTCCGCTTGTGGGTTGCTCGCAGAGTTGCAACCGGAAAGACAGACAATCGCAGCGAGTGATAGACAGGCTAACATTGTTTTCATTCTTGTATCCTTTCTTTTTTAAGACCAAACTGTCACCTTGACGTTTCGGCGCGCTTAGCGACGATAACGTAGGTGTGGTTGGCATTCCGGTTGTCTCAGTCTTTGATTTTCTCCGCCTGTTCCAAGGGGATCGGATCGTGCTTCTGAATCTCCATGGCGCTCTTGCGTTGCCGATCATTCGGGTTGAAGGCGTCAGCCAGTGCCATCGTGACATCCACGAGTTCAGCATCCTTATACCTGGCAAGACCGGCCTTGTCCCATTTCGACACGAGGTCAATGACCCCTGCCTTTTTCTTGATGGCTGGAAGGCGGTCTTTGATCTGCTCAAGAATGTCGTCCACCGGGGCAGTGCTGAAACCCTGCTTGTGCATCAGCTTCTGCCGGGTCGCCCCTTCGGCCTCGATCTCCGAGACTCGTTTCAGATCCCCGGACGCCTTGGCCTTGTCGTTTTCCGCTTTCAGGTCGCCCATCCATTTGCTGAACGCTTCGGAACCGGCGAATGCCACGGCGACCGACCTTGAATCATACGTTCCAACCCGCACTTTTGCCGTGGGTTTCCCGCCAGCTTCTTCTGCCTGCGTTGATCCGGCCAGCATTGACGCCACGCATCCCATCAACACCATCGCCCTCGCCATCTTCATGTTTCGTTCCTTTCCTTTGATGCCAACGTGACTCTTGACCCGCGGCGAGCGTGCCAGCCGTCACGGTCAAAGAGCTGGTTCGGCTATTATTGATTGTTCAGAATGTTTCTGGCCCCATGAACAACGGCCAGGACGTCGATCTGGTCGGCCTTAATGTGATAGATGATCCGATATGGGCCTTCGATCACCTCCCGGATTTGTTCAAACCGGTATTCAGGAACGATTCTGCCGGACTGGGGAAATGATGCGATTTGCTCAGATCGCCGCGTCAGGCGGTCCACCATGTGTCGAGCATATTCCGGAGAATTTTGAGCAATATAATTATTGATTCCGGCCAAATGGTCTTGAGCCGTTTTCGTCCAGTGGACGTTCATTTCGGAAGCCCGTATTGTGCACGCACTTCCCTCACATCCATTGTGCGCCCCGCTTTGCTATCGGCAAGCCCTTGATCGATGGCCTCGCGCACATAGATTTCATGGATCAAATCATCCCATGTGGAATTTTCGGGCATTAGATCAACTAAGCAGTGCGCTTTATCTTTTACTAATGTGGCTGTCATTTTTTCTCCTGATACCTCAAATAATACTAATAATTCTTTAATGATTCAATTTGTTTGTCTGCCGAACGGCGAAAGTCAGGTTCCGAGCGGAACGCGAGGTAACCTGGACTTTCTGGTTGGGAGGGAATTATGCCGTTTGGAACTGGAAGTTTGCCAGTTCTTCTGGTGTAGCCCTGGCTGAAATACCGAGAAACTCAACCCCCACGACACGATCATTGGCATCAAAATCCAAGACGACACCAGGACGAACTTCTTCAGACTCCACGATGCGTCCTTCATCCAGCCGGAAGTAAAGGGCATCACTGTCTTTGTCGATTTTTATTCTCATTGTATTCTCCTCAGTCGTCGGTCAAAAAAAGCAGTCACACGGCGGTTCGGAAACGCCGCAATATTCACAACTACACGCAACCATCTACCTTCGTTCTCTGGAATTTTCTTGATGAAATGTCGAGTCCCATCGTCATGGTTTTCAACCCGATCAGGTTCATCTTCTGCATGCTGTACCCACGTTCGCAAAATGTTGCGCTCGCGAAGCATGTCCCCAAAATGATTTGTCTCATCCATACCGCGATATTACCAATGGTTCTGGCTGACGTCATTCATCATTTTCAATCTTCCAACGGCACCGGGCAGATGCCGGGTTGCGGGGAACTCTGGCTGTTTGCTGGCATCGAGTATCCGAGTTTCATTCATTTCAACTATTCACCGAACGACGAAAGTCAGGTTCCGAGCGGGACGCGAGGTAACCTGGACTTTCTTGTTCGGCGATCAATCTCATTCATCAGTCAATGTGCCAAGTTTGTTGAGAACATCGTGAACAGCCTCCGCCGGAAGTTCACAGCAATAGGTTGCCCGTCGAGCTTTCCAATCCAGACTTTTGACTTGATCAGCCAGGATAACGCCTGAAACCTGGCTTCCGTGCGGAACGCGAACCTCAAATGGATACCCTTTGACCTGGCTGGTTATGGGGCAGAACAAGGCAAGGCCCACCTTGCGATTGTAGGACTCAGGGGAGAGAACCAATGCGGGCCTATGGCCAGCCTGCTCATGACCGGCCTGCGGAGTAAAAGAAAGCCACACAATGTCGCCACGCTTCGGACAATAGGCAGCCATTACCAAGCCTCCTGTCCGACGGCAACCCCCGAGTCACACTCACTATGCCGATTCTGCGTAGTGACTCCTTTAAGCAGTTCATCGAGACGGAAGCGAGGCCGTCTTGCTGGAGCAATCACAATCTGGCCATCCTCTACTGCTACATTCACCGAATTGCCAGAACTCAAATGCGTGTCCTGCGCTACAGACCGAGGAATCCGTACGGCCAAACTGTTCCCCCATTTCTGAATTTTCGTAATCATATCGCTCATCTCCATATGTATATCCTGAATTTTGCATCACTTGATTAACTTTTTGGGAATATCCCGCATTTTCATGCTCTGCCGATTCCACATTTTTGACCGCCCCAGCTCTGGTGCAAAAACTTTTTTGCACGGTAACAGGATGGATTTCATTGGGTTACGCCGCCTCCCTGCGGCGGCGATCCAGATAGCCGAGAAAATCCATCAGCCCGGCCGAGCGTTGCTCATGCATCGAGTACCGTATCTCATCCCGGTTCCCATGGGAGAGGATTTTCGCCGCTACAAACAGCATTTTAAGCCGCGCGATTCGGATGGTGTGGTCGGGCATGGTGATTCGTCGCCGATCATCCTTGGAGGCTGCCCCCTTCGCCTCGCGCTGAGCATGTCCGGCCAGAAGCTTCATCCACCGCCACAGATTGTAGGCCAACATGACGATCTGAAAAAACGCATGGTGAGCCTGGAACCGCTTCGAGGGAATCGCCAGAACGCCTTCGCGTTGTGCTTCCCCGATCAGATTCTCCACGTCAGCACGCTGGTCATAATCATCAATGACTTGATGGGGGCGGCCTTTCGCGTTGGTCACAAACACCCGATAGAGAAAGTTCTCCGAATCCAGCAGCTTCAATTGCCGATCGCCTCTTTGATCTTCGCGGATACGCATGACGACGAAGCGGAATGGCTGCTCCCAGCCCATCGGTTGGTAGTCGCACTCGTTGTATTCGTATTCCCCATGCCGATACCAACCGTCTTCAGGAAACGGCGGGGTGCAGCGTTTGTTTCCGAAGGTGAAGACAAAACCCTCGTCCAAACAGGCTTTTATGCTCTCCCACCCGATGAATTCCCCATCTCCCCGCACACGGATCTCCTTCACGCACTCGGGCAACTGCTTGCGAAACTGCCGGATTTGACGAGCCACTTCCTCGTTACTGATCGTCTCGCCGCGCCGCTGCGTCCCGCACAAGTATTCCCGCGTCTCCTCGATAAAGCACAGTACCGGGCGCAACCCTTTCTTGCCGCGATGCTTGGTGTTGTGCCCTTTGCGCGCACCTTCGATCTCCCCATACACCGTGGCCACGGTCGTATCGATGTTCACCGTTACCCGGCGCGGCGCGTATTCACACAGCGCCCACACCTTCGCTCGCAATGTCGCCCCCAGCCTCAGCAACGAGGCCGACTGCACGATTGTCAGCGAGGTCAGGTAGCGCCAGAAAGTGCTGACTGCGGGCAAAGTCTTGACGCGCAATACGCCGCAGACCATCGCGTCCGTACGCACATAGGCGAGATGCCCCAATCGTTGAAATCCAATAAACAACATCGTCAGCATTCCCAGAACCATCCGGTAATCACCCAGTTTAGCTTCCCGTTTCGGGCAAACGTAATGCCCTTCAAACGTCTTCTCGAAGTCGAGCAAATCCAGAAACTTCACCAGCGCCAGCAAACCGCCGAACGCCGTCAGCCGCTCGGAACATTCGGCATAGGGCGTATCCGGCGTGATCACCGTCTTTCTTGCACCCGCGTCCCGCCCGTTTTCGACTTGTCCACGACTCCTTTTTACCGCATCTTTCCTCGTAACCATCTGGGTGACCTCCGTTTAGGGTTGATCGACTTGAACTTCAGTCAATCATATCGGGGTTCCCAGATGGCTTTTCAATCTCAAATTAGGTGTTCAGGTGCAATATTCAGGTA
>CAMDCX010000054.1 GCA_945890715.1 PVC group bacterium | reverse complement strand
GTATTCCCCGAACTCTGTCATGGTTGCGGCGGTTGCACCCTGGCCTGCCCGAGCGGAGCCATCCGGGAGCAGGAGCGGAAAATCGGCGTGGTTGAAACCGGCCGCAGCGGCCGGGTGAGTTTTGTCCAAGGTCGCATGAATATCGGCGAACCCATGGCGCCACCTTTGATTCGCGCCGTGAAGAAGAAAGCGATTGCCGAGGGAGTCGCCATTTTTGATGCCCCACCGGGCACATCATGCCCCGTCGTTACAACGGTGCGGGATACCGACTATATTGTGTTGGTCACGGAGCCCACGCCGTTCGGACTGCACGATTTGACGCTGGCCGTGGAAATGATCCGGAAACTGGGTATTCGACACGGAGTGGTCATCAACCGGGCTGACAGCGGCGACCAACGCGTACGGGATTACTGCGCCACCGAAGGGATTGCCGTCCTTGCCGAACTTCCCGACGACCGGCGGGTGGCGGAGGCCTATTCCCGAGGAGAAATGGCCGTGCAGGCACTGTCGGAGTGGCAAGCCGTATTTTCAACTCTCTGGACCCGTTTGGAGGAAACGCTATGCCGGTAGAACGCGCTCTTAATGCCTACAAGAAGGAACGCTTGAACTGCGCGCAGAGCGTTCTTCGCGCCTTTCAACCTCACCCGAATATCAGCGATGAGGATATCCTTCTCGCCAAGCATCATGGGGGCGGTCGCGCGGAAGAGGGCTTGTGCGGCGCCCTGTATGCGGCACTCCGGCTGACCGACGATCCGGGGACCCGCCAGCGGATGAGGGTGGAATTTGTGACTCAGGCAGGGTCAGACAAGTGCCGGGAGATCCGGCGCGCTGCGCGGATTCCCTGCGTCGAGTGCGTTCGCCTCGCCGCGCACCTGCTTGTTGATGGAAAACTGAAGGGATGAAAGAGGAGAAGTGACCATACCAGCCTACATTTTTGTTTTTGCAGCGCTCGGAAGCCTTGGGGCCGTGGCGGCCGCCGGGATCATCCTGGCGTTGCCGGAGCGGCTAACGCGGTGCCTGGTTCCCCATTTGATCAGTTATGCGATCGGAACACTGCTCGGGGCCGCCTTGCTGGGGATGATCCCGCACGCGTTGCATGATCTTTCTGCCCGGAGGGTGATGGCCACGGTCCTGGCAGGCCTGGTGGGGTTTTTCTTGCTGGAAAGCCTGGTGCTCTGGCGTCATTGCCACGAACACAACTGCCCCGTCCATGGCACGAGCGGGATCCTGATCCTCATAGGCGATGCGTTTCACAATTTTGTGGACGGACTTGTGATTGCCTCAGCGTTTCTGGCCTCGGTCCCCATGGGAATTGCCGCCTCCCTTGCCGTCATTGCCCATGAAATCCCCCAGGAGGCTGGCGATTTCGCCATTCTGCTGCACAGCGGATACAGTCGCAAGAAAGCGCTCCTTCTTAATTCCCTTTCCGCCTCGACAACCCTTGTCGGGGCCTGGGTTGGGTATGCCGGGTTACAGGCCTTTGGCGCTGCGGCGCCGTTCATCCTGTGCGTTTCCGCGGCCAGCTTCCTCTATATTGCTCTCGCCGATCTGATCCCGGCACGGCGGGGAAAGAAGGGAATCAAGGATCTGATAATCGAATTATCCCTCATTGCGGCTGGAGTCGCAACCATCTCCCTGTTTCAGGTGCATCCATGAAAGAGCTTGTTGTCATCAGCGGTAAGGGCGGTACGGGCAAGACCAGCTTGGTGGCGTCCTTTGCGGCGCTGGCGGGAAAAGCCGTGCTGGCGGACTGCGACGTGGATGCTGCCGACCTGCATCTGATCATGGCCCCGACCATCCGGAAACGGGAGGACTTCTGGTGTGGACACGAGGCGTCCATACGCCAGGATGATTGCATCCAGTGCGGGGCTTGCCTGGCGAGGTGCAGATTCGATGCGGTAAGAATGACTGGAACTGAGTCAGGCGGTTTCAGCTTTACCATCCAGCCCAACGCGTGCGAGGGGTGCGGTGTCTGCGTCTGGTCCTGTCCCGTGAAAGCCATCGATTTCCCCGAGCGGCTCAGTGGCGAATGGTATGTGTCGGACACCCGCCATGGCCCCATGGTGCATGCCCGCCTCGTGCCAGGAGGTGAAAATTCCGGGAAACTGGTCAGCAAAGTCAAGGAAACGGCCCGGACTCTGGCCGCATCCTATGAGGCGGATTTCCTGCTGGTGGATGGCCCGCCGGGAGTCGGCTGTTCGGTGATTGCCTCCATCAGCGGTGCCTCCCGCGTCCTGATCGTGACCGAGCCGACCCTGTCGGGGGAACATGATATGAAACGGGTTTTGGAATTGACCCGCCACTTCCATATTCCGACTGCCATCTGCGTCAACAAATGGGATTTGAATGCGGGAATGACCGAGAGGATCGAGGCCGAAGCCCACCGGGCCGGGGCTATGTTGGCTGGGCGCGTACGGTATGACCGGGGCGTCACGGCGGCTCAACTGCAGGGCATGGCTGTTGTCGAGGTCGATACGGGCCCGCTCGCCGCAGATATTCGGACAGTTTGGAACAGGGTAAGCCAGTTTGAACAAGCCCATTCGGAGAGTACACACCCATGACCATCAGATCTGAAGTTGCGCCGTTTTTAATCGCCGTTGCCATATTGTTTGGCTTGCTGGCCATCTTCATGCGATGGAAAGGCGTTTCATTGCAAAAGACCGCCGGGATCTGCGGCATTTCCGCGCTGGTATGTGTTGCCTATCTGCTGTTCTTCTTTCGTGATCCTGAGCGGACAATCCCCTCCGGTGCCGATCTAATCATTGCTGCCGCCGACGGCAAGGTTGCCGCTATCACCGATATCCATGAGGACAAGTACCTCCACGCGGACTGCGTCAGAATCAGTATTTTCCTCAGCCTGTTTGATGTCCATGTCAATCGGGCGCCGATTGCGGGACAATCCACCTTTCTGGGTTACTTTCCTGGAAAACGGCTGTTTACCTTTCAGGAGAAGTCCTCCGAGGTGAACCAGCACAACAAGATTCTCATCGTCAACCCGCATACCCGCTGTTTGGTTTGTCAGATCGTCGGGCCGGTTTGCCGGCGCGTTGTATATTGGCTGGATCATGACCAGAGTGTCGCCGTAGCCAGGGGCGAACGCATCGGGATGATGAAATTCGGATCACGGCTCGATTTGTATTTTCCGAAAGCCGACGTGGATGTCATCACCCGAAAGGGCGATACGGTCAGGGCCGGAGAAACAGTTATAGCCAGGATTAGAAGAATCAGTCCCCAACCCGCAGGGGAGGCTCAGCAATGAAGACCCGCATTGCCATCCTGTCCGATAATTGCGTGGACAACCACAATACGCGGGCCGAGCATGGTCTGGCATTCTGGATTGAAACCGAAGATCAGTGCCTGCTGTTCGACACCGGCCAGGGACTGGTTCTGGAGGACAATGCACAGGTACTGGATCTGGACCTAGATGCCGTGGATACCGTTGTCCTGAGCCATGGCCATTACGACCACACCGGTGGCTTGCCTGCCTTGTTGCACCGCACGGGCGGAGATATCAGGATCATTGCCCATCCTGCTGCATTCCGCCCCAAGTACAAACGCGCGGACGCAGGCACTCGTTACATTGGAATTCCGCCGGCCTCACTGGAGGTCCTGTTGGGACTGTCAAACCCGCCAGTCAGCACTCCCTTGCCACTGGAAGTCGCTCCGGGCATCTGGTCCACGGGTGAAATACCGAGGACGCACCCGGAAGAGACATCCACCGAGGGGTTTTGCACGGATGTTCAAGGTGTTGACGATGATCCGTTACTTGATGATCAGGCTGTTTTTTTCGACACGTCCCAGGGAATCGTTGTGCTTCTGGGGTGTGCCCATGCGGGATTAATCAACACGCTGGATCACGTTCGCAGGCTCGCGCAAGGCCGGCCCATCCATGCGGTTCTCGGGGGTACTCATCTGCGGTCGGCTTCACCGAGCCGCCTCGCCTGGACGTTGGAGGAACTGAAATTCTTCAGCCTGCAGCGCGTGGTTGCCATGCATTGCACGGGACCCCAGGCGACCGCCGCACTTTGGAATGCTTTCCCGGGCATTTGCAGCCCTGGAGGTACGGGCATGAGCTTTGATTTTGAATGACAAAAAAAGGAAATAGCATGACCGAAAAGAACGAATGCGGATGTGGCAAGTCAACGGGGGAAACCCCCTGCGGGAGCGGGAATAAACAACCGCCGGACCACTTTAATAACTGGCTGCATGAGCAGCAACTCCAAGAGCGTCTCCATCGAATTCGCCATAAAATCCTGGTGATGTCCGGCAAAGGGGGGGTCGGCAAAAGCACGGTTGCTGCGAACTTGGCGATTTCCTTGTCCCTATCCGGCAAGCGTGTCGGACTTCTGGATGTCGACATCCACGGGCCTAGCATCCCGAAGATGCTTCACCTCGATGCCGCGAACGTGCACATGAAAGACGGGGCCATCCAGCCGGTCATACACGCTGGAGTCAAAGTCATGTCCGTCGGGTTCCTCCTGAAAGACAGGGACGATGCCGTGATCTGGCGCGGCCCCATGAAGGCCAGCGTCATCAAACAATTCCTGACAGACGTGGACTGGGGTGACCTGGACTACCTGATCATCGACTCACCGCCGGGTACGGGCGATGAGCCGCTGTCGGTTGTTCAATTGGCCGAACCCGTGGATGGCGCGGTGGTCGTTACGACCCCTCAGGATGTCGCCACGACGGATGTGCGGAAATCTATCAAGTTCTGTAAACAACTGCAGCTGCCGGTATTGGGTGTGGTCGAAAACATGAGCGGATTCGTGTGTCCGAAATGCGGGGAGGTAACCGATATCTTTAAGACGGGCGGCGGCGAGAAGATGGCGTCCGAGATGAAAGTCCCCTTCCTGGGCCGGATCCCGATTGATCCCGCTGTCGGCCAAGCCTGCGATGCAGGCACCCCTTTTGTCTATCACCACAGCCGGACGGAAACGGCGAAGGCGTTTGAACGAGTCATCGCTCCGATTTTAGCACTGTCAGCTCATGATGAAACCGTACAACAAAACCAAAAAGAGGAGATTGCCATGAAGATTGCCATTCCGATTGCCGAAGGAAAACTGGCCATGCATTTCGGACACTGTGCCGAATTCGCCCTGATTGACGTGGACAACACGACAAAAACCATCACGGGGCAAAAACGCCTCACGCCACCTCCCCATGAGCCGGGAGTTTTGCCTCGCTGGTTACACGAGCAGGGGGTAACCGTCATCATTGCCGGCGGTATGGGTAGTCGAGCGCAGGCCCTGTTCGCTGAAAATGGAATCAAGGTCACGGTGGGCGCACCCAGCGAGCCGCCGGAAGCCCTCATCGCTGCCTATCTTGCAGGCACACTCCAGACCGGAGCCAACGTGTGTGACCACTGAACAGAAACAACGAAACCTGACAAAGTTGCGGGACGCACACCACGCCAGTTGCATCGTGTGCGGGAGCCGGAACAAGCAGGGGCTGAAGCTCTCCTTTCAAACTTGCCCGGATGGCAGTATTGAGGGCAGATTCCCCTGCCGCCGCCTGTTCCAAGGCTATGATGGCCTCTTGCACGGCGGGGTGATCTCCGCCGTCCTGGACAGCGCCATGACGAATTGTCTTTTTGCCCATGGCATTGTCGCCGTGACAGGCGAATTAACGGTCCGTTTTTTGCAACCAGTTCTGCTGACTCATGAAGCGGTTGTACAGGCTAACATCAAGGAGTCATTCCCTCCCTTGCATTGCATGGAGGCAAGACTGATACAGAAAGGCCGTCTTGTGGCGCGGGCAACCGCACGGTTCATGGAAAGAGCTGCCTGAAAGGAGGTGCGTCAATCCACGTATCAATGAGGAAAATGCCAGATAAAATCGAACAGAAACAAGCCAATAAGGAGACACGAATATGAGTGAACAGAATATCAGATTACCGTTGATTGGGGAACTGGCACCGTCTTTTAAGGCGGAGACCACACAGGGACCGCTTAACTTTCCGGACGACTATAAAGGCAAATGGGTGGTCTTTTTCTCGCACCCGGCGGATTTTACGCCGGTCTGCACGACGGAGTTTATGACCTTTGCCACAATGCAGCCGGAATTCGAGGCGCTGAACTGCAAGTTGCTAGGACTCTCCATTGATAGTACCTACAGTCACATTGCGTGGTTGCGGACCATCAAGGAGAAAATCGACTACAAAGGAATGAAGAATGTAGAAGTGACCTTTCCTGTAATCAGCGACCTGACCATGGAGGTCTCCAGGGCTTTTGGCATGCTTCAGCCTGGTGCCAGCAACACCCAGGCGGTGCGGGCCGTGTTCATCATTGACCCGGACAGCAAGGTTCGCGCTCTTTTGTATTACCCCCTCAGTAACGGGCGTAACATGCAGGAAGTGAAACGCTTGTTGATTGCGATGCAGTACTCGGATGAATTCAAGATTGCGACCCCCGCCAACTGGCAACCGGGCGATGATGTCATCGTCCCGCCTCCAGGATCGTGCGGTGTGGCCAAAGACCGCATGACCAAGCCTGATCCGGATGTGAAGTGCCTGGACTGGTTCATGTGTCTTAAAAAGTGTCCGAAGAAGTAGGCCTTGGCTGCGGCGGGGAGGAACAAAACTGCCCCGCTTGCAGCCCATATGCCTCTAGGTGAGCGTACAGGAATCAGCGAGAAAGCAGACGCCGACAATCGGGGAGCCAGATGAACACGAGACAGATAGACCGAATATTGATTTTCTTCCTGTGGTTGTCGCTTTGTATTATGGCGGCAACCGGATTCCTGTTGGCTTTTCGCCTTCCCCCGGGCAGTCGTGGTGGTGGCGGGCTGACGGCGTGGGGCTGGTCTCGCCATGAATGGGGTGACCTGCACATGTGGAACAGTTATGTGTTTCTCGCCCTCAGCCTCCTCCACCTCGCGATACACTGGCGTTGGTTCTGGTATGTTGCGTCCGGTCGGTTAAAGGTTTTCTTCCTGGCCGGAATGATTGGCGGCCTGATCGCTGTGGCTGCCGTTTTGATCATCCCCGTTAAACGTGACCCGGGAAACGAACATGGCCGTGGCCAAGGCCAGGGAGGACGCAGCGGTTATTTTAACAACTCCGAACTAGAAAGTGCCCAATGATCACACGAATGCTTGCATTGTTATGTGCAATCTGTCCTTTTTGCATCGCCGCCCGGCGTTGGCCGGATAGCGCATGGGCACGTTTCATCCACAGGGTGGAACGGTCTTGTCCTTTCTGTAAAGCCTATCGCATTTGTCACACGAACAAGCCGTGAAACTATTATCCCAATGACACAGTACCAGACTGCTCTATGTGGTGAAATTAGCCCCGCTATGGTAGCGGCTGCCCAGCGTGAACACGTTGCCCCGGAATTCGTCCGTGATCGCTTAGCCGATGGAACTGCCGTTCTCCCGGCCAATCCCGCGCACCGAGGCCTTCAGCCGGTCGTCATCGGGCGCGCCTTTACGACCAAGGTCAATGCCAACATTGGCCGTTCGACAGAGAAATCCGGAACAGAGGCGGAGCTCGAGAAATTGTTCGTGGCCATAACCGCAGGTACCGACGCTTTGATGGATCTCAGTGTTGGAGCCAATCTGGATCTTTTACGTCGCGTTTTGCTGGGGCAATGCCCAGTTCCGTTTGGCACAGTGCCGCTCTATGAAGCGTTCTCGAGAGTTGAGGGAGATATTGACGCCTTGACGGAGGAGGTTCTGTTGGATGTCATTACCGAACAGGCGGAGCAAGGCGTGGACTTCATGACAATTCATGCAGGCTTGCGCAACGCCCATCTTCCATTGGCGGCCAAACGCGTCATAGGCATTGTGAGCAGGGGCGGGGCATTACTGGCGAAGTGGATGATGCATCACAATCGCGAGAATCCCTTGTACTCGCGTTGGAACGACATCATGCAGATCTGTCGCGCCCATGACGTCACCATCTCATTGGGTGATGGACTTCGCCCTGGCTGCCTGGCCGATGCCAGTGATGCCGCCCAGTTCGCTGAATTGGACAAGTTGGGACTGCTGGTTTCGCGGTGCCGAAGTCAAGGAGTCCAGGTGCTCGTGGAAGGCCCCGGCCACATCCCTTTCGACGAAATCCAGATGAACGTAGAGAGGCAGCAACGCGTATGCCACGGTGCGCCGTTTTATGTGCTTGGCCCTGTCGTGACAGACATTGCGCCCGGATATGATCATATCACTTCCTGCATTGGTGCTACCATGGCCGCATTCCATGGGGCTTCCCTGCTTTGTTATGTAACTCCCGCTGAACATTTGGGGCTACCAACCGCCGATGATGTCAAGGCGGGGATTATGGCGTATCGCATCGCAGCCCACGCCGCAGATGTTGCGAAAAAACTGCCTGGCGCGAGGGAGCGCGATGATGCGATCTCGCACGCCCGCAAGAATTTCGACTGGAATAAGCAGTTCGAACTTGCATTGGATGGTGAAACGGCACGTTCGCGATATCAACTGGGCCGCTGTGACCAAGATGATGGCCACTGCTCAATGTGCGGGGAAGATTTTTGCGCTATACGCAATTTCTCCCGACTTCAGCAGGAGTCAGGCCATGTCGAACGATAATTTCAGTAGAAGGAATAACACCCAAACCATAAGAGGACAAAATGACAAAGATACAAACTAGTGCGGCGCCAGCTGCAATCGGGCCTTATAGTCAGGCAATAGCGCATGGAGCACTCCTTTTTACGTCAGGTCAGTTGCCGATTGACCCTATTACAGGTGACCTGCGGAACAGCGACATCGTCACAGCCGCAGAACTGGCGCTTTCGAATCTGCGCGCCGTTCTTGTAGCCGGCGGCGCCGACATGAACACAGTGCTCAAGACCACGGTGTTTCTGAGCGACATGGGTAATGTTGAGGCATTCAACACGGTCTACGCTAAGTGTTTCGGGGCCCAATTCCCGGCAAGAAGTTGCGTTCAAGTTTGCGCTTTACCGCGGGGCGCATTGGTCGAAATTGAAGCCGTAGCTATCCGGAAACAAGAAGCTTCATGAAAATATCTAAGGTGCCAAAAATGTGCTTTGACGGAATTAGACGTCCAGTCAGGGCGGGAAAAATAGAAACCTGCGACTGTGAGTAAAACATACAAATATCTTTTTGGCCCTGTGCCCTCCCGGCGTCTCGGGCGATCCCTGGGGGTGGATTTGACGCCCTTCAAAACCTGCACATTGGACTGCATATTCTGTCAATTGGGGCATACAACTAACAAGACCATTGAGCGTGCGGAATATATGCCGCTCGCAGAGATAAAGACTGAACTTGAGGCATGGATCCAGCAGGACGGGAAAGCGGACTATATAACCCTTTCCGGATCCGGTGAACCGACGCTGCATTCCCGATTCGGCGACATTCTGCAATTCATCCGGGATCACACAGCTATACCCGCAGCGCTGCTATCAAACGGAACGCTGTTTTCGATGCCCGAGGTGCGGGAAGCGGCGAAACGAGCCGATCTTGTCAAATTGTCGCTTAGTGCGTGGAATCAGGTCTCATTTGAACACCTCAATCGGCCCCATGCGGATCTCCGTTTTTCCCAAATAATGGAAGGATACCGGGCTTTTCGGGACGGATTCAAAGGGATGCTCTGGATTGAGGTGTTTTTAGTCCCGGGTGTAAATACACTTCGGAACGATGCGGAGAAGATCGCCGCGTTCGTTGAAGCACTCAACCCCGACGAAATTCATCTTAACACCGCCGTTCGCCCCCCCGCCGAGGAATTTGCACTCGCAATGCCGCAAAGTGAGATGGAATCCCTTACGGGTCTGTTTCGGCCGGTGGCGAAAGTTATTGCTGAATTTTCGCCGGAAGCCTCTGACGAAGTCATGGCCAATGAAGAAACGATCCTGGCCATGCTTAAACGACGGCCCTGCACGGCTCAACAAATTGCCCGCGTGTTTGGCATGCACCTGAACGAAGTATCCAAGTATCTCGGGAAGTTGTTGCGCATGGGCAAGATTTGCGCTCAGGGGAGTGAGTCGTCACCGTATTACAGCGCCGCTAAAAGTGGGGCGCAGGAAATACCTTATGACATAACATCATCAAAAAAAGAGATTTAATGTGAATCATTCAGCAAACACAACCCGATCAACAACGGATACCCTGTCAGATGATTATTGTGGACAGATGAATGATCCGACGGCATCGGCGTCGATCAAAGGTCTGTGCGGGGATACGATGGAATTCTATCTGGTCATTCGCAATGACAGGATTGAGGATGTTCGATACTACACAGATGGATGCGGCAATACCCGATCATGCGGCCATGCCGTAGCCCGTCGGGCAAAGGGCCGGAACGTTGCGGACGCACTGTCCATCAGTGCCGGAGAGATCATCCGGTCCGGTGAATGCGAGACGGAAGCGGGCCGACACTGCGCTATTCTGGCCGTAACTACCTTTTATCGGGCCATTGCCGATTATTTGCTGACACCGTGAAAGGGAAAATTATGAAAACGAACCTTGATTGCATTCCCTGTTTTGTTCAACAAGCCACTGAAGCCGTCCGTCTCAGCGTTGCTGATGAGTCGCGCCAGGCTGAGATCATGCGTAGCCTGCTATCCCAGTTGGTGGGGCCCGACTGGCTCGGACCCCCCACAGTCGTTGCCCAGCGCCTTCACCGATATATTCGTATGGAAACGGGTAACGCTGATCCATACCGCGCCTACAAGGAGCGTATGAATCGTTTGGCGCTTGAATTGCTCCCTTGTTTGCTACGGGAAGTACGGGTCGAAGAATTTCCACAAACCGCACTCGTGCGTCTAGCGCTAGCTGGCAATCTCGTCGGTGGGGATCCCGTGACAGATATGTCGGAGATGGAAATCCGTACGGCGCTTTGCCGCGCCTGTCGGGGGGACTGTATGATGGATTCGGCAAAAGATCTGTTTCTGGCCGCGGAACAGGCCCGGCATATTCTATTTCTGACTGACAATGCCGGGGAAATCGCTTTGGATCGTGCACTTCTTGAGGCCCTGCCGGTTGCAAAAATAGTGGTGGGAGTCCGAGGGTCCCCCGTAGTCAATGATGCGACTATGGATGATGCCGAAACGGCTGGCCTTCAGGACATCGTATCGGTCATGCCAAACGGTTCCGATGCGCCGGGGACGCTGCTCGAGGATTGTTCCGACGAGTTCCGTCGTGAGTTCGAAGCGGCTGACCTGATCATCGCCAAAGGCCAAGGCAACTATGAAAGCCTCCACGGTGCCTCAAAGCATTCCTTCTTTCTTCAGCACGTCACCTGTCCCTGTGTCGCCGCGCATTGTGGCGTACCGGTGGGATCAATGGCCATCTGCGAACGGAATGGAACGGCGTCCCGACAAATCAATGTAATTGTTCAATAAAAGGAAGAGGTTATGACCATAAAATCAGTGGATGTCGTTGTTGTTGGTGGCAGTGCGGCGGGTGTAACGGCGGCCATTACGGCCAGGAGGCATTACCCCTCAAAAAGTGTTTTGCTGGTGCGGAAGGAAGCGCAGGTGTCGATCCCCTGCGGCATTCCCTATATCTGTGGGACGGTGGGCACCCCGGAGAAGAACCTCATTCCCAATGCTGTGCTTGAAAAGGAGCAGGTTGAGATTCTTGTGTCGGAAGCAACCACCATTGACCGCGAACGGAAAAGCGTTGTCACCGCGGCCGGTGAAGTCACGTATGACCGGCTGATCGTTGCCACTGGCTCACATCCAGTCACCCCTCCCATACCCGGTGTGGAAAAGGAGGGCATATTCACGATCCTTAAGGATGTGGAACACCTGCGCAAGATGCAGGACCACCTGAAAACAGCCCATGACATCGTTGTGGTGGGCGGTGGATTCATTGGCATCGAATTCGCGGATGAGATCCGGAAAATGGGTGGAAAGACCATCACCATCGTTGAAATTGCGGCCCACTGTCTCAGCCTGTCCTATGACGGGGAATTCTGTGTCGAAGCCGAGCAGGTGATCCGGTCCAGCGGGATAACTATCCTCACCACCAGCAAGGTGACGGGGTTCACGGGGCATGGGCATGTGACCGGCGTGCAACTCTCCAATGGCACAATACTCAAGGCGGACGCGGTTATCCTGGGTACGGGATCGAAAGCCAACGCGGAACTGGCCAAGGCCGCCGGTTTGCGCATCGGTGCCACAGGCGGCATTGATGTCGATCGTGCCATGCGGACTTCCGACCGGCACATCTTTGCCTGCGGGGATTGCGCGGAAAAGGTCTCCTTTTTCGGAGGCGGCCATTCCACGCTCAAACTTGCCTCGATTGCCACCTCGGAAGCGCGAATCGCGGGTGCGAACCTGTTCGGCATAACACGTGAAAATCCAGGCACGGTGGGAGTCTGGTCCACGGCTTTGGGCGATTTCGCATTAGGGACGGCGGGCTTGACGGAGACGATGGCCAAGGCGTGGGGCTATGACACGGTGACGGCGACGGTCGAGGGGCCAAACCGGCATCCCGGCGGAATGCCGGGAGGCGCCCAGACCAAGGTCAAATTGGTCTTCGAGTGCAACTCAGGCGTGCTTCTGGGCGGGCAGGTCCAGGGGAACAGCGCGGCGGGCGAGATGATCAACGCCGTCTCCGCCTGCGTTCAACGCCGCATGACTGCGGAAGACATCGCCATGTTCCAGATGGGAACCCATCCCGCCCTGACTGCCTCTCCCATCGCCTATCCCCTAGTTAATGCGGCGGAACTCGCCATCAAGGCGATCAGAAGCAGAAAAGGGTCATAATGAAAGCCGCGCTTGAATGTATCCCCTGTTTCGTGCGCCAGTCGGTGGAAGCGGTTGAAATGTCGG
>CAMDCX010000053.1 GCA_945890715.1 PVC group bacterium | reverse complement strand
TTGGTCTCCACAAGCACGGGCCTGCCGCCCCCGCTATCCCGCATCCGCGTTGCCAGCTCACTAAAGCCGGACTGCGACAGGGGTTCCCCGCCGGTAATCTCCGCGATCGCCGCCGAAGACGCGGCAAACCGTCGAACGAGTGAACTGATGGATGTCTTGCGGCCCCGGGGATAGGCATGAGTCGTGTCGCAATATGAACACCGGAGATTACAGCCGCTTAACCGCACAAAGAAACAGGACAGTCCCGCCCAAGTGGACTCACCCTGGATAGAGGTAAATGTCTCGGTAACCCAGACTGATTTAGTCTTCATTCCAGTAACTCGCCGTGGTGCCCGGGGTCTCGCACACGGTTACCTTGCAGACCTGATGGGCCTCGTTGTTCAAATGGTCCCCCAGCTTGGCATGAAGATATCGGGCCAGATTTTCGGACGTTGGATTCTCGCGAAGAAAGGCGGGGATCTGGTTCAAGTCACAATGATCCACTTCCTTCATCACCTCGCGGATCGCCGTCTTGATGTCCCGGAAATCCACCAGCATTCCCAGGGGGTTCAGGCGTGATCCCTGGACAAAGATCTCGACCTCCCAATTGTGTCCGTGCAGATTCGCGCAGGCGCCATCGTATCCCACCAAGCGATGAGCGGCGGAAAAATGAGTCTTCACACTCAGTTCAAACATAGTTCACCCTCACCCCAACCCTCTCCCCTCAAGGGAGAGGGAGAATTCAAAATTGGTAACAAGCCTTTATGATATCAAAACTCTTTCCTTTGAGATAGGTAGCAATCGCCGTGTCATAGGCCGCCGTATGTGCGAAGGCCTTCTGAGCCAGGCTGAATCGCGTTTTCAGGGAAAGGATTCCCTTCCCCGCTTCCAGTTCCCGGATCACGCCGTCATAATCCGCCGGATCCGTTACCGAAGCCACACGCAGAAAATTCTTCGCCGAAGCCCGGACCATGCAGGGGCCGCCGATATCGATATTGGCACGGGCCTTCTCGGGGGTCGCATCCGGCCTGGCAACGGTCTGGGCGAATGGGTAGAGGTTCACCACCACCATGTCAATCGGCAAGCCCTGCGTCCTCCTGAGATCATCGGCGTGCGCGGGATTATAGGTTTCGCTGAGCAGTCCGAGATAAATCTTGAAATCAAGAGTCTTCACAAGCCCGCCCTGCATTTCGGGTTGTCCGGTATAGTCCGAAACCGAGACAAGGTTTTGGGATTCTTTTCCCAGAATCTCCTGAAGCGCCGAAAAAGTTCCACCAGTGGAATAGATCCGCACTCCGGGATTGATTTTTAATAGCGCCGGAATCAGCCTGTCCAACCCTGTTTTATCCGACACGCTGGCCAGCACATTCTGAACCTTCACGCCCTCATCAATACGCTGCACAAAATTGACTGCCATATCCAATCCTCTCGTGGGGTTACATGATTCATCTGATTATGCTCATTCCCCGTCAAGAGTGCAACCCCGCACACCACTTTCAGGGAGGCAGCAGGGCATCGGTGGTCTTCAATCGCTGAGCCATCTCCTCCAAAAGCGACAGGACGACGGCGGGATTCTGACGGAGTACAGCGTCCATGTTTGCCGAGGAGATCGTCACCAGCTCAGTCTCCGCCTCCACCACGACGGCGGTAGCCGACCGGGGGGTTTTGAGCAGCATCGCCATTTCGCCGAAATAC
The DNA here is from genome assembly GCA_945890715.1 of PVC group bacterium. Lineage (GTDB taxonomy): Bacteria > Verrucomicrobiota > Kiritimatiellia > CAIKKV01 > CAITUY01 > JAABPW01. The sequence continues at coordinate 11,749 of CAMDCX010000053.1, read as the reverse complement.
TCACCGGGCTTCATGATCCGCAAGGTCTGGTCGCCCCGCCTCAAAGCCACCGCTCCGGACAGGATGTAATACATCGAATCACCCGGATCGCCCTCGTGAAAGAGCTCGCGATCCATCTCATACCCTTGTTTATACCGGCCCAGTCGGGCGGCATAACGATGCCGCTTCTCGGGTGATGAAAAAAGTTCCTGAACCAGAATGGCCTCCCGCCAGTGAATACTGGAACTCACCTCAATCCCAAAAAGAAAGGCCACAAAAGCATAATAGATCCAGATGAGTAACAGGAAAACGGCCTTGAGTGAGCCGAAGGCGAACCCGTAGTCGGGATTGAACTTCATAATGGCCGTGAACACCGGGCCCATCAGCCCAAGCAGGATGGCCGTCACCAGCCCCCCCGCGAGCACGGCGAGCAGATGCAACCGGACGGGCGTGAAAATGCAATAGATGATGGAAAGGAAGGACACCACCACCGCCACCGGCAGGACAATATCGATCAGTCGCAGCACCATCGGCATTTTCCCAGCCAGAAACGCCCCCACGACGGCATACCCGATTTCGCCAATCACCAGTAAAACCAGCATCACCAGCATCAGCAACACGGCCATGCCATCCAGCAGTTTCTCCTTGAGAAAGGGAATCGACCGGTCCCGCCTGTAGATCTGGTCAAACGCGCCGCGTATCGTCGCTGCTAGAGGGGTTACCCCCCAAAGTAACAGGAACAAACTGAGTACTCCCCAGGTATTCTGGAAGGCCATTCCCTGCACCTCCCGAATGATCACGTCGCTGAACATGGGCACCATCTGCTCCACCACCCGCCCGACGGCACTCATGGCCACCTTGGACGAGGCCATGTAATGCCCCGCCAGAAACAGGAGCAGCAAAATCAAGGGGAAAAGGGCGAAAAAACTGTTAAAAGCCAGCACCGAAGCCTTCTCCAATCCCCGATTCCGGAGAAAGGAGGAAAAAGCCTGACGAAAAATAAACCCGACGTATTCGGCTGACTTTCGTTTTTCCATGGTTCTGTGACCCGATCATACCGATTCATCCCTGCCGAAAAAGGAAAATCGCAGATACGCCCTGCCGGAACCACCCGCCCTCCCGAGTAGGGTTAAACCCCATCGAATTGGATAGGCCTACCCTGTAGTCTATTCTCAACAAAGGGAGAATAACTATGATTATCGGATCCAATGTTGGAACAATTCTGTTGGTTGTGTTGATCCTGTTTCTTGTTGGAGCATTGCCCACGTGGCCGCACAGCAAGAACTGGGGTTATTATCCGAGTGGCGGACTGGGTCTCGTGGCTCTGATTCTGATCATCCTGATTCTCATGGGGCGGATTTAATGAATACAAGAAAATACATGATTCAGGCAGTGATAGTGTTGATAATGGTTTCGGCCTGCCTGTTGCTTTCCGGATGTTTCATTATGGGTGGTGACCATTTCCTCTGGTTCTAGCATTGTATCCCCATACCGGAATGTGATAATCACAGGGCTGTGATTGCCCCCATTGACATTCAGGATCTGACCGTATCCTTCCCGGGACGAACCGGGATTGTTCAGGCCCTTCAAAACCTGACCTTGACCGTCGCGCCGGGAACCGTCTACGGATTCCTCGGGCCGAACGGCGCGGGAAAAACAACCACCCTTCAGGTTCTCCTGGGATTCCAGGAAGCCACCTCGGGAACTGCCCGTCTTTTCGGTTGCCCGATCACCCACTCCATCGCCCGCGAAAAAATCGGCTATATGTCTGAAAATCCCGATACTTATCCTTTTCTGACCGGACGCGAACTCCTGACCATGGCGGGACGATTGTTCAATCTACCCTCTTCGGTCATTCAGAAACGATCCACCCAACTCCTGGAAGAAACCGGTTTGAGTGAAGCCGCCAACCAGCGCATTGCTCTCTATTCCCGGGGCATGCGGCAACGAATCTGCATGGCTCAAGCCCTGATCAACGATCCAGAACTTCTGATTCTGGATGAGCCGACCGGGGGTCTTGACCCCCTCGGCCGCCGTGATATCCGCGCCCTGATCGCCCGACGAAAGGCCGCTGGAAAAACCGTATTTTTCTCCTCCCACGAACTATCGGAGGTGGAATTGGCCTGTGATCGGATCGCCATCCTGTCCAAGGGGCGCCTGATCGCCGAGGGTCCGGTCAGCACCCTGGTTCCGCCCGGCGAAAGTTTGGAACGTTTCTTTATCAAGGCCGTAACCCCATGAATCAAATTCTTACATTAGCCGGCGTGGTGTGGCTTGAAATGATACGCCGCAAAGACCTTTATGTTCTGTTGATCCTGATGACAACCCTTCTGGCAGGGCTTCTTTCGTTTGATATTTTCGGGCTCGCGGGGGTGGCCGGTTATGTGAAGGATATGGGCCTGCTATCGGTTTGGCTTCTGGCGTGGATCCTTGCCATCAACACCTCGGTGCGCCAGCTTCCCCAAGAGGAACAGAGGGGAACACTGTTCCCGTTGCTCGCCAAGCCGGTTTCACGCCTAACCCTCATTCTCGGGAAATGGCTGGGCGCCTGGTCAATCACAGGATTCGCCCTGGCTTGCCTCTATCTGACCCTGTGCCTGGGTGTTTCCCTCAAAGGCGGGCGTTTCGACGTCATGACCCTTCTTCAAGCTGTGGTGCTCCACGCGGCCGCCCTAGGGCTGGTCTGCGCTCTGGGGATTACCCTCTCCACCCGGATGAACCGGGATGCCGCCACCGTGACGACCTATGTCGTCACCGCCGCCGCGTTCATCCTCCTGCCCCGGATTCCCTCCATGCTGGTCGGGGTGGGCGGCATGATGAACACCGCCCTTTACACGCTTTACTATCTCTTCCCTCATTTTGAATTGTTCGATCTGCGTCGCCGGCTTGTTCACGACTGGGGTTGCGCCCCCTGGTCTACTGTGACGGGAATTCTTGTGTACGCCGTGCTACTCACCATGGCACTCCTGTCTCTCGCCTGGCTGGGTTACCGGAAACGACGTTTCTCGCGCGGGGACATCCTGTGAGACCCCTTTCTTCACCCCTCGTTCCGTGGGCGCTTCTGGCGAGCTCGGGGACGTTGGCATTCAGTTTAGCCTGCCTCCTCACCGCGTCCCCCTCCTTCCCTGAACCGGCGACAGGACTGACCGGCCTTTTACTCGGCGAAAGCAGGCAGGCGCTCAGTCTCACATTCTTTAATCAGGCTGATCTGTATTTCCATAAGGGAGTCGGTCACATCCAATCCCAAGTCGACACCCAAAGCCGCTTCCAACGATGGCAGGCCGATATCAAGCCTGAACAGCACGCCCATACGGATGGGAATGAAGGCGCCGAAATCCTCCCGTGGCTGAAACTTGCGATCCGCTCCGACCCGCACAATGTGGACGCCTTTCTGGTCGCCGCCTTCTGGACCGCAACCGGCCTGCACCGCAATGACCTCGCCAATCAAATTCTGAGGGAGGCCCAGCGGCTTAACCCCGGAGACTACCGGATTCCTCTTGAGAAAAGCCGAATGGCTATCCGAACCGGAAATCTCTCCACCGCCTTTTCCTCGCTTGAAACTGTTCTGGCCCTCCAGTCACATGAGTCGACTGCAGGAGGGGAACCGGATCGCCAATTCGCCCTCGACCGCGCGGAAACCCTCATTTTCCTGGGATTCCTGAACGAAATCCGGGGGACCCCCTCCCAAGCGGCCGAGTGCTTCAAGAACGCGCTGGCCATTTTCCCTGAACGAGTCTACATTAAAGACCGTGTCGCTTTTTTGGAGGAAGGCAAAGTTCCTCCGGACTCGGCACAAAGTCTGCTTAAGAAATTGACACAACAGACACCCCATGACGCCTGCCACGATGAGGGGGAGCATGAGGATTGACGGCATCAAGAGGAGGATATCGTGAGCTTAATCGAGGAAGCCCTGCGAAAACAACGGGAAGAGACTGAACAGACCGGTCAATCCGCCGCCATCCCGCCTCCTCTTCCCCATGACCCGGCTCCCGAATCTATCGAGGGAACCGCTGCCGCCCCCCGCCGCCCCTGGGCCATGCTGACTGGACTTATCCTGCTCGGCATCCTCAGCCTCGCGTTCATTCTGTGGTTGCTGTTTTTCGGTTTGCACTTGTGGCAAAAAACACCGGATCCAGCCAACACACCCGTGATTGCTGCCGTCCCCAAGGCACCCTCCATACCCTCGGCGCCACCCGATCCGCCCCCCAAGCTTGAACCGGTCGTCGTCACCAATACTCCTCCTGTAATCCCGCCCATCGCCCCTGTTACGAATGCCGTCGTTACGCCGGTGATCACGACCGTACCGCCTGCACCCCTCGTCACAAACCCGCCAGCGGTAAACATCGTTAAAGAAATTCTGCCAGTCATATGGCCGAAACTGCTCGTCACCGGGATCATCGGACGGAAGGGCGGACAGAGTGCTGTGATCATTAATGGACAAATGCTGAGCCCCGGGGATTCCCTTGAAGGAGTCAAGATTGAAGGCATTGAAAAACAACGTGCCAAGCTCGTCTTTCAGGGGGAAATAAAACTCCTGGCGGCAGGCGGCTCTACGGAGTAACCGTTTCGCTCGCCTCGGGCTTCAGCTCATTCTTAAGTTTTTTCTGCTCGACCGTCGCATCAAATTCCGAAGGCGATGTGATGAAGAAATGGCACCGACGACCGATCATGGCCTCTACCTTGTCCCGAAGTTGTTTGTTGTAGGGGTTCAACAGCACCACCAGAACGTCGTTCCCCATCATCTCAAAGGGCATCACTCCAAAGCGGATGATAAACTCCCGGGCGAGCAGCTGAAAAACCTGATCCTGCACGTCAAAAAGGGAAAGGGGAATCATGGGCACCCCTGAATCCCGCGCTGAATAAGCAAGGATGCGATCCATGCTTCGTCCACCCCGGTCATGAAGTGCATGCAAAACCGACACCGTCACCAGAGAAGCATTGGTCGAGATGGCACTCAAATCCTGAGCCACCATGGCATAGTCCTCCTGCGTCAATTCACCGGCCTGGAACAGGATCCAGGCAAATGACAACTCTGAGGTCACATGGGAACTTCTCCATTCCGCCTCGTCCGCCTTCGCTGCGGCGGGATTCTCGAGCGATTCCGAAGCAAGATCAAAGTGCCGCACATCCCCGTCAACAGCCTCAAGAAAGGCATCCATCCTGGAAAGAGTCGCGCGCGCAAGGGGATCCGAGGACTCCAACGCGACCATTCGATCCCTCAGCATCTCGACAGCATCCCGATCCTTCTCTTCGATGACCACATTAACGAGACGGGTGAGATATTCACGGGCTCTCGACAGATCGCCAACCTGTCCATAGGCATGAGACAGGGCTTCGAGAGACACCCGATCATTCGGAATCGTCTCAACAATCTGTTCGAACGCGGCAATGGCATTCCAGACCTGATTCTCCAAGTCTTCGCGTTGTCGGCTTTCCTCAGTCATCGGCGTCATGTCCCGTCTGCCAGCCACGAATCGGGCTGTTAGGGGCAGAGTCTACGCAAGCAGCCGATCAAAGTCGAGCCTGCAGTACCCTCATCCTCCTCCCTTTGGTCTTGATCCGGTGACGCGGCTTCGATAGAAAGCCCTTATGAGCACAGCCCCGCACTTCACACGGGATCATCTTCTGAATCTCCGCCCGCGCTTTACCTCGTTTGTCGGCATTGATTCCGATGGGTGTATTTTCCCCACCATGGAAATCAAGCAGAAGCACTGTTTCCACTCGCTGATTATTTCATTCTGGAAACTTGAGCCCGTCGAAAATGCCCTTCGGGAAGCTGCCGAATTCGTGAATCTGCATTCACTCCACCGTGGCCAGAATAGGTTCCCCTGCCTGTTGACCACATTTGAACTTCTTCGCGATCACCCCGGAGTCCGTCAAACAGGCTTTCAAGCACCGTCCACCCGGGCGCTTCGGGAATTCTGTGAATCGGGACTTCCTCTCGGAAACCCGGCTCTTGAGAAACGTGTTCAGGAAACCGGGGATCCAGACTTGCAACGCCTCCTCCAGTGGAGCCTGGCGGTCAACGAGTCCGTCGCCAAAACCGTAAAAAACATCAAACCGTTCCGATGGGTTCTCGAGTCTTTAAGGGATGTTCGAGCCCACTCCGATGTCATCTGCGTCTCCCAGACCCCCACGGAAGCGCTTGTCCGGGAATGGGCGGAACATGACCTTTTGCAGTATGTCGAAGTTATCGCCGGCCAGGAACTTGGAACCAAGTCGGAGCATCTCACCCTGGCGACCTCGAACCGATACAAGCCGGATCATGTTTTAATGATGGGTGATGCTCCCGGTGACCTCAAGGCGGCCCGCGCCGTAGGAGCGCATTTTTTCCCCATTAATCCCGGACATGAGGAGTCCTCGTGGGAGCGTTTCTATCACGAGTCATACGGCCTCTTCCTGAAGGGCCAATATGATGAGCGTTACGAAGCCGCCCTGGTGGAAGAGTTTAAACGGCTTCTCCCGGAAAGACCGCCCTGGGTGACTCCGTGAAAGGGTATGTCCAAGTCTACACAGGTTCGGGAAAGTGCAAAACCACCGCTGCTCTCGGCCTTGTGGTCCGGGCCGTTGGGGCAGGACTCCGGGTTTATCTGGGCCAGTTTATCAAGGGAGGCGATTACAGCGAAATTCGCTTGTTGCGGGCTCGTTTTCCCGAAGTCACTCTGGAACAATATGGGGACGGTGACTTTGTCCGGGGCCAGCCTTCCCCCGCAGCCATTGCCTCCGCACAACACGGACTGGCTGCACTGAACAGCGCCCTCCACTCAGGCGTGTATGATGTCGTCATCGCGGATGAAGCCCCGGTCGCCGTCAAAGCGGGTCTGATCACGGAGGCAGACCTCTTCGCTCTCATTGACCGGAAGCCCGATGCCGTGGAACTGGTTCTGACCGGACGCGACGCCAGTCCCGCGCTTCAGGCAAGGGCGGATCTGGTCACCGAAATGCGCTGCATCAAACATTATTATGACGCCGGGGTACAGGGCCGAAAAGGAATTGAATCGTAACGGCAATTGCCGCAATCAGGGAGGAACGATGACCGATAAAATCAAACTGGCCTTTGAGGACGGGCACATCACGGAACATCCTTTTCGTACCTCCCTGAACGACGTTATGCCCTCCCGGACAGACTCCTCGGGACTGCCGTATATTGCCGCGCTCATTAACAATGACATCTGCTCACTCAACTATCCCCTGGAAATGGAGTGCGAAATCAAACTCCTGACCATGGCCTCCCCCGAGGGATGGCCTGTCTTTCAGCGATCCCTCGCCTTCATTCTGGCAAAGACAGTCAAGGAACTGTTTCCGGGCTCGGGGTTCTCGGTCGATTACGCCGTAGGTAACGGCCTCTACTGTAGTTTTGAACAAAATGCGGGAGTGCCTAATGGGGGCATTACCCCGGAACAGGTTCAGACCATTGGGGATCATATGAAATCCCTGATCGCCCGGGATATTCCCATTGAACGAAAAAAAATTTCCTTTGCCGAGGCATCCCGGCGGCTCACCGAAGCCGGACAAACGGACAAACTGAATCTGCTTCGGTTTCGCAATCCGCCCCGGATCGTCATTCATGTCTGCGAAGGGTTTTATGATCTGGCCCAGGGCCCGGTCGCCCCATCCACCGGAGCCATCGACCTGTTCGAACTGATCCCCTATCCGCCGGGTTTTGTGCTGCAACTCCCCGATCCCACCAAGGGAACCCCCATCGCCCCCTTCCGGAACCTCCCCCTGCTCTTCAAAATATTCCGGGAACACAAGGACTGGGGCCGGGCCATGGGCGTCAACACAGTCGGACGGCTGAATGAAATCATCATGAATGGCGATATCAGCGATTTCATCAAGGTCGCGGAAGCTCTGCACGAAAAGAATGTCGCCCGGATTGCCGATGAAATCCAACGCCGTCGTAGCACCACACGCATTGTCCTCGTGGCGGGCCCTTCCTCATCCGGAAAAACAACCTTCGCCAAACGTCTGGCCATCCAGCTTCGGGTAAACGGGTTCCATGTCTCCACCCTGTCCCTCGATAATTACTTTTTTGAACTGGCAAAAACGCCTCTGAATGAAAACGGGGTTCCGGATTTCGAACACATCAATTCACTGGATCTGGACTTGTTCAATCAACACATGGAACAACTCGTCAAAAATGGCGAAATTGAGCCGCCCCTATTTGACTTCGAATCCAAGACCCGCGTTTACCGGGGAAACAAGATGAAGCTGGGCCCGGAAGGTATTCTGATCATCGAGGGCATTCACGGACTGAACCCGGACTTGACCCGCATGATTCCCGACACTTCCAAATTCCGCGTCTACGTCAGCGCCCTGACGCAGCTCAGCCTGGATGCCAATAACCGAATTGCCACCACCGATAACCGGCTGATCCGCCGGATGGTGCGTGACCATAAATACCGGGGACACTCGGCGCTCAAAACCCTGCGTATGTGGTCCTCCGTACGACGGGGTGAGGAACGCTGGATATTTCCATTCCAATCGGAGGCGGATGCCACGTTCAACTCTGCTCTGGATTATGAACTTGCCGTGCTTAAGCCCATTGCCGAACCCCTCCTGATGGAGGTGAAGCCGTTCGATCGGGAATACGCCGAGGCACGCCGCCTCACAGCATTCCTGCTCAATTTCGTCGGCATTTCAGACCGGGAAGTCCCCAACACATCTATGCTCCGCGAATACATCGGCCGCAGTAGTTTCAAGTATTAAGGCTGAAGGCTTCATAATTTACTTGTACTAGCTATACCGTTTAGCTAAATACAAGGGTATGTCGATTTCCTTCCATGAACTTTTTCCAGAGGCTTGCCGGTACCGAGCCCTTCGACTGTCTCCCTCAGCTGCCGTAAAGGAATCCGCCGGCAACTCGGACTTTCCGTGGTCGGAGCGGCACCTGCGGTGCGTCTGGGTAGATCCGGCCTACCGCCCCACCCCTCTCCTCACGGCAGACGGGCGCCTGGTCGAGGTTGAAAATCCCGGACGCTGGAACCTGGAGGCAGGGCCCGATTTTCTGGACGCCGTGCTTCGGATCGGCCCCGACGAGTGTACCGTTCGCGGCGACGTTGAACTGCATATACGTCCCTCGGACTGGCGGCATCACGGCCACGCTGCTGATCGCCGTTATCGGGGCGTGATCGCCCATGTCACCTACTTTGACGGGATCCTCCGGGAGCCCGATCTCCCGGCCCCGGTGCTTCAGATCGCCCTGAAGCAGGCCCTGAAGAAAATCCCGTCGTTCTCGTTCGACAGCCTGGATTTACCCGCCTATCCTTTTGCAAACCTCGCGCCGAGTCCACCCTGCGCACAGCTCTTGAAAACCTGGTCACCCGATCAACAGGGTAGTTTTCTGGACTCAGCCGGCGAAGAACGACTCCGGCTTAAAACCGAGCGGCTCGCACAGGCCATGGCGGGAGAAAACAAGGCTCAAACGCTTTATGGAGAAATCATGGGGGCACTGGGCTATAAACACAACCGGAACCCCTTTCATAAACTTGCCCAATGCCTCCCGCTCGACCTCCTGCGTCAGGAGTCAGACAACACCCTGACAACGGCTTACGCCCTTCTGGCAGGGGTTTCCGGACTGCTTCCGCCCAAAACAAACCCGTTATGGGACGAGGAAACAAAAGGATTTGTCCGATCCCTCTGGGATATCTGGTGGCGGCATCAAGCCGCCTGGCAGGGGAAAGCACTGTCCCGAAACGACTGGAACCTCGCTCACGTCAGACCAGTCAATCACCCGCTCCGCCGACTCATGGCCGCCGCCGGTCTGTTTATGAATGCCGACTCCCCTCTTGAGCAGATCATGACATCATCCCTGAGCGCCTCCTCGTTTAAAATGGTTCTGGAGGCATTGCAGGCTGTGGGCGGACAAAGCTACTGGGCATGGCGGAGCGGGTTCTCGAGTCCGCGCGGCGCATCGCCCGCAGCCCTCATCGGCCCCGGCCGGGCCGCCAGCCTCCTGACCAATGTCATTGTCCCCTGGATGGCCGCCACAACCTCCTCGAAGCCCGAACCGAACTGGCTCAAGTCGCTCCCGCATGAGGATGACAACCGGTTTGGACGCCACACCGCACACGCCCTGTTCGGACATGACCACAATCCCTCTCTTTATCACTCAGGATTGCGGCAGCAGGGATTACTCCAGATCTTTAACGATTTCTGTCTGAACAGCCGGAATGGCTGCCGGAGCTGCAGACTCCCCGAAACGCTTAGCGCTCACCAGAACACATAGGCGCCGGTCGCCATGACATAGAGACCAAGCAGATAATTGGTTGTGATGTGGGCCGTCACTGCCGCCCAAAGGTCGCCTGTCCGGATATAGAGCAGCCCATAAGCCAAGCCCGCCAGAACCCCGGCCAGCCAGCGGCTGTGCTCTAAGCCGAATAAGACAGAACTGGTCAGCAGTATCCCCCATCCCATCCCCCGGGGAATGACGCTCAGAAAAGAATGCCCCCGCAACCAGCGCATGAGGAACCCTCTCCAGAAAAACTCTTCGATGACGGCGATCACGAAAGCGGAGCCCGCCAGCCGGATTCCGGATAGAACCCAACCACATTGTTCCGGCGCATAAGGACTTCCCCCAGGCATTAGCGCGACTTCGCCCCGAACCCCCACGCTCATATACACATCGTAAAGCCAGGGAATACGCCGCATCCAAGGAGACTCCGGCAATACCCAACACACACATACCCCCGCACCCACCAGAACCGAGACCGGCAGCCAGCGGACGGACAAGCAGGGATAGTAGCGCCAGGGCCTGGCAATCAGGAGGGCAATCACCCCGCCCCCCACCTGAATCGCATACCGCAAAGCCTGGTTCTGCATCGGCAGACACATCACCAGCACCCACACGAGGAATGGCGCGGCATGACGCCATGTCGCCTCACGCTCATTCTTGTTTAACTCAGCAAACAACTGCATAGGGCGATCATGAAACATTAACCAATCAGGAGCAAGCGGGGAGTTGTGCTGAAAGGGTTTTCTGCTATTTTAGTCCCATGAAACAGTTTACTTCATCCGACTGGCCGGCCCTCGCCGTTGCCTTGCGCCGTTCCTATCAGGATGGTTATTTCGCCATGTATTCAAGCCTCTTTGGCGGGATAGTCACCGATCCGGCTCTGATGATTCTCCCCATAGACGACCACATGGTTCATCGGGGTGACGGCATTTTCGAAGCTATAAAAACCGTTCATGGCTGCATCTACAACCTGCAGGGACATCTGGATCGGCTTGATCAATCGGCCCGGGCACTTTTCCTGACCCTTCCTGTCGCCAGAACTGAACTCAGGCAGATCATCAAGGAAACCGTCCGGACAGCCGGAAAGCCGGACTGCATGATTCGGGTCTTTGTATCGCGCGGCCCGGGCAGTTTTGCCGTCAATCCCTATGACTGTCCTGCGCCTCAACTTTATGTCGTTGTTACGTCGCTCGGCGCTCCGTTCATGAAGCTCCACCCCGAAGGCGGCCGCATCTGCACCAGCCGGATCGCCGCAAAATCGGCCGGCATGAGCCACATTAAGAACTGCAACTACGCACCCAATGTCCTGATGAAGAAGGAAGCCGTGGATGCTGGCGTTAATTTCTCGGCAGGGTTTGACGAGCACGGATTTCTCACGGAAGGTGCCATCGAAAACATGGGCATCGTGACCGCCGATAATCGACTCCTGTTCCCCAAGCTAGATCGAATCCTGGCAGGAACGACCATGCTGCGCGTCATGGAACTGGCCGAAACGCTGACCCGCTCCGGGCTCCTCAAGGCGGTAGCCTTTGCGGA